>JAQTRP010000112.1 GCA_028711765.1 Candidatus Omnitrophota bacterium | reverse complement strand
AGCGCTGGGGGAGGTTGATTATTACAACATAGCGTTTACTGCTGGAATGGCTGCACTGATTATTGGCGGAATTGCCGTGGCTTGTTTGGTTTGTTACGAAATCCTGCGGTACCGCGATCCTCGCGAAGTACTCATCAGGAAATTGAGGAGAGAAAAGAGCCCCGCTTCTATCATATCGGCGCTAAGGAAATTGGGCGATAAATTTGGGGATAGCGAATTGCCCACCGAAGTTTTAAATTTATTTAACCATGAGAATCCCGTAGTCAGGCGCGCTGCCGCAAAAAGCGCTGCTAGATTCGAAGGGTATGCGGCGATTTTTTCGCTGGTCGACCTCTCCGACGACAAAGAGCCAGGAGTCCGCCTTGCCGCCCTTGAGGCCCTCGCCGAACTTTTAAATACATATCCGAACCGCAACATTATCAAAGTTAAGCAGGGCATATTTGAAACTAGGGCATTACGCGATCCCAATCGAGACGTTAGAATCGCGGCCTATAGGGCCTTAGGGACTTTAGGGAGTCGGAGCGCGATTCTTGTCCTGAAGAAGGCCTTGACGCAATGGAGCGCTGAGGAAGAGCAGACGGAGATTACGAATGCCATCTGTGCAATAGAAAGCCGCCCCTTCGGCTCGTCGCTGGGGGAAATAAATGAGCTCGCGGAGGTAAAGAAGGCAATCGAAGATATTTTGGAAGCGTTGAAAATCCAAGTTCCGGAAAATAGCAAAAAAGATGCGGACGGGATTATCGCAAAATTTAAGGAACAAGAAGAGGGAAGAAAACTGGATACTCCGGCGAAGCTTAGCGCTTGGCTTGAAGAAAATATGGAGTCTGTTGATTCACTTATTCGCCAGTTGGAAGGGGCGGTTCGCAAAACGGTACGTCAGAATGTAGAGGGAATCTGCGAAGACCTGAAAGAAATGACGTCTCAAGGTAGCCTGCCTGCCGGCAAGGCAAGCTCGCTTGGACAAGTAGAAGCCCTTGCGGAGCTTGTCAAAACGAATGCCGAAACAGGATTTACTGTAACTGAGTATATGAGTTTAAGAAGACAAACCAGATCAGTTTGCGATATAGAGCTTACCACGTTAGTTAAGGCAGGCTTCCTTGTGCTTCAGGGGAGAGGGTGTTACTTGTTTACGATGGCCGGCCTCAAAAGATTCGACACCGGCCGCTCCCTCCAAACACCGCCGGCGGGCGCAGCGCTGGGAGAAGGAAAAGTAGCGAATGGCAAGGCGCCACGCGTAACTGGCTATGTAGTGGGCAATGAAGCACGGTTCGAGATCAGAGGTTTTGGTGTAATTCTAGCCATAACTAACTACGGCAAAGAGACTCGCCCGCTGAGAGAAGTTCTGGCGGATGCAATCAATAAATTTATCAAGAAGCACAGCCTTGAAGGATTCGAAGCCGGGGCTGTCAATGATAAGGATAGTAGAAATTGTATTAAAATAGCCGGCCCTTTCAGTAGGGTGAAAACTCGTATCGCGGCCGTCGATGAAAAAGGCGCCGAAGCGCTTGCTGCTGATCTTGCCGATATGATAGCTAGTTTGCCAAAACCAGAGGCAAAGGCAAAACCGGGAGCCCAAGCCAAAACCGTAGCTAATGGTGCTATGGGTATGGTGATAAGGATAAACGGCCATAATGTGAAATTACCCCCAACCCTAAAGGGTCAGAGAAAGCTGACATTTGGCCAAATATTAGACGCCTTCAAGATAGAAGACAGCGCCGTTAGAAACGCGTTTTTAACACAAGAAAAACGTCGCCAGCCAATTCCTTCGAGCCGTCTTGATCGTCCGATAGATCCGAACAATTGGGACTTCCTGAATATAGAATTGGAATCCGATCTCGGCTCGTCCCGCTACACAACGTCGGCGGGCAAGTCGCTGGGCATGAGCCGCGATGAAATGATTGGGTACGCAGTAAAACTCCTCAAGCTTACGAATCTCGAAATCACAAAACATATGAGCCATATCACGCCTTCCGTAAAGACGGAGGCAATCGACGCTATATTTGCGAAAGAACAATTGAACGATACCGAAAAGCAAGTCGATATCCTAAACCGCGCCCTCGAAATAATCCGCGAAAAAGAAGAACGCACGCCCGAGCTTCCCGCCCTTAAGGATGCGGTAAACGAAAGAATCGCTCAGGAGATCGCGGATCATTCCGAAATCAGCGTTTACCAGATAAGAGCGCACAGAAAAGCGCTTGTACCCTGTCTGGACGAAGCGGAGTTTTCCGAAATCAAGCAGTTCTTTGAGGCGAATGGAGTGAAAGAAGATAAGGATCAGCTCCTTGTCGTCGACCGCGCGCTTCAACTTGCGAGAGAGTCGGAATCAGAAGTCAAATATCCTCACCAGCCGCTTCCTCAGGAAGGCTTCGAGAATGCGGCGGTAGAATTGGCGAAAAAGCACAGTAATAGTTTTGTAACTATAAGGAAGATAAGGAATTACGTCGCTCCGGAACAGCAGAGTAAGGTCCTTTCCGAATATTTTTCAGGTGTTGGATTGGGCGAGGAGAAAAATCCCGCCGTCGCGGAAACCCAGCTTAGGATTTTAAGACTCACCCTCGATATCAAGCGCGGTGTGCCTATGCGTGGAGTAGATCGGCACATCATAATGGGCCAGCAGAACATTGAAGGCTCGCTCGATGTGCCGCATTACCCCATTCTCAGAACCCTTAGGTGGAACAATCTCGACGGTGACATTAAGACAATGAGCCGGCAGGAGAAGGATGAATGTTTGAAGCACGCGGTCAACTGGCTGCTCGAGGCAAAAAGGGATGGCAAGAAAATTTCCGTGACGCTTCTTGCTGCCGGTGACGCGGCGAGAATGCAAAAAGAAGCATCCAAGTGGCCCGGAGAGCTAGCCGAGGCGCAGAAAGACGATCCAAAAAGATTTTATGATCCCGAAGGAAAGGAAAAAACTTTGCCTCCCGGTAAGAAACTCCCCCTTCCCGAAACCTTGCCCAAGGCCAAAGCCTTGTGTCCGATAGCGAAACTGAGCAGAGGCGAAGGCGAAGATAGTGACAGGTGGTATGACTTCTTAGAATGTCATCTTGTCAGTGTCAAGAGAATGAATGATTTTCTTGAAAAACTGGGCCTTGGCAGACCTTTCATTGCGAGGGTGATGGACAACGAAAAATATCATTCCCAATTTGTGGCGGAAATAGAAAGGGACAGAGAAGAAAAATTAAATCTTCCCGATCCCGAGAAGGGAGACGAAATTTTCTTTTTCCAACAGCCACTCGGCCGCGGCGTCGTAGCGTCTGTGAGGGATGTGGAAGAGAATAAGGACAATAACAAATTCTCATCGCCGCTTGACTACGAGCGCGCACTTGAATATAGCCGCAAGCATCAGGGAGAGGTGCTGGATAAGCTTTCCGGTGTTCCCGAGGGCCACGGGGAATACTGGTTCTCCCAACTTATTCCGCTTGAAGAACACGGCGGCAAGACCATATTCGAGCTGATGAGAGAGCGCGGCATTGTTTTTGATTTCGTCCGCAACGTGGATAATATGGCCTCGCTCGACGAAAACTGGCTTATTCTTTTCGGATTTATGCTTAAGAAGCAATATGCCGCCATGTTCGAGGCGTCTCTGAGGCCCAAAACCGAAGCGGGAAAAGGCGGCGCTTTCGTCATAACGCCCGATTTTAAGAAAAAGCAGATGGAGGACGGTGTCATAACGGCGTCGGAGAAGGCATCGAAGTCAACGGATCGTCCGTTCGACAGAAATACGGACGAGAAAGAACATAATCCGGACGGGACAAATCCAAGCCCCGTGAATGACGCGGCTTTGTATACAGAAATGGAGAGAGTTTTCAAAGGCACTTTCGGTGAAGAGCTTGATGGGGCATTGAAAATTACCGATCCCGTTTTGCGTGCGGAGAAACTCGCCGAGGTAAGACAGGCAGGAAGGAAAGAATTTGGTTTAGTTCCTGTTTTTAAAGTTGTTAAGGGCCCGGAGGGTTTTGAAATAGGAAGGACTGTTTTTGAGACATATGCTTGGGATATTCAGAACGGTGTGCAGGGAGAAATAGTGATCGTCGGCGTTCCGTCAACGGTTGATTTGGAGGAGCCGCTTGAGAAAGCAGGCATTCTAGAAACAGTTGATAAATCACAAGTCAAAGTTTTAGATGGTGTTGAGCAAGTTCGCTTCGATCCTCTTAAGAGGCTCGAGGATTATAGAAGCCCTATTCTTCAAGGAACTCGCGAGATGCTTGCCGATTTGATGGTCAACGGACCTTTGCTTGTGCCTCGTACGCGGCGGCTCATCACGACTATTGTGCTTTCTGGAAACGCGCAGGCTTTTGTGGAGAATGCCATCAGATCCGGCAAGGTCGGCGATATATCTTCCGCCGCTAAAGCACCAAGGCCCATGTCGCCAAGTAGCGCTGAAATTCTCAGGCGCGGTCAAGAGCAACAAAGGAAAATGGCGCAACGAAAAGACGATGATAAAGGCCCCAATCCGACAGGCACAGGACGCAGCCTCGGCGCGCTTGAAGTTATAATGCTCATAAGCGTTGTTGGCGCGGCCGCCGCTACCGCGGCGTATCTTTGTCGCAAGCAGAAGACGAGCGACGTCCAAATAGCCGTAAGGAAAGTTTTGCCGAAGGAAGATTATCTCTATGTAATGTGCAACAGGAACTTACCTTCGGGCGAGCGCGTAAGTGCGGTGCAGGGACTTTCAATGCATTTTGGCAAGACCGAATTTGTTCCTGAAATTCTTAAGGTTTTAGAAGATTCATCAGAGGATGACAAGGTTAGAATTGCTGCGGGAGGTGCGATGTATCAGTGGAATGATTCTTCCGTTGCGTCAATCGTTCCGTCTCTCCGCGAGTTCCTTCACGAATCCGTTACTGTTAAAAAAGGAACCGCTGAGGGAACCGCCAAAGAATACCTTCTTTCATCCATCGCGACTAGCGCTCTAAGGGCTTTGGGCAACGTTACGCGCAAGTTCTGCGGTAGAGAGGAAGCCAAGGCCAATCAGGATGTATTTGTCTCTTGGCTTAAGAGCCGCATTAATTCAGCGGATGTGAAAGATGTCGTTGAAACAGCTTTGATCTCAGACCCCACGGATCGGTCTGTTCTTCAGCAAGTCGGCTCGTACCTTAGTCCGAGGAGTGTTGATTTATTTAACGCTTACCTTGAGATAGAGCAGGCTATCAAGGAGAAAACAAGCGGTGAGGCGCAAGCCCTTTCTCTCAAAAAGTTAAGGGGAATATGGTTTCCTATTACGAGGGCACCTCGCGAAGTTGCCGACAAGGTAATTAGTAGATTAAAGTCGTTGCCTTACAGCGAAGCGGAGAAGACACCGGAAGCCATTGATAGCCTGACGAAACAAGCCGCAGGGTCATGGGTAAAGACAGCCACCGTAGGCCAAATCCTAGGCGAGCTTGGTATTTCAAGAAAGCAAGGGCATAAAGATCCATTTTCTGCCGGAGAAAAAGATAAACCCGCCGGCGGAGGCAAATCACT
>JAQTRP010000111.1 GCA_028711765.1 Candidatus Omnitrophota bacterium | reverse complement strand
ACAGACAGGGGGAGTTCTGGTCGGGGCGGGTTTTGATTTCAATAAAGAAGTTATACTTGCGAAGGTGCCGAGGGCGAAATTTTTTAAGGACGCGCTGCCGCCGGTCGATCTTCAGTTCGAGGCCGAGCTTAAGGATCTCAGAGACGAGATCGCTTTTGTGGATGCGTGCATCAAGCAGGACGGAGAATTAGTCGCGGAGGCAACCATTATCTTCGCGTGCCTTGACAAACTTCTTCCCGATAGAGACGAGAAGGTTGTTTTCACGCCCCAGTTCCTTCAGGCCTTTAAGGTTCATAAAATCAGCAAGTAAGCCGTAGGTTTCCTTTCCGTTATTCATTATGAAGAAAAGAAGAGTGGTTATCACGGGGCTTGGCGCGATCAGCCCCGCGGGTTTAAGTCTCGATGATTTTTGGTTTGCTGCAAGAGAAGGCCGCCCGTCTGCCCGTCCCATCGAAAGCTATCCGGTCAAATCCTTTCCCGTCAAGATTGCCTGCGAGATAAAAGGTTTTGAGGCGCGCAATTTTGTTCCCGCCTCGCAGAGAAAAGCCCTCAAGGTAATGGCGCGCGACATCCAGCTCGCGGTCGCGGCCTCGAAGTGCGCGGTGGACGACTCCGGTTTAGACGTGGCCTCAATCGACCGCTCGCGGATGGGGGTAACGATCGGCGCGGCCCTTATAAATAACGAGCTCAATGAATTAGGTATCTGTATCCGCAATTCCAACGAGGCTAGCGGCGCTTTCAGTATGAAGAAATTCGGCACCGACGGCATGGGCTCTCTTTTCCCGTTGTGGCTTCTTAAGTATCTTCCGAATATGCCGGCCTGCCACATCTCTATCATTTATGATTTGCAGGGGCCGAATAATTCGATAACAACCGCCTGCGCATCGGGCCTCGAGGCCGTGGGCGAGGCCTCGCGCATAATCGAACGCGACTCAAGCGACAGGATGCTCTCAGGCGGCACGGATTCAAAGACGAATCCGATAGCCCTCTCAAGGTTTTATCTGATGAACGCGCTCTCCTTAAGGAACGTCCCGCCGGAAGAGGCATACGTGCCGTTTGACGGGAGGCGCGACGGTTTCGTAGCGGGCGAGGGTGCGGCAATTGTCATCCTCGAGAATTTGGACCACGCCCTCGAACGTAAAGCGAAGATTTACGGCGAGATCGCGGGTTTCGGAAGCTCCACGAGCTTTAATTACGACCACAAGGATTGCAAAGATTCCCGCGGTATGGCGCTCGCGATGAAACGCGCGCTTGATGACGCGGATTGCGAGGCGGCTTCGATTGATTATATCGAGGCGCACGGCGCTGGTACTAAAGCCGGCGATAAGCTTGAAGCCGCGGCGATTAAAGAAGTCTTTGGGGCTCAAGCGGGCCGCGTACCGGTCACTACTTTTAAACCGGTGACTGGTTATTTGAGCGCCGCGAGCGGACCCTTCGGCGTCGTCGAGGCATGCCTCGCGATTAAAGCGGGCGAGATTCCTCCGATCGCCGGTTTTAAAGAGAGGGATCCGGATTGCGATCTCAATTGTGTTTCGGGTAAAGCTCAAAAAGCAGCGATAAAAAATGTTTTAGTAAACGCGTTCGGCCTCGGCGGACAGAACGCGTCTCTTATCGTGAGGCGGTTTGAATAATATGGGCAATAAAAGACGCGTTGTTATAACCGGTATCGGCGCTATTACTCCCTTGGGGCATGATGTGGCGTCAACTTGGAAAGGCCTGTGCGAGAGCCGTTCTGGCGTCGCCAAAATTACTCTTTTTGACGCCTCGAGCTTTCCCACAAAAATAGCAGGCGAGGTTAAGAATTTCGATTTCGCCCCATACGCGGCAGGTGAAGAGTTTCTCGGTTACGCGGGCAGGCATTCCCAGTTTGCCATTGCCGCAGCCGATGAAGCGATGCGCGATTCGGGGCTTCTTGGCGGCAAGTGGGCGCCGGAGCGTTTCGGAATCTATTTCGGCGCGGGCGACGGCGGTTGCGATTTTGACAATTTTGTTTCCCTCCTGAATTATTCGTGGGAGGGAGAGGGCACAAGCGGTGAGATTATATCCGAGCGCTATATCGAGCGCGCGGCGAAGATATTGAGCCTTTATACCGAGCTTGAGCAGGAGCCCTGCCTTGCGCCGGGGCATATAGCGCGGAAGTTCAAATTGAGAGGGCCTGTATTTAACTGTCTTACGGCGTGCGCGGCGTCTTCGCAGGCGATCGGCGAGGCTTACGAGATAATACAGCGCGGCGACGCCGACATTATGCTTTCGGGCGGCTCTCATTCCATGATTCATCCTTTCGGAGTAGTGGGATTTAACCTCCTCACGGCGCTTTCGACAAGGAACGAATGTCCGGAGAAGGCATCGTGCCCCTTCGACCGGCGCCGTGACGGTTTTGTCCTTTCCGAAGGCTCCGGAGTCGTTATCCTCGAGGAGCTTGAGCACGCGCGGAAGCGCGGGGCAAAAATTTACGGCGAGCTAATCGGTTATGGTTCCACAGGCGACGCCTACCGGCTTACCGATACCCATCCCGAAGGGCGCGGCGCCATCAAAGCGATAGAGCTCGCCCTTAAAGACGCCGGTCTCGCGGCGCAATCAATCGATTATGTCAACGCCCATGGGACTTCGACTTCGGTTAACGACACGGTCGAAACTCTCGCCATCAAGAAAGTGTTCGGCGATTACGCGAAGAAAGTTCCTGTAAGCTCGATTAAATCGATGCTCGGGCACCTCATCGCCGCCGCCGGCGCCGTTGAGATTATCGCCTGCCTCCTCGCCTTTAGAGACGACATAATTCCCCCCACAATCAATTACGAAGAGCCCGACCCCGAATGCGACCTGGATTACGTTCCCAACAAGGCGCGCAAGGCTCATATAAATACGGCCATGTCCAATTCCTTCGGTTTCGGCGGGCAGAATATCACCCTCATTGTGCGGCGCTTTGAATGAATGTACACCTGCCTGCCGGCAGGCAGGGATGATCGCATGTCAGTGTACCTGGTACCGGACCCGTAAAACCGGTACCAGGTACACTGACACATATCTGCGCTAATCTGTGTAAAGGATGTTCATATAAATGAAGAAATCCATTCTTAAAAAACTCCTCGTAGCGGCGGCGATATTGCGCGGTTATCGCACCATGGACAAGTTTCTTGAGGCGACCAAAAACCCGAGAGAAACCCAGGGGCGCGCACTTTTGAGAAAGCTCCGCCTGAACGGCGATTCGCGCTGGGGGAGGGAAAACAATTTCAGATCGATCCATAGCGCGGATGAGTTCAGGAAACGCCTTCCTTTAGCCGATTACGAAACCTTCCAGCCGTATATCGAAGATCTTAAGCGCGGGAAGACGAATTCACTTCTCGGCCGCCGGGAAAAACTCCTTGGCCTTGGCCTGACGAGCGGTACTACGGGCAATTCCAAGTTCATACCTTTTACGCGAAGCTTCGTCAGGGAGTACAAGGAAGGGGCGCTCTTATTTACCCACAGAATGGCGACGGATTACCCTCAGGCGATGGAGGGGAAGATACTCTCGGTCTTCTCGCCGGCGCGGGAGTATAAAACCGATGGCGGAATCTGGTGCGGCTCGGTCTCCGGCTGGATCGCCGAGCATCAGGCTACTATCGTAAGGTCTTTCTACGCGCTCCCCGGCGAAGTCTCGGACATTAAGGATGTCCACGCCCGCTATTACACGCTGATGCGGCTTTCGATTCCGATAAACATAGGATCGATTGTAACGGCGAATCCGAGCACTGTCATTACCTTGGCGAAGCTCGCGAACGACGAGAAGGAAAATTTAATCCGTGATATCCGCGACGGAACTCTTAAGGTGAAGGAGCTCGTTCCGAAATCCATTCTTAAAATTATCAAGCCGTATCTTAGGCCGAACCCCGCGCTCGCAAGCCGTCTCGATGACCTCGCGAAGAGGAGCCCTATTTTTACGCCCGCCGATTATTGGCCCGGCCTCGCCCTTGTGGCTTGTTGGAAGGGGGGGACGCTTTTTTCCTACGTGAACCAGTTTCCCAGATATTTCGGCAAAAATACCGCTATAAGAGATATAGGCCTCCTCGCGACCGAGGGCAGACTTTCAATTCCGGTTATCTCGAGGAATGACGACGGGGCGCTCGCGATCGACAGCGTCTTTTTTGAATTCATTCCGGAGGGGGACGAAAGCACGAAGACTCCCCGCACCCTTTTCGCGCACGAAGTTGAGGCGGGCAAAAATTATTTTCTCGTTATCACGACCTCGTCGGGCTTCACGCGTTACAGAATAAATGACCTTGTCAAGGTGACGGGTTTCATCAATAAGACACCCCTCATACATTTTCTCAATAAGGGGAAGCACATCTCTTCCATTACGGGGGAGAAGATTTCCGAGCATCAGGTTGTGACGGCGGTCCACGAGGCGTCGAACGTGATGAATCTTCATCTTTCCCATTTTACGATGTGCCCCTGCTGGGGCGAGGTCCCTTATTACGCTCTCCTCGCCGAGGAGAATGAGCTTGGCGACAGGCGCCGCTGGTCCGAACTTGTCGGTCTGATTGATGAAAGGCTGCAGAAGCTCAATCTTGAATATTACTCAAAGCGGAAGTCCGGAAGACTCGGCCGCATACAGCTAAAGGTGTTGGGAAACAAGTTTTTTGAGACAATGAAGCATGAGCGCGCCCGCCTAGGCGGAAGGCTCGAACAATACAAGCACGTTTATTTATCGCCGGCGATGGATTACGATAAAGATCTGCCCGTGGTGGAAACCATAAATTAGTCGATAGTCGTTAGGGAATAGTCGTTAGTGAAATTCAGTTGATAGTTAATAGTCGTTAGTAAAACCGTACTTCGTACATCGTAAAAACAGTTATTTGTGAATAGTGAATCGTTAAAATGTACGGCGCAAAAACGGTCATTGCGAGCGTAAGCGAAGCAATCTCAGAGCACAGTGGCTCGTTGCTCGTGACCCGCAAGAGGAATAAATTAATGGGTTCGGTACCAGGAACCGGTTTCATAAGTCAAGGTTGCCTTTACGTACCTGGTACCGATCCCATTAATCCGGTACCAGGTACGTAAAGGTGCGCTCACAGGTACTTATGAAACCAGTTCCAGGTACATAGAGGCGTAACGAGGCACGGGTCACGAGTCACGGGACACGGAAATGAACAAAATCGCTTGGTTTATAAAGGACTACCTCTCGCGGCATAAGCATCCGGTGGATGCCGTCTTGCACATAATCGGCGTGCCGCAGGTGTTCTTCGGGATCTATCAGCTCATTAAGGGTGAGTGGAGATGGGGGATATTCAATTTCTGTTTCGGTTATTTTCTCCAATGGGTAGGGCATCGGTTTTTTGAAAAGAACGAGGTTGGAGAAGTTATACTGATCAAAAAGATTTTTGGGAGAAAATAGGGGAGGTTACTTATGTGGAAAGTTGTCGAGAAGGGGTTGGGGCTTTTAAGAGATTTTGGTATAAGGCACAAGAATCCCGTCGATGGGGTTTTGCATATCGTCGGATTCCTCCAGACGTCTTTCGGGTGGTTTCAGCTTTTT
>JAQTRP010000110.1 GCA_028711765.1 Candidatus Omnitrophota bacterium | reverse complement strand
CCCTTCGCGCTCTTTTCTTTTCCGCGCCGCGTCAAGTACCTTGCGGATTTCGCTTACATTGGAGGTCACGGCGTTGAGGCTTACGAAGGCAGAATGGGTCATCGAGGAGATTACGGAGGCGAGCGTGGTCTTTCCGCTGCCCGGGGGGCCGTAAAAGATAAGCGATGTGATTTTATCGGCGCGGACAACCCGCGTAAGAAGCTTCCCTTCGCCTAAAATATGGGATTGCCCGACAATCTCATCAAGCGTCCTCGGCCTCATCCTTACGGCAAGAGGATAATCCTTTTCGTCGTGCCGCCTAATCTCATCCTCAAACAGGTCTTCCTTCATAATAGTGTGCCTCGGAAGGTCTCTTTAGTTTATCAGTGTATCAGAAAATCAGTGGGTAGAATATCAGAGTATCAGAATATCAGAGTATCAGAATATCAGATAAAAGATTTTAACCTGATGCTCTGATAACCTGATGGCCTGCCTACTGATGCCCTGATTCCCTGATATACTTATTTGCAATCACTCCCAAACGCAACAATAATGGTAATACTTGCCTCGTGCAAATGCAATAGCTATCGGCTCTCAGCCTTCGGCGAGAAATTAAAATAATTTTACTTGAGGTTTTACGGGATGCGGAATACGGACGACGGAAGACGGCGTAAAAAAGCGTGCCCCGCTATAGCGTGTCTGGCGTGATTATTGAAAGAACCCGTTTTTAAAAGTGGGCATCCTCTCGAGCGTTTCAAGCTTTCCGCACTGGGCGGCCCTGCAATCCGCGCCCGAAGCCGGATGCTCAATTCTGACTTGTTGGTTCTCAATTTATCACCGATTCACGTCTACAGCAGGGCTATTCAAACTATAGCACACGGATGGGGGAAATACAAATGACACAAGTGTAGGATTTAGAAGCTGTTGTGCGTCGAGGGCCTGCCCTCCGTAGCCCACTTCAAAGGCCGGCTAAACATAGGCGCAGGAGGGCCACCCACTCAACGGCTCACTCTTAGCCGGCTTGGTTTATTTCTCGCGCGGACGCCAATTTTTCCCCAGCGAGGAAAAATTGGCTCGCTTTCGAATCCGCGCTCTGGACGACCGTGCGGCGCGGATTCTCAAGACGCCGCGCTCAAAACAAACCAAGCCGGCTATTTTTCAGACCGGATATTTTTTAGAGATGTAAGGAAAAATCGCGACATCGAGTCACGATTTTTCCTAGGGGAGCGAAAAGGCCACTGACTTGAAGTGCCAATTTGGCACTTCAAGAGATTATAGGCTAAGTAATTGAGAACAAAGGTTGGTTTTTATTCCTTTTACCAGAGCTCTCAAATTTGATCGTGATATGCTTATTAAGAGACTTGCATAATCTCAAGAGAGTGCCCATGCAAAGGTTTTTTGCCGTCCCGGTCTCTATTTGAGATATAAATTGCTGAGAAACACGCATTTTTCTGGCAAGCTCGGATTGTTTCAAATGCTCACGCTCTCTAAGTTCGGCGAACTTCTGCGCCAAGGCAACCTGCAGCCTTTCCAATTCATAAAACCGCTTAAACTCTTCGTCTTTAAGCTTTTTACGCAAATGGCCGTCAAACCTTAAATATTTTATCTTTCTTCTCATGGCCCGCTCCGTCCCCTTAAAGTTCGAGCAATCTTAATCTGCGCAAGGTCTCGGCTTCTCTTTTTCTCTTTACGCATAATCTCTTGTCTTCTTCCAGAATCTCATTGGTTTTCTTCTTTATGGCGTGAATCAGAACCACGTTGTTCTTCATAAAGAAGAAGTAAAAAATCCTATTATTCTTAGGCCGTAATTCATAAATACCATCACCTATATAATCCGCCAACGGCCTCCTTAAATTATATCCCTGAATCTTTAACTCCTGTATATAAGCCAAACACTTGGCGGCCTCCGCCTTCGGAAGAGAATCCAGAAACTCCACAACGGGCGCACTGCCTCGATGGTCAACATAATAGTAAACGTTTTTAAGCATTTCCGGCCGTCACTTAAATTATACAAGTTATAACTTGTTAATGCAAGAGGGATAAATTTCTAAACTAAGAAACGATGTTATCATAAATATGCTTATAAATCAACAATATATTGCGTCATAATCATAACGATATCCAAAAAAAATAGGGATAGGCCGGAGTATAGTAAACGCCCCGTCCCTATTCCCTAGGGGAGCGAATGTAACTTAGGAAGGAAATGACCTAGATCGAGGCTGCCGGCTATTGCTGGTTTTGCCTTTACTTACAACTTACAGCTTATAGCTTACAGCTTTTTTGCAAACCCAGCACTTTTGGAAGGGGTACCTATGTTACCTATGTTCCTGTAGAAGGGTCCGGTACCTGGTACCTAACTTTCAAACTTCACGTCAGCGCGCCCTCGTGAATATCCAGTGCACCTTGCCGTACTGGAGAGTCCACCGTCCTCCGTCCTGGTTAGACGGCCACGGGTGGTCTAATTCAATGACAATCGTATTGCCGTTATCGGATATCATTCCCGAAGCGGGAAATGTCTTCTCTTCAACGCTGAACCCCATGTAGCTTAAGTCCGTCCAGTGCGTATGCGTCCCTTCCAACCTGTCGCCGTGAACCGTCATATTTAAAATATTCTTCGTCCGCGCCGGCTCTCCTACCGTGTATTTGGAATATTTGTACTCCATCGTAAAGGTGTTGTCGCCGGTAACTATGAGATCGTAATAATCCTTCATGCCGTCGAACACTTCACAACACCACCTGCCCGCGAGGTTCCTCAGACTCTTGTTTGCTTCTTCCGGAACCTTCGTGGAACCCCCTAATTTCTGAGAGACGCGGACGATATCTTCCCTTAACCTCGATTCGGCATCGCTACCTTTAGACGTTGACCGAAGCGCGTTTGTGTAGTGAGCCAACGCCTCATCCGTTTTACCCGCTAACTCGGCTGACATGCCCAGTGATTCCTCATCCGCCGCTAACGCAATAGTGCTCGCAAACATTAACAATAGTGAAAATACTAATGCACAAACCCTCTTTCCCATATTCTTTTCCTCCTCAAACATGAATCATGCTGATTAAGTACCAACGCTCAATCTGTTTAGCCGGTGCACCGCCTAACCCTATCTGCCGGTAGGCTAGCAATCCACTAGCGATGAATTGCCTACTCTTCGCTGGCTTGGTTTATTTCTGGCGGGGACGCTCGTTTTGCCCCAGCGAGGCAAAACTCGCTCGGTTCCGGTAAGCGCGACCCTGCGGGTCGTCCTCGCCTTGACCGACCGTGCAGTCTCGGGGCCTTCACACGCCCCGCTGCGAAACAAACCAAGCCAGCTATTTTTTTAGACCGGCCATTTTTTTAAACTTACTAGGAAAAATCGCGACATCGAGTCCCGATTTTTCCTAAGGGAGCGAAAATAACTTAGGAAGGAAACAATCTAGATTGAGGCTGGCGACTCCTAACGCCTCAATTCGTTTAGAAGCACCCAATCTCCAGGCGCTCGCTCATATTCCCAAAAATACCACCCGTTGATGGCTGTTCCTTTAGCTACAATGGGTTTAGCTGCTATCGATGGCGAAGAAAATCTTCGCTTATTGAATAAAATCATGCCATCGCTGCGGACGCTACCCTTGTAAATTTTGCCCTTATACTTTGCCCTAATCTTGAATCGTTTCTGAACATACTTTGCAAGGGTCGCTTTACGTCCTTTTCGCGATTTACCATCCAAAACTAGCTTGGTCATTTCGCGCCCGAGTATTCGGTTAAATTCGTCCTTTTGAAGCTTGCGAATATCTTTCGCAAATAAACGACGTAAATTTTCGGATCGTTTAAATTTTCCTTTAACCTTGTTCCCGCTTGGCTTTGAAATACGAAGAACTATTGACTCAAGTTCTTTCATGTGCTGATCGCCTATGGTGATATATACGCTGAACCGATCCCACAAATTTTTATGACGGTCTCTCAAATGCCCCTTTAATCGCGATCGTAAATTAGAAGCTAGCCCAACATAGTAAAGTCGGTCACCGTGATAAAGAGCATAAATACCAGTTCGACGGCGCACATACTGTCGAATAATTTTCTGATATTTTTCCAAAGCATCGCTTGAAATATTTTCTAGGTGTTGACAAACTAAATGCTCTGACTTAGCCATCATTTACCTCCACAGTTAAGCTGGGTATAATTAGAGGGCGGTGTTAAACGGGCTTCGCTGACTACTGCTTGGATCGTCAGTTGACTCCCTCCTTTATTCCGGATAAACATCATCTGTTTTTAGCTAATGTTGCAGTGGCTAATACTCTAAATAAATCTTCGCCTGAGTTTAATCCATCTAAAACCTTTTTGAACATATAAGCATCTTCTCTATTGGTCTTTTCTTGCAACATTAAAAGTTTAGCTAAAAGGATTAGGAATCTTACGCTATATTCACCCTTATGGCTTAATTTTTGAAATTTCTTTATTGCTTTCTTGTCTAAATTTAGTAACGCCCCAAGATTAATCGATTGTCTTTCCCTCTCGCTTTTAATAGACTTCGTATTATTCCAAATATCAATAAAGAACTCTAAAAATTGTTTTGTTAGTTTTTTATAAGATTGCATTTTCATTAAAATATCAACTGTCCAATGAATATGCTTTGGAGTTCTTACGAGGGACCATTTTCCAGTCCGTAATTTCTGTCTGTACTTAATCAAGATATCAAAAGAACTTAATGAGCCTTTATAGATTGCCAATATAGTACTATCGTTAACTTGAAAAACCTTTATCGGGACATGTTTAATGCCTTTCTTTCTAAAAATCATCTCCGGTAATACACTATTCATAAGGGCTCCGGTTTTAATTTCTAGGGGACGTGTCTCTACATTCTACATTTAGCGCGAAATTGCGGACGGTTTGTAAAATGTAAAGCCTTGGAATTCGCACGCTTGTCAAGAATGTCCCCTACAGACTTGGTAATAACTATTTTTCTCCTATCGCTAATTTGCTCGACTTCATATCCTCGATATTTTATTCGTTCCAACTCTCCCCGAAATTTCTCACACTCTTGGTTCCTTATTCGTAACGGCATTAAATCAATCTCGTGTGCATATACGTTTTTCTTTGTTTGTTTCTTTCTTGTTAGCCCATTTGCCCCAAATCATTATTCCACATACTGTCTTTAAAAATAGTCTTGTTTTCAGTGCCAACCAGTTTTCTAAAAACAAACAAGTGCTCGTGCATGATCAAAAGGAAGTCCTTCTCTTGAGCGCTCCAGTATCGGGTAGTCGAGCAGTTGTGCTGAACTTTGATAATATCCTCTTTGAGAACGAATTCGGCTTTTAAAAATCGTCGCATAACAGAAAAGGCCAGAGGAACATAATGCCTGCGATGCCGAGTATCGCCGATAAGGATAGAGCAGTATCTGCCGGGCTTTAATACGCGGTAACACTCCCGGGCGACTTTTTCAATTTCGTCGCAAAACTTCTGCAAACTGCTTATTGCGGAAAGGTCGCCATCAATAGATTTAGTCCCATATTTTATTATGTTTAAGTAAGGGGGATGGGTTGCGACAAAGTCGACAAGATCGGAAGAGCACACC
>JAQTRP010000109.1 GCA_028711765.1 Candidatus Omnitrophota bacterium | reverse complement strand
CGACACTTTCATCCTCGATGGATTTCATATTACGCGCATCGCCCTGCTTTATAACCGGCTCATGACATTTATCGCAGTCGAATCTGCAAGACTCTTGAGCTAGCTTGACAACTTCTGGGTGAATATCAAAACCTAAACCACGCCGACCTAAAGATTTCGCTTCGATCATCGTAGTGCCACTACCAACCATGGGGTCTAAAATAGTGTCACCTTCTTTAGAATAAAGACGGATAAGATTGTTGGGAATTTGAGGTGCCCAATTACCGCGATATTTTGCGTTATGCGTTAACCATTTACCGCGATTGGAAAACGACCATACTGTTGTAGTTTGAAGCTCCAAATCACTTTGAACATACTTTTCTTCCATCGAAAGTTTTCCTTACCCAGACTTTTCCTCAGCTATGCTTTTCCTTACTGGCAGCCCAAGCCATGCCATAGGTAGTTCATTGAATCTATAGTGACAATTAACACTGTGGATATATTCCAACACATCTTTATATTCCGGTTTTTTAAACCAATCGCTCAGTACGTAAACGTATTCTACCTTTAGCCCGAGAACGGAAACTAGCTTTAAATACTGTTTACGTTTAAAATCACACGTCTGGAGCTTTTCATCAACCGAACCGGCAACCTGTTGGTACTTGACTTCTATGATAAACAAAGTTTCCCGGACGATTACTAACAATGCGTCGTCAGGCAAAAGTTTCTTAGAGATTAAGCTCTTCCAATCAATACCAGACTCGGATAAAAACTGATAAAAGTCATGTTTGCGAAAACATCTTGCAATCAGCTTCCCCTCAAAAAAGACTCCCATTCCAGCTTTGCCTAATACTTTTTTGACCTCATATCCAGGAATTGCTTCAATAAGTTTCTGGAAATCAACTTTTCTCTCGAAGTTCAACCCTGTTTGCGTATTTGCGCCTCCTATACCACCTATCTTCATTTATAATCTCCCCTCAAAAACCCGTTTATTAATAGTTCATTACCAGAATTTCAGTAATTGTACCTCTGCGCTCGGCATTACAGTTAATAAGCCTCGTCGCATTTAAACGCTCAATATGATATCCTCGATATAAATCGTCAAAGAAGTTATCACCCGGGTCAACATTTTTGGGATCAGAATTACTTAGCATAACAAACGCGCCTTTCTTATCCAAGTCTCCATAGACTTTTCTTAGGCGTCTTTGCTCTTGGTCATCAAAAGCATCTTTTGAATAACTCGTAAAACTTGCAGTCATACTGATGGGGCGATAAGGTGGATCGAAATACACAAATGAATCTTTATCTGCATACTCGAGACATTGCGCAAAATCTCCACCAAAAACCTCGGCCTTCTGCAATAGTTCATTTGCCCCATAAAGATTGCCTTCATTGCAAATGGTAGGATTTTTATACCACCCAAACGGTACATTGAATTCACCCTGCGAATTAACGCGGTACAAACCATTGAAACAAGTCTTGTTAAGAAAAATTAGAAGAGCCGCCCGGCGGATTATGCTATTTGACGCTTTACGACGCAAGAATGCGTTAAACTCTTCGCGTTTGTCATAATATAACTTTTCTCGACCCTTTTCAGAAACAGAAAGATATTCCAATTCCAAGTGGCTCAATTCTTTGACTAGCTTCCCGACATTTTTCTGAATAACCTGGTAACAAATATTTACGGATGGATTTATTTCGTATAAATAGACCGATTCAAAATCATACTGTTCCGACAACCAAAAGAAAAGAGCGCCACCCCCCAAAAAAGGTTCAAAATACTTTTTAATACGACCTATCTTAAACGCTGACGGCAAATGCATGGCAATCTGGCCAATCAATTGCCCCTTGCCTCCAGCCCATTTTAAAAAAGGCTTAACCTGCCTTGTTGTTGTTATCATGATTACCCCTAAATATTAAACAGTGTCTCTTCTGAATATACGGGATCCCTAACCTCAACTTAGATTATTCGAACTTGTAACTTGCTTGATATTATAGGCCTTCCGCAAAGAGGAGACAAGACGTTAATAATAGTTATAAGTTATAAGTTATAAGTTATAAGTTGTAAGTTGTAAGTAAAGGCAGTCCTTATAGCGACCTTCGGTCCCCCTAGGAAAAATCGGGACTCGATGTCCCGATTTTTCCTACATCTTTAAAAGTAAACCCGGCGGGCCGCTCGGGGAGCGGCCCCTACTGTTTCTCAACAGGCGGCTTGGTTTGTTCCGCAGCAGGGCGTGTGGAAGCCCCGAGGCTGCACAGTCGGTCAAGGCGAGGGGCTGGAACCGAGTGAGCAATTCCTCGCTGGGGAATTGCGAACGTCCCTGCGAGGAACAAACCAAGCTGGCGAAGAGGTGAAAATTCAAGGATGCATTCGGACAGACACGGGGGTCTGTCCCTACTATCGGAGTGTTACTTGGAAGGTCTTTTGGAGACCGCTTACCAATTTCCGGTAGAGGCCATCGATCTCGTCGCTTGCAAGAGTCCTGTCCTCGGCCTGAAACTCGACGGAAAAAGCGAGGCTCTTCTTGCCCGGGGGAACCTGCCCGCCTTTGTAGAGATCGAAAAGCTCGGCGTTCCGGATGAGTTTGGAATTGAAGCTCCGGATATATTCAAGGATAGCGCCGGCCTTGACATCCGATGAGGCGAGAAGCGCGATATCGCGCCGCGACGAAGGATAGCGCGGGAGCGGCTTGAAGACCCTCTCAAAAGACGACGTATTCGCGAGGGCGTTCATATCAAATTCAGCCGCGATAACCGCGGCGTCAATATCGTAATATTTAAGGATGCCCCGCGAGCACATTCCGATAACGCCGAGCGTTTCTTTATCTTTTATGACGGAAACCGTGGCGCCCTTCTCGAGAAACCAGTAATCGGCTTCACCAAACTCGAATCCGGTTATGCCAAGCCTCTCGAGCATAACTTCAACTATACCCTTAAGCTCGGGAAGAGACGCCTCCCTGCCCTTAGACTGCCAGTTTTTGTCCACAACGCCCGTCATAGCCGAGGCAAGTTTATCTTTTTCCTCGGGCAGGCTGCCTTGGGATTCTCCTTTATAGCAGGCGCCGATCTCAAAAACCTGAATATTTTCAATACCCTGGCTCATGTTATGTTTGATTACCTGCATAAGGCCCGGCAAAATAGACGGCCTCATAAGACGAAGTTCCTTGTGCTGAGGGTTTTTTATAAATGTATGATCAATCCCCTTGCCATGACCGTCCTTAACCACATAGCCGCAAGATTCGTAGACCTTATCGTCTATAAGGCTAAATGTCATGACCTCGTTAAAACCGCTCCCTACGAGACATTCTCTTGCGATCCGCTCGGCGTGAAACGCGGGATATTCACCCGCGTATATCGGTTCCATATGAGGCAGAGTATCCGGGATATTATCGTAGCCGTAAATTCTCGCGATCTCTTCCACTAAATCGACGGGCCGCGAGAGATCGGCTCTAAAACTCGGCGCCTTAACGGTGAGTGTTTCCGCCGTCTGTTTCTTAATTGTAAGCTCAAGCGATTTCAATATCGAGGCAATCTGCTTTGCCAGAACCCGGACGCCGAGGGATTTTTCGACATCCTTGATATCCAGGGTAATCGTGGTCGATTTATACGGAGGCTCGCCGCTTGAGAAAACGGGGCTTATCTTCCCGATCGATCCGTATTCCCGGATGAGATATATGGCGCGCTCGCGCCCCAAATCAACGCCGAGCGGATCTACCCTGCGCTCGAACCGGTAGGACGACTCGGATGAAAGCCCAAGCCTGCGCGAAGTTATCCTCACATTAACCGGACTAAAAAATGCCGATTCAAGCAGGATGTTTTTTGTATCGCCTTGCACCTCCGAGTCCTTCCCTCCCATAACGCCGGCCACGGCGATAGGCTTTGACTCATCGGCGATGACAAGGCCGCTCGCGGTAAGATCGTACTTGTTGTCGTTTATCGCGGTTATCGTCTCGCCCGGCTTCGCACGCCTTACGATAATCTTATTTCCGGAAAGCCTTTCGAGGTCGAAGGCGTGCAGGGGCTGGCCTAATTCAAGAAGGACGTAATTGGTAATATCCACGATGAAATTGACCGGACGGATACCCACCGCCGCGAGACGCTTTTTCATAAAATCCGGCGTCTCGCCCGAGCGGACATCTTCTAAGACGCAGGCCGAATAATAAGGGCAGTAGTCCTCGTCGATTATATCGACTGAGACGCTCGGGCCCGGCTCACGGCTGTGTGAATTCTCGGTCTCCGGGAAATTGATTTTCTTATTTAATATCGCCCCTATTTCGCGGGCGATGCCGATATGGCTCAGCCAGTCGGGACGGTTCGTCGTTACCTCAGCTTCAAAGACAGTATCGTCCGCCTCATCGTGCGCTTCGATTGCCTTTACCTCAAGGCCGGCCATCGTAAGCCTGCGCGCGAGCTCCTCGGGAGCAAGCCCTTTAATATCTACGTAATCGTTTAACCAGTCGAGTGAGACTTTCATAGTTTATTGTTCATAGTTCATAGTTCATCGTTCATTGTTCATCGAAAAACATGTTGTGCGCCGTATATTAAATATAAAATCATAGAGATGCGTTTGCTGTATAAGAACATAACAATATAAATCTTTGCGTAGTACGATTTTTATTTTATCGATAAACAATTAACAATGAACTATCAACTATGAACCGCTTTATCGATGAACTATTAACAATGAACTATGAACTATGAACTAAAACTGCCTTAAAAACCTCAAATCGTTCTCGAAGAACAAACGGATGTCGTGGATGTTGTAGCGCAGCATACAAATGCGCTCGACGCCTAAACCGAAGGCAAAACCCTGATAACGCTTGGGGTCGTAATTTTTGGTGCCTGTCTTCTTATTAGTATTATCAAAAACGGCGGGGTCTACGCACCCGCAGCCCATGACCTCAAGCCAGCCTTTGCGGCCGCAGACGCTGCAGCCTTTGCCTCCGCAGATAAAACACCTGACGTCGACTTCGGCGCTCGGCTCCGTAAAGGGGAAAAAGTGCGGCCTGAACCTGACTTCCGTGCGGGCGCCGAACAGCTCTTTAAGGAAAAGGTGTATCACGCCCTTGAGATCACTGAAGGTGGTCGTCTCATCGACCATAAGGCCCTCGATCTGGTGAAACATAAAAGAGTGGCTCGCGTCCATCTCATCGGGCCTATAGACACGGCCGGGGGCTATAATCCTTAGGGGTGGCTTCCGTTCCTCCATAACGCGGATCTGGACCGTGGAGGTCTGGCTCCTCAGGACATTGCCGCCTTCGGTGTAGAAGGTGTCAAAGGCGTCGCGGCTCGGGTGATCGAGCGGGATATTGAGGGCCGTAAAATTATAAAACTCGGTCTCTACTTCCCTCCCCTCGACCACTTCAAAGTTAAGGCGCTCAAAAATATCGGTAATATCCTGGACTGTCTGAGTAAGCGGATGGAGGTGCCCTAACTCGGGCTTTATTCCGGGGAGAGAAATATCGAAATCCTTAGGAAGAGCGCTAGTGCGGCCTTCAAGCTCTAAGCGCCAATTGTCATACTCTGCTTCAAGCTGACGTTTGACTTCGTTCGCTTCGCTTCCCGCCTCCGCGCGCTCCTTCGCCGGCAGTGAACCTATATTGCGCAGAAACTGGAT
>JAQTRP010000108.1 GCA_028711765.1 Candidatus Omnitrophota bacterium | reverse complement strand
GGCTCACACATATCGACAAAACGCGGCCCCAGTTTATCTTCGTGCGGCCCCACAACCGGATTGACACCCATAAAATTAATGTGGTCCTCGATCGCGACGACGTCGCTTTTCCTAAAATTCTTATTCAACCCTCCCGCCGCATTCGTGACAATCATAATTTTGACGCCGAGGCGCTTCATCACGCGCACGGGAAAGGTGATCTCTCCGAGGGTAAATCCCTCGTAGTAATGGAAGCGGCCATCCATTACAACGACTTTCTTTCCCGCCAGCTCCCCAAAGACCAAATTCCCGGAGTGAAAAGCTACGGTAGGCGTAGGAAAATGCGGAATATCGGAATACTTGATTGTCGCATCAACTTTAATCTTATTTATGAGTGTCGCTGCAAGCCCCGTACCTAAGATTATCCCTATCGAGGGCTTAAGGGAAGTATGTTTCCTTATCACGCTAATCGCTTCTTCAATCTTTTCAGTCAATTGTCTCTCCTCGAACACCTTAGCCATAGTTTCCTCCATTTATATGCATCGTATATAGAACCGGTTTCATAAGTCATAATTACCTTTACGTAGCCGGTGACGAAAGTGAAATTTAAGGCAAAACGTAAAATGAAAAACGCAAAGCCACAACTTAAAATTTAAAACCGGCCGGAAAAACTTTGGATTTTGAATTTCAATTTTGCACTTTGCAATTTAAGCTTTGAGCCTAATCCCGGACACGGTATCCCCCTACGCAAAAGCATGTTCACGGCTACCTATGAAACCAGTTCATAGTATATCGCAACACATGCACGATATACGGTTTAATTTATCTCAATCACTTTATCCCGCGATGTCTCGCCCTTTACAATACGCACAGCGGTCTTCGGAACATTAAATCTTTCCGCCAAAAGCCGCCTGATTGACTCGTTAGCCTTGCCGTTCGCCGGCGCGCTATGAACATATACCTTAAGCTCACCCGGTGCCACATCCACGATCTTTTCTTGAGACGAGCGGGGAACTACTTTAATCTTGAGGCGAGCACTCATGGACAGCACATCTAAGCACTGAATCTCACTGCTAATCCCAAAAGGATTCCCACCAAGAAATCCCTTAGGAACCACAAGAGGAGAAACGCTAATATCGGCGACAAATCGATCATTCCGACCTGAAGCGGAAGACGGCGGAACGGCCGTAGAATCGGCTCCGTAATCTTATACAAGGCCTGAACAAATTGATTAAACGGGTCTACCTGAAACCACGAGACTATAATGCGTGCCACGAGCAGAAAATAAAGCGCTCCGAAAATCATCTGCACAAGATTCGCAAGTGCCCTGAAAAAAGTCGACAGTACAAACATCACTTACCTCCCAAGTCTTTTGCCCTTTTCAATGCCCGTTCCAATGCACGGTTAAACAATACCCGGAAGGATTTCGCGCCGAGGACCGAGAAAGCAGCCTCGGTCGTGCCGCCCTTCGACGTCACGCGCCTGCGTAAAGCCTCGGGATCCTCGCCGGAACGCAAAACAAGCTCCGCCGCTCCCAGCGCGGTCTCGGATGAAAGCAGCCGCGCAATATTTAACGATAATCCTTTCTTTACGCCAAATTTATCCAAGAGCTCCATTAAATAGAAAAAGTACGCCGGGCCGCTCCCGCTTAAAACCGTAACAAGGTTAAAATGTTTCTCTGCCAAACTGACCGTTCTTCCGCAAGATGAGAAAACTAAATCCGCTAGCTTCCGGTCTTTTGAATTCCCGCCGGTTACAGCCGTTATCCCCTTGCCTGCCAGCAGGCCTAAATTAGGCATAACGCGGACGACACGACAGGCTTTTCCCAGTCTTCGCCTCAAATTGCCGATAGACACACCCGCGAGCAGACTGATGAGAAGGTGTTTTCGTTTTAACCCTTCCGCAAGTTCAGCCGTTACATCGCCAAGATGCTGAGGCTTCACCGCCAAGAGCACAATACCGCATTTACGCAAAAGCTCCGCTATTGAAGAAGTGCTGCGTATGCCAAGTTCTTTTTTTATACGCGAAGTCTTTTTTCTGTCCTTATCGAAAAACAAGATAGATCTCCGAGAAGCAACGCCTCTTTTGGTAAGGCCGGCGGCCACGGCTCCGCCCATGTTTCCGCAGCCAAGTATCCCGATTGTCCCTTTTATCTTTTTCATAACCTTTCACCCCGTTGGAGATAGGAAGCGCCGAAGGCGCTTCCGTGTAATAACATAAATAATATGTTCCGCGCAAACAAGTTTGCGCCTACTACAACTGGATTATATACCTACCACTTATCTCCAACGGGGCAGGCCAAACACCACTGTTCCAATGCGTACCATCGTAGAGCCTTCCTCGATGGCGATTTCGTAATCCCCGCTCATACCCATAGAAAGCTCGGGCAGAGAAACACCGAAGTTTTGCTCAATTTTCTCCTTTGTTACTTTAAGAGAGCGAAATGCCTCGCGCGAGGTAACTTTGTCTTCCGTCAAGGGGCCGATTGTCATCAAGCCCAAAACTTCAAGATGGGGCAGGGCCTTAATATTGCTAAAAGAGCCGGCAACACCATCGGGTGAAAATCCAAACTTAGAGGCCTCGCCGGATGTGTTAACCTCAAGGAGAACCCTTATATTCCGGCCGATAAGAGCGGCCCGTTTCTCGAGTTCCTCGGCCAATTTTACACTGTCTACCGAATGAATCAAGGAAATCTTATCCGCGATATATTTCACTTTGTTGGTCTGGAGGTGGCCGATAAGATGCCAGGTAATATCCGAAGGAAGCGCGGGAAACTTTTCCAGAAATTCCTGAACCCTGTTTTCCCCAAAAACCCTAAAGCCGCAATCATACGCCTCGCGAATTCTATCGACGGGAATATTCTTCGTGACGAGGACGATTTTCACCGTACCGGGCTCTCTCGCCGCGCGGCGGGCCGAGGTCTCAACACGCTCCGTAAGCAGTTTCAAATTCTCCCGTATCATTTCTTCTCCATGGCCGACCGGCAAAAGTTAAGCACCTCGTTAATTAAAACAAGCGAAACCTTATAGGCGTTCTTATCGCCTTCGACGGTCACGAAACCGCTGCCGCCGGAAAGGAAAAACTCTACTATCGAGGAAGCGCTTTCCTTCCCCTCGAAACATCTTACCGTGAGAAATCTCTCCCTCTCGAGGGGGAGTTCCTCAAAGATAGCGGCCGACATCTTCTCCTCGTACGATAAATCGCTAAGGAGGAGCAGGAATTTTTCCGCCTCCCCCCATTGCGCGCTTGTACTTTCCCACGAACACCGTTTTCCGCCCACCTCAATCTCAAGTTTGGAGAGTTCGCCGAATTTAAGAAATGTCTTTTTTGAGAAATAGCCGGGTTTCTTAAAAAGATCATTCACCTTGCCATACGCAATCACAATAACCGGACCGGCACCCTTAAGAACGGCGAAAAACCCGTCGGCCTCGACAATCTCGCTGCCGATAACCAGTAGGGCCGACGTTTTCCCTTTTTCGCGAATTTCTATCCAGCGCTTCTGGGGGGAAAAACCGAGCGAAGGATCTTTCCGGTCCTTCTCATCGCAAAACCGCTTGGCAAAAATACCGCCAAGCTGCGCCATGTAAAAATCAATCGCCCTTGAGTCGGCCTTGAGCGTGCGGCGGCCGGCCCTCAGAAACCATCCATTTTTGCCTAGCCTCAAAAGAATTTTTCTATCGCCATCAACGATACGGATCAGATTGACATCAGGCTGGTTAAATTTGAGCACTTGCTTATCTCTGAGAGAATAAACGGACTTATCCAGCGATGCAAAAAGATTCTCCGACATGAAAAAAACCTTGTCGCTCCCGTGCCAAGCCGCGTAATAATACTGCCCGAGCGGTTCCTTATCGCCGACCATAAGCCGCCTCTCTTGAGGCACCTTCTCCGTGCGGATGCCTACCTCGAGACGCGGGCTTGCAAGACCGTATTCATCCATACCACCCGAAGGAATGAACGTCCGCTCCTGCTTCAAAAGGCTTAAAGCACGGAGGAAACCATCGACTATGAAAAACTCCGCGGGCGCCATAATCGGCCGAACAATCTTCCACTCGTTTCCCTCGCGCTTCAAAACAATATCCTCGCCCTTCCGCCGCAGAGTAACTTCCGTAACACGATCTCCGGAAATAAGCCCAAGGATGCTTTCCTCTTTTTTGGCGGGCTTGACAGAATCGGGGCGTTCCTTAACCGGTTTATTCGCACGCAGGAAAAAGAGATAAAATAAAAGGAGGCCGGCGGCGAGCGAAATTATCGCGATGGTTCGAAGGATTTTCATCGTTATCTCCTCCTCGAAATGAGCACGGCAACGCCGACGGCAAGGACTAAAAGAGGCAGGCCCACAACGCTCACAAAGAAAATCACTTTGTCCCGTCCCGCCTTAAGCAATAGAGGAGTCGAAGGATAAGCCTTGGGCCGGACGGCAATCATGCCCTCTTCCCCCGCGAGCCAGTTGACACTATTTAAAATAAAATCCTTATTGCCGGACAGGTTAATATAACGGTTACCCGCGAAATCAGAATCCCCGATTACAACAAGCCTAAACGCCCCGGGGGATTCTTTCGATATCTTCTTTGCTGTCGCAACAGCCACGGAAAGCGGCCCCGCCGTATCCGCCGGCTCGCGCCTCGCCTCACCCTTCTCGTCAATCGAAGCGAGATCCTTCTCCGCCCAGCTTCCCTCACCCGTAAAGGCAAGCGGTGCCGCATCTATCCCCTTCGCGCCGCCTTCCACAACTGAAACGGAACGTACCAAAGGGAGAATGAGAGGCAAAGAAAAATCCTTCGTAATCGCGTGAACGCCGTATTGAGTTATCACGGGGACAAGATAATCCGAACCGAAGAGTTTGCTCATCTCATCGACGACGACGTCTCTCTCAAGGTGAACACCGTAAAGGCCGAGCATCTTCTCTAAGCGATCGAGAGATTCATCCTCCGGCGGATCGATCAGAACAAGAAGCCTTCCGCCCTTATCCAAATAACTCCTCAGGGCCTTTATCTCATCATCTAAAAAATCCTGTTTGGGCCCGGCAATTACAACAAGGTAACAACCCTCCGCCACAGAAGACCGCATCAAAAGTATAGGTTTGCAAGAATAGTTTTCCAGTGTGAGATACTGGCCTAGAGAACTAAACCCAAGCGCGCTGCGATCCTCTATGGAATGCTCGCCGTGGCCTGTCGTAAAATAAACGGCCTTGGCTTTATCCTGAATCAGCCTGAGAAGCGCCGGTGTAATCGCCTCTTCCGTCGGCCGAAGGGCACGCGATTCGATATCGCCGGCCTTAGCTATCACGGTCCCATAAGACTGCACGCCGAAACGCTTCGCTAGCGCCGGCTTGCGTTCCGGATCCACAAATTCATAGTGCCATTTTTTGTAATAGTAGCCGTATTGTTCGAGCAGTACCCTCACGTTTGCCTTGTCTGAATCCTGATCGGATATAAAAACGTAAACACTGACGGGCCTGTCACCGAGGCTTTTGAGTACTCGAACGGTCTGGGACGAAAGACTGAGGAAAGAATCCTTCGTAAGATCCCATCGGTGATAAAACTGCACCGCTATGAGATACAGAACCGCGAAGATCACAATAAGGGCGATTGCCAAAATTACGACGTGTGTCCCCGCCAGGATGCCGCGCCATTTCATTTTAGCCCCCTTAAGCTTCGCGCCTCAAGCCTCAATGCCGTCATAGCCAGGAAAAAACCCGTGAAGAACAGAAAGAAAATAATGTCGCGGGTATCGAGAAGACCGCGCGTGAAATTACGGAAGTGGTCAATTAACGAAATATTGCGCAGCCACTCCGCGAGCCATGGATCGGCCAAATCGGACGCCCAGCCCAAAATCCAGAAAAGCAAA
>JAQTRP010000018.1 GCA_028711765.1 Candidatus Omnitrophota bacterium | reverse complement strand
GGGCAAAACGAGCGTCCCCGCCAGAAACAAATCAAGCTACCTATTGAATATTATAAAAGATTCCTTCCTTAGACACAGACAAGCTAACCAAGTACCCCTTCTTACAATTTGAGATTCAAAGTGCTGGGCAAATAAAACTTGCGGTATAAATGCTCATGTTGTATGATTTACAACATATGATGTAAATGATACAACATGAGAGGCAGGAAGCGATGGTGGTGTTGCTCAGCACAAGGCTAAGAAGAAAGCTTTTGGTGTATTCTTTTACCCATCCCGACGAGGATCGTTACGTAAGGGAGCTCGCCCTGCTCATAAACGAGGACGCGGGCAATCTCTCGCGCGAACTGAGAAAGTTGGAGAAGGAAGGTTTGTATAAGTCAGCCACGCGGGGAAGGCTTAAGCTCTATTCTCTTAATAAAAGTTATTCTTTGTTCGGCGAGCTTAAGAGTATAATCTTAAAAACAGAGGCCGGAAATAAAAGACGGAGTTAATTTGTAAACCTAAAAAGGAGCAGAGACTGATGAGAAAACTAGTTTATAGTCTTTTTGTGATAAGCTTAGCCGTGGTTTTAAGCGGCGCGTGGACTCCGATGGCGGATAACCAGCGGATGTTTATAGCGATAGGAAAGGAATTCGCGGCAACCGCGCTTGAGACGTTGATGGCAAACACCGGCGAGAAATCCGCTGATGCGGCGCGTTGGTATAGAGACCTTGCTGAGAATACCGCGCTGGGCAACACGGCCGTAGGGACTTATTACGAGCTTGACGGTCACGCCAATTTCGGCGCGCAAGTTGCCGACTACATCTTCCGCGGCGGGGCCAATGAAAAGCGGACAAGAAGCGTAATGACGAAGTGCGCCGTGAGTTACGGCAAGGCCTTAGCGCAGGTCTTTAGCGGCAAAAAAATATCCGGCGTCTCTCAGGAGTTTATGATGAATTTTACCTATTATTTGGATCAGCTGCAGCTCAACCCGGATGATTATAACCGCGCTTTAAGCCGCGCGAGGTACCAGTTCAGTACATTGAACGAGATCGAAAAGAAAAAAAAGTAGTTGTAAGTTATAAGCCCTCCTTCGCCTATGTGGGGCAGTCCTTTGTGGCAGGCTTCGGAGCGGCAGGTTTTAAGTTGTAAGTAAATTCGAGGTTGGGTGCTTGCCTTTGTGTACCTGGAAGCGGTTTCATAAGTATCTGCAAATGCCTTTGGGGGTAACTTTATGTACCTGGTACCGTATTCGCGGAACCGGTACCAGGTACATAAAGGTGTGCAAGTACTTATGAAACCAGTTCCTGGTACTGGTCCCATTAATCCGGTACCAAGTACGTAAACCGGATTGGAAGCAGAGCAGGGGCAAGACTCTTAGGAGGGGGATTGAGTGAACGAAGATATAGTCGCGGAAAAATTCAAGGAGTGGACAAAGGGTTTGTCGGAAAAGGAAGCCCGAATAGCGGTTTTTGAGCATGTCAGGGACATTCCTTACCTTATAGTCCCTCGCCTCAAGGATCCCCATAAGGGCCCGTCGGGGATACTGCTCGAGGGAAAAGGTTCTTGCACGCCGAAACATTTCCTTCTTGCCCTTATGTTTAAAAAGTTGGATATCCCCGTCAAGTTTGCCACCTATATTTTTAGCTGGAATGATCCGGATATAACCTATCCTCCGGGTTTAAGAAAATTAGCCAAGGTCTTACCTTTGGAATATCACCTTGCCTGCAAGGCGTTTATAAATAATAAATGGATTATCATTGACACAACATGGGACCCGCCGCTTAAGCGGGTGGGTTTTCCCGTGAACGAAACCTGGGACGGCGAAAGCGATACTTTGCTCGCCGTAAAGCCGATGGAAGAGGTCGTTCACGATGACGTTTTCGGGCGGGTTCAATTTGTCAAGGAGAAGAAAAGTTTCTATACCCAGGAAGAGGAGCAGATGCACGGCGAATTTATCCGCGAGCTGAATCAATGGCTTGAGAAATTAAGGCCCCCGAACCACGTAGGGTTCGGGGTTTAGCGAGGGACGTTATCCGCCTTCGCCTAATGCAGGTAATACCATGTAGCTGGCTACGGCGCCTGCCTGCTGGCGAGGCAGGGATTCAATTCCCTCCTTCGCTATGATGCTTGTGCTCACAGCTTCGGAGGGCAGGCGCACAGTGACTTACCTCACTTGCGCTCCGTAAGTTACGTGCTTATTGAAGAAGGAAGAAAAAGGGCGAAAGCACTTTATGGTTTTCAGGAAGACAGCGGCGGTACTTCTTGTTTTACTCATTCTGTTCTCGGGATGCGGGCCCGATAAATACAAAGTAAGGAAAGTTCCGGGCCGCAGCGCAAAGAAAGCAGGCGGACTCGAATCGAACCTCGGTTCGCAGGCCGCCTCTTATCTCTATCGGTATTATCCGGTTCATGCCGACGAGACCGAGCAACAACGCGTCAGAAGAATCGGTAGCTCGCTCGCGGCGGTCTCGGAGAGGCCGAATCTTGACTGGAATTTTATCGTGATGACATCCGATAACGTAGAGACGTGGTCGGCGCCGGCGGGTTACGTCTGGATATCGAGCGCCGCGGTCGATTATCTCGCGGAAGACGATTACCTTGCCGCTGTCCTGGCGCACGAGATAGCGCACGTCGTGGCGAAGCATAAGTACGGCAAAATCAGGAACCGGATGATCGCCTCGGCGATCATGACGGGGGCTCAGATAGGCTGCACGACGATGAGCGCCGTTCAGGCCTCGAAGGGCGATTACAAAAGCGCTATGGCGTTCGGCGGTATGGCGGGCGGGCTTCAGGTGGCGCAGCCGGCCGTCCAGATGATTTTTACAAGGCACCGCAAGAAAGACGAGCTTGCCGCCGATCAACTGGCGATGAGATACATGTTAAGGGCGGGTTATAATCCGGAGAAATACGTCAAGGTACTCGGAGCGGTGAATGTCTTCGATTATTCTTATGCCACTCAAGCGGGTGCGGCGGGTATTTCTCCCGAGACGGAATCGCGCGTATCGCACGCGAAACAATTTCTTGCCGAACTGGAAAGGCTTGAAGGCATAAAATTTGCAAAACCGCCGGGCCCGGAGTTGGTTATAAAGATGGAGCCTGTTACGGAAGCCGAGACGAAGGAGCCATCGGCTGAGTTGCCTCCTCCGCCGCCTAAGGTTGAGACGAAGGCCGAGCCCAAAGGCGTGTGGATTAACGCGGATGATTACATAGGCGGCCGCTCGGCATGGCAGACATATTGGGACGGCCTTACCAAATCGGGTATCATCGGTTTAATTTCGTCCGTTAAAGAACCCCGCACCACGCCTGCCTCGCCGGCAGGCAGGTTGGATGTGGGGTTAGATGAGGAGAATTCCAGTACCGAGGGCACAGAGCCCAACAAAGAAGAGCCCCAAACCGCGCCCCGAACCGCATAAAGTAAGGTGAGGGGTGGGCGAGCGTGTCCGTGTACCTGGTACCGGACCCGTAAATCCGGTACCAGGTACACGGATGGGTCCATTGAAAGAGAGAGGAAATGATAATGAAAAGAGATGTCGTAATTTTTATTGTTTTGTTGTTGATATCGGCGGCGGGCGTATCTCAGGCGGGAGAGGAAATGGAATCCAAGGTTACGTGGGGTCCTAATTGCGAGACCTTGACCGTAACTTATCATAAGGGGGAGTATAAATATCCGGAGGGTATGTTAAAGGATCCGTTTCCCCAGCCCGGTGAGAAGCCCGTTTTTGAGTTTGATAAAAAATGGCCGTTTGTTCTCATGCGGGCAAGGTGGTCGGAACCCGCGACCGGATGGCCCGCCAAATATCGTTCCAACGCGTTGGACATTATCCTTATGTTCGCCTGCGATGCCCAAATCTACGAGCACGTCTATCCTAACGTTATTCGCACCTCTCAATTTACGTTTCCGCCGGAATATCTCGAAGAAACAAAGAATGTCGACCAACACAACCTTGCCAAGGCGATGTGCGGCAAGGAAATAGCGTATGAAATCACGGCGAAGGGCGGATTCGGAGCCGGGGACTTTAAGATTAAAACGAAAATTCACATAGGTCTTAGCAATGACGAGAAGGCCGTTTTTTATCACGATTGTCCCGAATACATCAGCGACTATCTAAAATCGCGGGATTTCTTCTTTGCGGTCCGCGACGCGGGCGACCGGCTTGAATTTGAAACCCTTATGATTTGTATAAGTACTCCGCAGGGCTTCTTTAGAGACGTAGCGCTTGACAGGATTAAGGATGACGGCGAATATTTTGTAGATCGGCTTTACGATTGCCTGCATGGTGAACCTACCGAGGAAGATATAGAAGAGTACCTCGATTTCGTAAAGAAGCGGCGCCACGATCTCGCCGCCTTATCCGAACAGCATGAAATCGAACAACCAGCCGCGTAGGGGCAATTCATGAATTGCCCCTACGCATGGATCGGCAATTACGTACCCGGTACCGGGTACGTAATTGCGGTAATTGAAAAAGAGAGGAAATGACGATGAAAAGAAATGTCGTAATTTTTGTTGTTTTGTTGTTGTTCGTATCGGTGACGGGTATATCGCGGGCGGAAGAGGAAAAGAAATTCAAGGTTACGTGGGGTCCAGGTTACGAGACCTTGACCATAACTTATCCCGGCGGGGAATATCAATACACCAGGGATATGCTAAAGGAATCGTTCCCCGCGCCCGGCGAAAAGCCTGTTTTCAAGTTTGAAAAAGAATGGCCGCTTGTCCTGATGCACGCAAGATGGTCGGAGCCGGCGACAGGCTGGCCTGCCAAATATCGCCCCCACGCGTTAGACATTATCCTTATGTTTGCTTGCGACGCCCAACTCTACGCGCACGTCTATCCCGACGTTATCCGTTCTTCCCAATTTACGTTTCCGCCGGAATATCTTGAAGAGACAAAGGAAACAGTCCACAAAAACCTTGTCGAGATGATGCGTGGGAAGGAAGTAGGCTATGAGGTTGTCGCAAAGGGAGGATTCGGCGCCGGAGATTTTAAGATCAAAACGAAGATTCATATAGGCCTTAGCCAAGACGGAAAGACCGTTTTTTATCACGACAGCCCCGAATACATCAGTGACTACCTGAAATCACGGGATTTCTTCTTTGCGGCGCACGATGCGGGCGACCGCATCGAATTTGAGGCTATTATGGCATGCACTAGTACTCCGCGGGGTTTCTTCAGGGACGCGGCGCTTGATAGGATGGAGGAGGACGGAGAATATTTTGTAGATCGGCTTTATGACTGTTTTCGCAGTGAGCCTACCGAAGCGGAGATTGAGAAATACCTCGATTTGGTGAAGAAGCAGCGGCACGATCTCAGTACATTGTCAAAGCAGCATAAGATTGAGTAAATTATTAGCATTAGAAAAGGTTTTGTGTTACAATACCGTCCTTCCTGGGATAAACCATCCTATTTTCAAAATGTGATTACACCGATTAGCGAAAGAGATTACACAGATTAAATTCAAATAACTACATAGGAGCTTTATATGAAACGCGAAATGGTACCGCATGACGGAAACAGCGCGGTGGCGCACGTAGCCCACGCGACAAACGAGGTTATAGCGATTTATCCCATCACCCCTTCTTCTAATATGGGTGAAATCGCGGATGAAAAGTCCGCTCGGGGAGAGAAAAATATCTGGGGGACGGTGCCTCTTGTGGCCGAGCTTCAGTCTGAAGGCGGTGCTTCAGGCGCTGTCCATGGCGCCCTTACGACTGGCGCCCTCGCGACCACTTTTACCGCGTCGCAGGGCCTTCTCCTCATGATTCCCAACATGTATAAAATCGCAGGAGAGCTAACGTCGACGGTGTTTCATATCGCGGCGCGCTCTCTTGCCTGCCAGGCCCTTTCCATATTCGGTGACCACTCCGATGTAATGGCGGTGCGCCAGACCGGTTGGGCGATGCTGTCATCAAGTAGCGTTCAGGAGGCGATGGACTTCGCCCTTATAGCCCAGCAGGCGACCCTCGCCTCACGCGTGCCTTTCGTCCATTTCTTCGAAGGTTTCCGCGTCTCTCACGAAATCCAGAAAGTAGAGGAGCTTACCTTTGACGATATGCACTCTATGATCGATATGGAGCTCGTCAAAGCCCACCGCGAGCGCGGCCTTACGCCCGAGCACCCGGTAATCCGCGGCACATCGCAGAATCCCGACGTCTATTTTCAGGGCCGCGAGACCGTGAACAAGTATTATGCGAAGTGCGCCTCGATCGTTCAGAAGACGATGGATAAATTCGCGAAGCTCACCGGAAGGCAGTATCATCTTTTCGACTATTACGGCGCGCCGGATGCCGAGCGCATCGTCGTGATTATGGGTTCCGGCGGCGAAGTCGTCCACGAGACCGTCGATTATCTCAGCTCAAAAGGAGAAAAGGTGGGGCTTGTCAGAGTCAGGCTTTACCGTCCCTTTGACGTAGGGGCGATGGCAAAGGCCTTTCCCAAGACCACAAAAAAGATCGCGGTCCTTGACCGCACCAAAGAACCGGGAAGTTTAGGCGAGCCTTTATACGAAGACATCCGCACGGGAATAGGCGAGGCGATGCAGAACGGCCTCTTGAAATGGAAGGATTATCCTGTGATTGTCGGCGGCCGCTACGGTCTGGGTTCCGCCGAATTTACTCCGGCGATGGCTAAGGCCGTTTTTGATAATCTTGCGGCATCGAAGCCGAAAGGCAATTTTACCGTGGGGATTAACGACGATGTTATGCACGCAAGCCTTGATTTCGATCCCCTATTCAGCGTCGAAGGCAAGGACGTTTACCGCGCCATGTTTTACGGCCTCGGCTCCGACGGCACCGTGAGCGCCAACAAGAACTCGATTAAGATTATCGCCGATGAGACCGACAACAGCGCCCAGGGCTATTTCGAATACGACTCAAAAAAGGCCGGCGCGGTTACGATTTCTCACCTCAGGTTCGGAAAAAAGACGATCCGCAGCCCCTATCTTATAACGACCGCGAATTTTCTCGCCTGCCACAATTTTTCGTTCCTCGAGAAATACGATATGTTGAAAAATCTTATGGACGGCGGGATTTTCCTTCTTACGTCTCCATACGATAAGAACACCATTTGGTCGAAGCTACCCGGACGCGTTCAGAAACAGATTATCGATAAGAAGCTCAAATTCTACGTTATCGATGCCATGAAGATTGCGGAGGAGCTCGGCCTCGGCGCGCGCATAAACACGATTATGCAGACCGCGTTCTTTAAGGTTTCGAAGGTGATCGATGATAAGATTGCCATCGAGGCGATCAAAAAGGCGATCAAGAAGACCTACGGCTCGAAGGGCGACAAGGTGGTAAATATGAACGTATCGGCGGTCGACCGCGCCCTCGATAAGGTAGAGGAAGTTGTTGTGCCTAAAGAAGTTACGAATCCCATCGGGCCGGTAACGACCGTTCCTGGGGACGCGCCCGAGTTTGTATGCGAAGTCACCGCGAAGATTATGAAGCGCGAAGGCACCGACGTTAAGGTATCCGAGATACCCGATGACGGTGCTTGGCCCACGGCGACGGCGCAATATGAGAAGCGCAATATCGCCGTAAATATTCCCGTGTGGAACACCGAGACCTGCATCCAGTGCGGTATTTGTTCGCTCGTTTGCCCCCACGCGGCGATCCGGATGAAATTTTACGACCCCGCGAATTTGAAGAATGCCCCGAAGACTTTCAGGTCGGCGCCGGTTAAGGGAGGGAAGGAATTGGCCGGCCTTGTATGTACGGTTCAGGTGGCGCCCGAGGACTGCACGGGGTGCGGCACCTGCGTCGAGAATTGCCCTATGAAAGCGAAAGAGGCGATCAGCATGTATCTTCAGGAGCCTCTGCGTGAGACAGAAAGGGGAAATTTCAAGTTTTTCCTCAGTCTTCCGGAGACCGATTCCAAATATATCAACCGCAAGATGGTGAGGGGCAGCCAGCTTATCCGGCCGTTATTTGAATATTCCGGCGCCTGCGCCGGCTGCGGTGAGACGGCCTATGTAAAATTAATCACACAGCTTTTCGGCGACAGGCTTCTCATCGCGAACGCCACCGGCTGTTCGTCCATTTATGGGGGAAATCTTCCGACCACGCCTTACTGCAAGCGGGCCGACGGACGCGGTCCCGCGTGGATAAATTCTCTATTCGAGGATAACGCCGAAGTTGCTTACGGTATGCGCCTTACGGTTGATAAATTGTCCGAATACTCACTTGAGCTCGCGCAAGCAATAATCGCGGACGCATCGTGCGGCAAAGACCTGAAGGATTTGCTCACCGAGATCCATGTCGCCGATCAATCTACGCAGGAGGGAATCGAAAGCCAGAGGGAGCGTGTGGCCAAGCTTAAAGACATGCTCAAGGCCTGCAAATGTGATACCTGCAGAGAACTTTTTAATGTCGCCGATTATTTCGTCAAGAGATCCGTCTGGGCGGTCGGCGGCGACGGATGGGCGTATGATATCGGCTACGGCGGCTTGGATCATGTCCTCGCTTCGGGGCGCAACGTGAATGTGCTCGTCCTCGATACCGAGGTTTATTCCAATACCGGCGGGCAGTCGTCAAAGTCCACTCCTCTGGGAGCTGTCGCTAAGTTTGCCGCCGCGGGAAAGTCGACGGAGAAAAAAGACCTCGGTCTCATGGCGATGACCTACGGCTACGTTTACGTGGCGAAGGTTTCAATCGGCGCCGACCCCAATCATTTGGTGAAGACGTTCATCGAAGCCGAAAGCTACGACGGGCCTTCGATTATTATCGCTTACGCCCATTGCATCGCCCACGGCATAGATATGACGACCGCTTTTCGCGACCAGAAGGCGGCGGTGGCAAGCGGCCACTGGCCTATGTTCAGGTTTGACCCCCGGCTTGTAAAGGAAGGGAAAAATCCTCTTCAGCTTGACTCCAAAGCGCCTTCGATTCCGTTCGCGGATTATGTGAATATGGAGAATCGCTATCGTGTCTTGCAGAAGATAAATCCTGACCGTGCCGCGTATTTCGTAAAACAGGCAGGTGAGGACGCGGCCCGCCGTTACAAGCTTTACAAACAGCTCTCCGAAATGGATTGTAAGTAATTTGTGCCATGTTCGTGTACCCGGTCTGTATCCATGTACCTGGTACCGGTCCCATTGATCCGGCACCAGGTACATGGATGCAAATAAACATATGAAAAAAGCCGTCAAAAGTTATTTCAATCGCGCTGTAAAAGCCTATCACGCGAAGGTCAAGAAGATTCTTATAAGATATCCCGAAATGCTCTGGATTGCCGCGGAAGAAATTCCCCGGCGCGCCAAAAACATCCTTGATCTCGGTGCCGGAGGCGGTAACTTTACAACCGAAGTGATCAAGCGCTTCCCCAAGGCAAAGATTACTCTCTTTGATTTCTCGAAGGAGATGCTTGATTATGCGAGAAAACGTTTTCGCGGAAAAAGAAACATCCATTATGTCGAGGGCGATCTGCTTAAGCTCGATCTCGGCGAGAAATACGACGCCGCGGTATCTTCGATGGCGATCCATCACCTTTCGACAAAAGAGAAGGGAAAGCTTTTCCGCAGAATTTACGCCATCCTCAATAAAGGCGGGATATTTGTTAACGCCGATTATGTCCGCGGCGAGACCAAATCGCGCGACCGCGATTACGACAGGCACTGGATCGGCCACTTGAAAGCGCAGGGCCTTTCCAGGAAGGCCTGGCGCAGCGTAGTCCGCAGACACCATCATCACGACCTTCCCGACAGGCTCTCCGTCCAGCTCGATCTTCTAAAACGGGCAGGCTTTAAACACGTTGACTGCATCTGGAAGATCGGCCACCAGGCTGTATTCGGCGGAAGAAAGTAAATTCGCAGTTGGGAGGGAGAACAGCCCATCGCTCAACAGTTCACCCCTGCCTTGCCGGCAGGCATCCCCCGCCGAGTAGCGGAATAATTTAAGATTTAAAAGTAAAAGTGCAAGACCAAAGTTTAAAATTCAGAGTTGTTTTTCGGTTACTTTTAAGCTTTGAATTTTGGTTTTGAGTTTTTCGCTTTGCATTTTTCGCTATAATTCAATGTATGACTAGCAAATTAGCATTATATAATAGCGCCAGCCTTACTGATCTGGACAAAAAATACCTGTGGCATCCGTTCACACAGATGAAGGACTGGATGAAGGAAGATATCCTCGTCATCGAACGGGGCGAGGGCGTCTATCTGGTCGATACCGAAGGCCGACGCTATATCGACGGCGTCTCATCGCTCTGGTGCAACGTCCACGGCCACGGGGTGGAGGAAATAGACGAGGCGATTAAGGATCAGCTTGCAAAGGTCGCTCACTCTACGATGCTCGGCCTTTCGAATGTGCCGGTAATTCTCCTTGCCCAAAAGTTGGTCGAGATTACGCCGCCCGCGCTCCACAAGGTTTTTTATTCCGATTCCGGCTCCGAGTCGGTTGAGATCGCCCTGAAGATAGCCTATCAATATTGGCAGCACAAAGGAGAGCGGAAAAGGACAAAATTTATTCATCTCGCCGAGTCCTATCATGGCGACACGCTGGGCTCTGTCAGCGTGGGAGGGATAGAACTGTTTCACGATCTCTTCCGGCCGCTCCTTTTTGAAACAATTGCCGCTCCGACTCCGTATTGCTACCGCTGTCCTTTTAATTTGAAGAGGGGAGACTGCGGTACCAAGTGTCTTGCGGAGCTTGAATCAATCTTGAAACGCCATCGAGATACGGTTGCCGCCGTCGTGATGGAACCCATGATGCAGGGCGCTGCGGGGATGATTGATCAGCCCGCGCAGTTTATGTCGCGCGCGCGCGAGCTCACGCAGAGCTACGGCACGTTACTTATCTTCGATGAGGTAGCGACCGGTTTTGGCCGCACCGGCAGGATGTTCGCAAGCGACCACGAGGCGATTTCGCCCGATATTATGTGCCTTGCCAAGGGTATTACGGGAGGCTATCTCCCTATGGCAGCTACACTTACGACGGATGAGATTTTCAACGCCTTTCTCGGCGAGCATCATGAGTTTAGGGCGTTTTTTCACGGGCATACCTATACAGGGAATCCTCTTGCCGCCAGAGCGGCTTTAGCCAACCTTGAACTATTCGAAAAAAACCATATAATAGACTCGCTTAGGCCTAAAATCGGTATTCTTTCAAATCGGCTGAATGATTTTTATTCTCTTTCTCGCGTCGGCGATATCCGCCATGTCGGTTTTATGGTCGGGATCGAGCTCGTCCGCGATAAAAAAACGAAGGAGCCGTACAGCCCGAAAGATAAGATCGGTATCAGAGTGATCAAGCGAGCGAGGGAAAAAGGGGTTATAATCCGCCCGCTCGGAAACATAATTGTTCTCATGCCGCCGCTTGCGATTGACGAAAAAACACTCGAGCGGCTGATTGATGTGACTTACGAATCGATAAAAGAGGCGACGTAGCGTCCGTGTACCTGGTACCGGTCCCATTAATCCGGTACCAGGTACACAAACTCCTACGGGGTGAATCTTGAGAAAAAAAGGCGTTTTTATTGTAGGAACAGATACCGGTGTCGGGAAGACTGTTTTTGCCGCCGGCCTCGCGATGGCCCTAAGGGAAAAAAACATCAGGGTCGGCGCGATGAAACCTGTCGCTACGGGATGTTTTTCTCAAGGCGGCAAGCTTTACAGCAGCGATGCCATCTATCTTTTTGAGGCGGCGCAAAACGAGTTTCCGTCCCTGACCTGTCCCGTAAAATTCCGCAATCCCCTCGCGCCGAGCGTGGCGAGCGAAATCGAAGGGGGACAGGTTGTGCTTGAGAGGATATTCGTCGCCTATAAGGAGCTCGAGTCCTATTATGATTATATGATCGTGGAGGGCATAGAGGGCCTGCTCGTTCCTTTCAGCGGCAACTATTTTGTCTCCGACCTAGCGCGCGACCTCAAGCTTCCCATCGTGATTGTGGCGCGCAACGCGTTGGGCACCATCAATCACACACTTCTCACAATCGAGGCGGCAAAGGAACGCGACCTTGACATAAAAGGCGTTATCTTAAACGGCCTTCCCCAAACGGGTTTTTCAATTACCGAGCTTACGAACCCGCGTGTCATACGCGATCTCACCGGCGTTCCCATTTTAGGCGTTCTCCCCAGAATTCCCGGCGTTGATGTTGAGAAATTTAGCTTCGGCAATCTGAAAGATGTTTTTAAGGAAAACATCGACGTCGACGCCCTCCTCTAGTATAGCGTGTAGCGTATAGAAAAGGTTCAATCTGAACCAAGAATTATTTTTTGTTTTTCCTGAAATCTAAACGCTATACGCTAGAAACAACGAGTCACGGAGACGTTTTATAACCAATGTCGGTGTACCTGGTTCGTGTACCTGGTACCGGATTAATGGGACCGGTACCAGGTACACGAACGGGTCGTACCAGGTACACGGACATGAACTTTATGACCAAAGGAAAAGTGCTTGTTGCGATGTCGGGCGGTGTCGATAGCTCGATGGCGGTCTGTCTCCTCATTGAAAAAGGATATGAGGTTTCCGGCGCAACCATGCGCTTGTGGGATGAAACCGATTGCGGTGAGCTAGGGGCGCAATCCTGTTGCAGCCTGCGCGGTATAGAGGATGCGCGCGCGGTCGCTGATAAAATCGGTATATCTCATTTCGTCATAGATCTTTCCGCGCGGTTTGGGGAAACCGTAATTAATTATTTCAGAGACGAATACCTCAGGGGGAGGACGCCAAACCCGTGCATTGTCTGCAACGAACGGATCAAATTCGGTCTTTTCCTTGAGCGTGCGCAATCGATGGGTTTTGATTATATCGCGACCGGCCATTACGCGCGGCTTCTTGAGGCGGACGGCGAGTTTACCCTTAATGTTGCCCGCGACAAGAAAAAGGATCAGTCCTATTTTCTTTTTCTTCTCACTCAGGACGTAATGAAGCGGCTTCTTTTTCCCTGCGGCGGCCTCACAAAAGCAGAGCTCCGCGAAAAGGCAAAAGCGTTGCGGCTTCCCGTTTCAGACAAGGAGGAATCACAGGAGATATGTTTTATTCCGGACAATAATTACGCCCGTTTCCTAAAGGAGCGTTTTAACGTATCCGAGAAAAAAGGTTTTATCAAAAATCGGGACGGCGAGATTCTCGGCGCGCACAACGGGTTCTTTAATTTCACAGTCGGCCAGCGCCGCCGTATCGGCCTCGCGCACTCGAGGCCTCTTTATGTGATCGCGCTTAACAGTGAGCGAAACGAGGTTATCGTGGGAGAGAAGCCCGAGGTTTTAGGCCAAAGCTTTGAGGTTGAGCTCCTCCACTGGATTTCCGCGAAAGAGGCGCGAAAATCCCTTTACGCGGATGTTAAAATAAGGTCTAATCATAAAGCCTCCCGCGCGCAAGTTACAGTTCAGGCTGACGGCCGCGCTGAGGTTAAGTTCGACAAGCCCGAAGAGGCAATCACGCCCGGCCAGGCGGCGGTCTTTTACGATAGTGAGCGCGTGTTGGGCGGCGGCTGGATCAAATGAGCGCGAAATTCAAAACCGAAATTAAAAATTCAAAACTTTTTCGTCCGCTTTTAGTTGATTCTAAATTTTGAATTGTAGTTTTGCATTTTTCGCTTTAAATTCTAAACTTTCGATGGATAAACTCAGTCAACTAAAGTCAATCCTGAAATCATACGGGAGCACGCTTATCGCGTTCTCGGGAGGGGTGGACTCCACTTTTCTATTGAAAGTCGCAATCGATACCTTAGGCAGAAAGAACGCAATAGCCGTGACGGCGAAGAGCAAGATATATCCCGAGGAAGAGCTTGAAGAGTCGAAAAAACTTGCGCGGCTTGTGGGAGCAAGACAGGTTATTCTTAATACGTCAGAAATCGATATTCCGGGTTATAAGGATAATCCTCCGAACCGCTGCTACTTTTGCAAAAGCGAGCTTTTTTCAAGGCTAAAGAGAATCGCCAAAAGTAAAGGGACGAAAGTCGTTTGTGACGGTTCTAATAGGGACGACAGAAAAGATTACCGCCCTGGCTCCCGCGCCGTAAAGGAGCTCGGCGTAAAAAGCCCGCTCGATGAGGCCGGTTTTACAAAGGATGACATCAGGAAATTCTCGAGAAAACTCGGTTTGCCAAGTTGGGATAAACCGTCTTTTGCCTGTCTCGCGAGCCGTTTTCCGTATGGGGAAGCCATTACGGAAGATAAGTTGCGTTTGATCGCGAGAGGCGAGAATGCGCTGCGCGATTTAGGTTTTAAGCAGGTACGGCTCCGCTATCACGGTAATATAGCGAGAGTTGAAGTCGCGAAGGATGAATTAAGTACCTTCGCGAAGCCTGAGCTGCGCGATAGAGTATCGAAAGCGCTTAAGTCACTCGGTTTTCTTTATGTCGCTCTCGATCTCGACGGCTACCGCACCGGAAGTATGAATGAAGCGCTGAAAAGCCATAGTTCGTGATTCGTATCTTGTATCTCGGGACAAGTAGGATAAATAAAAAACCGTTTTTATTTTTGTATTTTTGCGAGATACGATTCACGAGATACTAGATACGGTATTGTTCTTTTTCTTTGACAAAACCTTTCGTTTAAAATAGAATTTTTCCATCCTATTACCAATTCTCTGAATTTCAATCTCGCAAGGAAGCGAACAGATCCACAATGAGGTGCCGTGAAAACTTTTAAGGGGGGCGTTCGTCTGCCGGAACACAAGGAGATGAGCCTGTCCGATACCCACATAAAGCGGGCGAAGCTTCCTGCCGTTCTTACCATTCCCCTCCAGCAGCATATCGGGTCTCCGTCAAAAGCCATCGTAAAGACAGGCGATTCAGTTTGTGTCGGTTCAAAGATCGCCGAGCCGGGCGGCTTTGTCTCGGCAGCGATTCACTCAAGCGTGAGCGGCAAAGTAAAGGCGATCGATATTTTTCCTCATCCTATTCTGGGGCGATCACTTGCCGTTCAGATTGAGTCGGACGGCAAAGATACGCTAGCTCCCGGTATCACGGAAGATTCCAATTGGAAGAATCTCACACCGGATGAAATCAGGCTCCGCGTGCGGGATGCGGGTGTCGTAGGCATGGGCGGCGCGATGTTTCCAGCGCACGTCAAATTTATGCCTCTCCCCGATAAGGAAATCGACACCGTTATCATAAACGGTGCCGAGTGCGAGCCGTATCTTACGGCCGATCATGTCCTGATGCTCGCGAAGCCCGCCGAGATTATCGCTGGAGCGGAAATAATAATGCGCGCCGTAGGCGCGAAACGATGCATCATCGCCATCGAGGATAACAAGCTTGAAGCGCTCGAGCTTATCAACAGCAAGCTCTTCGGAATGGAAAATAAGCCGATAAAAACAGTCCGCCTGAAAGTAAAGTATCCGCAGGGGGCAGAGAAACAGCTCATAAAGACCGTGCTTAACAGGGAAGTGCCGCGGGGCGGCCTTCCTTTGAACGCCGGGATTGTCGTAAGTAACGTCGGTACGGTAACGGCTGTTTATGACGCGGTCCGTTACAGGAAGCCTCTCTATGAGCGGGTTGTCACCGTGACCGGAACATGTGTCGCCCACGCGCAGAATTTCTTAGTCAGAATAGGAACACCTATCAGCCAACTGCTTGGCGAGTGCGCGACGCTGAGGCCGCCCATGGTTGTTATAACCGGCGGCCCGATGATGGGCGTTTCGCAAGTCGATCTCGACATACCCGTAATCAAGGGAACGACAGGCGTTGTTACGTTTCCCAAGACGGAGGTAAGGATTCCTGTACAGGGCCCGTGCATCCGCTGCGGGCGTTGCGTCAGAGGCTGTCCCATGCGGCTCGTCCCCAGCCTGATTCAGCGCGCCGCCGAGAAGGAGCGCTTCGAAGAGGCCGAGGAGTGGGGCGCGATGGATTGCATGGAGTGCGGCGTCTGCGCTTACAATTGCCCGTCCAAGATTCCGCTTGTTCAACTCATCCGGTGGGCGAAGGCCGAAATTTTAGCGCGCCGCGCCCTCAAAAAACCAAATAGCGAAAAGTCAAAACAAGGTAAGGCCTGATGGAAAAGTTATTAGTTCTCCACGCGCCGCACATGCGTTCAAGCGATTCGACCCGTTCGATTATGCGGGGTGTCATTATCGCGCTTTTACCCGTGGTCGCGGCAAGCGCGATATTTTTCGGATGGGACGCGATACGCGTCCTCATAGTATCCGTATCGGCATGCGTCCTTATCGAGGCGGCCTGCCAGCGTCTTCTCGGCCGGCCCGTTACGGTAGATGACGGAAGCGCCGTCATAACGGGAATTTTGTTCGCCTGCTGTATTCCGCCGAGCTCGCCCTGGTGGGTTATCGTCGCGGGGAGCCTGTGCGGCATAGCGATTACGAAACAAATTTTCGGTGGCCTCGGCTACAATATTTTCAATCCGGCGTTGGTCGCAAGGGCGGTCGCGCTCGCCGCGTTTCCGATACAGATGACTACCTGGACGGCTCCTTTTGACGCGATGACGACGGCAACGCCGCTCGCCATAGTGAAGCAGAAACTTCAGATCGACCTCCCGTCCTACTGGGATCTTTTTATGGGGAACGTGAGCGGTTCTTTAGGCGAGACGAGCGCGCTCGCGATTCTTATAGGCGGCGCCATCCTGATTATGCGGGGCATAATTTACTGGGAGGTGCCCGTGCTTTACATCTCGACGGTGTTTGCCGGTTCGATATTCGTGGGGCGGGACCCCTTGTTTGAGATTTTGGCGGGCGGGCTATTTTTGGGCGCTTTTTTTATGATAACCGATATGGTTACAAGTCCGATAACAAGATTAGGTTGTGCCATTAACGCCGTTGGCGCCGGTGTGCTTGTGGTTTTAATCAGGAACTGGGGCGGTTATCCGGAAGGCGTCTGCTACTCCATATTAATCATGAACGCCTTTACGCCGATAATCGACCGTTACGTCAGACCGCGTATTTTAGGAGCGAAATAATGCATTTATGTACCTGGTACCGGTCCCATTAATCCGGTACCAGGTACATAAATACACATGAAACCAGTCCCAGGTACCTAAAGGTTAGAGAACTTATCATGAGTAAAACAAGTGATCGCGCGAATTCAACTCTAAGGCTTGTTCTCGCGCTCGGCCTGTCCTCGATTATCGCCTCCGCGGCTCTTGCCTTCGTGTATCAGGGCACCCGGGAGCAGATAATAAGGCAGGAAAGGGAGGTGCGGCTTACGGCAATCCGGGAGGTTCTTCCCCCTTTCGATAATGATCCCATTCAGGACGCGAAGGAGATTAGGGCAGGCGGCGCTTCCTATACCTATTATCTCGGCAAAGAAAAAGGCGATATAATCGGCGTCGCTTTTTCGGGCGGAGAGATGGGTTACGGAGGGATGTTGGATGTAATGATCGGAGTCAATCCCGACGGTATTGTTACCGGTACCGTTGTCTTGAAACACGCGGAAACGCCGGGGCTTGGTACCAAGGCGTTCGCGCAGTCGTTCAAGAATCAGTATAAGGGAAAGAATTGGGAGCAGGTGGCGCTTACCAAAGACGGCGGTTCCATTCAAGCCATAACGGGCGCCACGATTACGTCCCGCACCTTTACGAAAGCGATTCAGGATTCGGTAAAGCGGTTTTTGCAGAACAAAATGGATATTTTAGGTTTGCCGTCTGAGGCAGGACCTGCGATAGCGGAGCGAAAATGAAGCTGATAAAAGAGTTCGTGAAAGGGCTTTGGAGTGAGAATCCTATTTTCAGGATCGTCCTGGGTATGTGCCCTACGCTTGCCGTTACGACGGAGGCCGTAAACGGTATCGGTATGGGGCTTTCGACCACGTTTGTTCTTGTCGGGTCAAACGTCGTGGTTTCCATTTTAAGGAAGTACGTTCCGGATCGCGTGCGCATACCGGTTTTCGTGGTCATCATCGCTACCTTTGTAACCATCGTCGAACTTATTCTTCAAGCCTATTTTTACAATCTCCACAAGGTGCTCGGTGTTTTCATCCCTCTCATCGTGGTGAACTGCATCATACTGGGGCGGGCCGAGGCGTTTGCTTGCAAAAACTCTGTCCTCCCGTCGCTTGCCGACGGGCTTGGGATGGGTGCCGGATTTACGCTCGCGCTGCTTCTACTCGGCAGCATCCGCGAAATTATCGGTAACGGGACGTTTTTCGGGATGGCCCTTTTCGGGCCTCATTATGTCCCTTTTCTCCTGATGATACTGCCGCCCGGCGCGTTTATCACGCTGGGTCTTTTGATCGGTTTAATGAACTTATTAAAGAAATCCTAAGCTTGTATGATTACAAAACTCTTTCTTATTATTATTTCCGCCGTCATTGTTAACAATTTCGTCCTGACGCGCTTCCTCGGCATCTGCCCGTTCCTCGGTGTTTCGCGCAAGACCGACACGGCGGTCGGTATGGGGCTGGCGGTGATCTTCGTTATAACGATGTCGTCGGCCATGACGTTCCTCATTTATGAGTATATTTTAGCGCCTTTCAATCTCGCTTATCTTAAAACCATCGTTTTCATTCTTGTTATCGCCGCGTTTGTGCAGACCGTCGAGATAATACTCAAGAAAACAAACATCGTTCTCTATCAGGCGCTGGGCATTTTTCTCCCGCTTATTACGACGAACTGCATAGTGCTCGCGGTCGCGATTCTGAATATCGATCAGCATTATAATCTTTTGGAAAGCGTAGTTTTCGGTTTCGGGGCGGCGTCGGGTTTCGCCCTTGCCCTTGTTATTATGTCCGGTATCCGTGAAAGACTCGAGTTCGCGGAAGTGCCCAAGGAACTTCAGGGAATTCCCATCGCCCTGATTTTAGCGGGGCTTCTCTCAATCGCCTTTTTCGGTTTCCAGAATCTGGTGAAGTTTTAATATGTTAAACGCGATCTTAATTTCGGTGGCTGTCGTAGGTTCCCTCAGTATCATTTTTGCTATTTTACTCTCTTATGTGGGCAAGAAGTTTGAAGTAAGGGCCGAGCCTCTCGTTGAGAATTTGTATAATGTCCTGCCCCATGTTAACTGTGGCGGGTGCGGTTATCCGAGTTGTATGGGCTATGCCGAGGCCCTCGCGAAGGGCGGCGATATCGAGTACACGCTTTGTGCGCCGGGGGGACAATTTGTCGCGGATGAACTGGCGAAAATCTTGGGAAGGGACGTCGTTAAAAAAATTCGCAGGGTGGCAAAGCTCCTCTGCCGCGGAGGCGTCGAGAACGCGCTCGATATATTTGATTATAAAGGTGTTCCGACGTGCCGGGCGGCGCAACTCATCCGCGGCGGCCAGAAGGCCTGCGCTTACGGCTGTCTGGGTTTCGGTGATTGTTTACGTGCCTGCCGTTTTGGCGCGATCGAGATGTCCGGTGGTTTGCCCCGGATAAAACACGATAAGTGCGTCGCGTGCGAGGCATGCGTTAAAATCTGCCCCAAGCGGATAATTACGATGGTTCCTTTTGCGAGCGAGGTTTTTGTCGAGTGCATCAATCGTGATAAGGGAGCCGTGACACGGACGGTGTGTAAAGTAGGCTGCATAGCCTGCAGGCGTTGCGAAAAGACTTGCCCCTCCGATGCGATTCACGTAATCGACAACTGCGCCGTCATCGATTATGCGAAGTGCACTAATTGCAGGAAGTGCGTCGAAGCCTGCCCCGTGAAGATTATAGCGTATAGCGGATAGAAAATCATATGTGCAATCATAGAGGAGACAAGCAGGAATCCGGCTTTAGATCGCAGGCTTTATATTTCCTATACGCTGCACGCTATACACTGAATCCAAAAGCGGGTTGCAATTTAGAATAGGCGGGGATATACTAAAGAAAGTTTTAGATAAAGAGTATAAACGGCATTCTTAAACGGAGGCAAAAATGGCGGGAGAGGTTCTAAATCTGACGGAAGAGAATTTCAATGAGGCGATTAAGGCGAAAGAACCGGTGATAATAGATTTTTGGGCGGAGTGGTGCGGTCCCTGCAAGAAGGTCGCGCCGCTCGTTGATGAAATTGCCAAGAAGTACACCGGACAGATAAAGGTTTATAAATTAAATGTCGATAATGCGCAAGATACGGCATCGCATTATCAGGTGATGAGTATTCCGACACTGATTTTTATGAAAAACGGTGAGGAAGTGGACCGTATCGTCGGCGCCGTTTCCAGGAACGCGATCGACGAAAAAGTAAGAGAGCTCATTTAATATGGAATTAAACGATATTTTGGCGCTTTGCGTTGAAAAAGATGCTTCGGACGCCCACTTTGCCGTCGGCCGTCCGGTGACTTTACGCCTGCACGGCGCGCTTAAATCAATCGATGGTCCTGTGCTTACAGATGCCGACACCGAACGTTTTATGAAGGCAATGACAAGCGAAACGAACCGCCATAAGCTGGAAGAGGTTGGCGGCGTCGACTTTGGTTTCGCGTTCGGAGAAAAAGCCAGGTTCAGAGCGTCGGTTTACCGCGAGAGGGGCCGTTACGGAATATCGCTTCGTTTCCTGCCAAGCAGGTTTTTTAGCCTCGAAGAAATAGGTTTCTCAAGCAGGATCAAGGAGCTTTTGGAAAGACCTCGCGGCTTATTTCTTGTGACGGGACCGACGGGAAGCGGCAAGACGACGACTTTGGCTTCGATGATCAACCACATTAACGAGACCGAAGCCTGTCATATTGTTACGGTCGAAGACCCGATCGAATATTATCATTCCCATAAAAAATCCATTGTTACCCAGCGCGAGATAGGCGTTGATGTGACGTCGTTTTCTGAAGCCCTTGTAAAAGGCCTCAGGATGGATCCGGACGTATTTATGGTCGGTGAAATGAGAGACCTCGCCACTATGGAATCGGCCCTTGCGGCGGCCGAAACGGGGCACCTTGTCTTTGCTACGCTTCACACGATAGGAGCGTCCCTTACGGTAGACCGCATAATAGACGCCTTTCCTTCCCATCAGCAGGCGCAGATCCGCATTCAGTTATCAACGTCGCTCTTGGCGGTCATCTCCCAGACGCTTATTCCGCGCGTATCCGGCAGCGGCCGTGTCGCCGCGTTTGAGATTATGGTGACGACGCCCGCCATCCAAAACCTCATACGGGAAAGCAAGACCTTCCGCATATTCTCGGAGATCCAGACGGGGGCGAAATTAGGTATGCACACAATGGATAGCTACCTCCTCGGATTATATGAAAAGGGTTTAATCAAGTATGAGGATATGATGGAGAGCGCTTACGATACAAATCAGCTCGTTCAGCAGGCCGGAGAGATAAAGAAGAAGCGCTAAAAAGAACTTGATTTTTCTGTAAGCTTAGGGTATATTTACGTTTCGAGTGGGCGAGAAACAACACGGAGTTACCTTCAGGGTACCTTTCTTAGTTGATTAATCCTCTCATAATGTTCCATAAATTTTCCTATAGATTAAGACCGTTATATAGATGATTTCGTTATCATCTTCCATTTCAATAGGTTAGGGTTATAATGCTGCATTCCTAACTCATCTTTCTTCTCCTAATATGAAACAATTCAGGTCCTACGCCCTGTCTTTATCAATATGAGCGATAAGTTTTTTCTTATCGACGGCAACTCTTTTTGCTACAGGGCGTTCTACGCGATTCAGAACCTGTCGACCTCGAAGGGCGAGCCCACCAACGCGATTTACGGTGTCCTCTCGATGTTGAGGAAGATATTGAAAGAGGAAAAACCGGACGGTATCGCGGTGTGTTTTGACCGCGGCGAGCCGACGTTTCGGCATAAGCTTTACGACGAGTACAAGGCCCACAGAAAACCGATGCCGGACGATCTTTTTAAGCAGTTCGCCCCGATAAAAGAGTTTCTCTCGGCGTATCGCATCCCGGTATTTGAGATGGCGGGTTTTGAGGCCGATGACGTTTTGGGGACGATGGCCAAGCGCCTGGCAGGCGTGGGCAACGAGGTTTTTATAGTCACAGGCGATAAGGACGCGCTCCAGCTCATCGGCGGCGGAGTCAAGGTGTACAGCACCCACAAGGACGGAGTAGTTTACGATTCAGCGAAGGTGGCCGAGCGGTTTGAGGGTCTCGGGCCGGAGAGGGTTGTCGATATCATGTCGCTTGCCGGCGATGCCTCCGATAACATCCCGGGCGTTCCCGGCATAGGCGAGAAGACGGCGGTTTCATTGATCGGACAATTCGGTTCTCTCGAGGCCATGATGAAGCGGCTTGGCGAGATCAAGTCGGAATCCAAAAGGAAGCTCATCGAGGAAAATAAGGAAAGCATCGAACTTTCGCGGGAGCTCGTGACTATTGATTGCGAGGTACCGATAAAGTTTTCGGTTGACGAATTGAAGCTCAAGCCACCCGATGAGGCAAAGCTAATCGAGCTTTTCAAGCGTTTCGAGTTCAGGAACCTGCTTAAAGAGATTACCTCGACGGCAGAAAGAGGAGCAGAGGAGCGCGATTACCGCTTGGTCGAGACCGAGGAAGAGCTTCGCGCTTTGGTTAAGTCGCTTGAAAACTCAGGCGCGTTCGCCCTTGATACGGAGACAACCAACGCAGAGCCTCATCTCGCATGGCTTGTGGGTTTAAGTTTTTCGTTCAAGGACCGGCAGGCTTTTTATGTTCCGGTTTCATCACCAAGGCATGAGGGCAAGGGAATCAGCGAGGCCGTTGCAGTTAAAACGCTCAAGGCGGTGCTAGAAAACCCCTCGATTAAAAAGTACGGCCAGAACATTAAGTACGATTTTATCGTGCTCGGCCGTTCGGGGATAAGGCTTCGAGGGATAGAATTCGATACGATGGTGGCGTCTTATCTTCTCAATCCGATCAAGCTTAATCACAACTTGGATGATATTTCGCTGGAATACCTCGACGTAAAGAAGATCGCGACGAGCGAGGTAATAGGCGGGGGCAAAAACTCAATCACTATGGATCGCGCGCCGCTTGCCCTCGTTAAGGATTACGCCTCGGAGGATGCCGACTGCGTTTTCCGCCTCGTCGAGGTCCTTCGCCCCAGGCTGGCGAAAAACGGCCTGGAGAAGCTGTTCCACGAAGTTGAGATGCCGCTCGTCGAGGTCCTGGCCCAAATGGAGATCAACGGTGTCAGGATAGACCGCGATTTCCTGAAAGGTCTTTCGAAGAAATACGACAAGGAACTCGGCCTTCTGACCGAGAGTATCCATAAGGAAGCGGGCAGTGAGTTTAATATAAATTCCCCAAAACAACTGTCCGAGGTCCTCTTTGACAAATTAAAACTGCCCGTCGTAAAGAAGACGAAGACGGGCCGCTCGACCGATGTGAGCGTCCTTGAGACGCTTGCCGAAAGGCATCGCCTCCCCCAGCTTGTGCTGGAATACCGTGAGCTCTCGAAACTCAAGTCGACCTATATCGACGCTCTTTGCGATCTCGCCGTGCCCGAGACGGGGCTCGTCCACACGTCTTTTAACCAGACGACGACGGCGACGGGCCGCTTGAGCAGTTCGGATCCCAATCTCCAGAATATTCCGATCAAGACGGAGGCGGGCCGCGAGATACGCCGGGCGTTCGTGCCGCGCGCGAAAGACAGGCTCATCATTTCGGCGGATTATTCCCAGATCGAGCTCCGGCTACTGGCGCATTTCTCGGGCGATAAGACCCTGACCGAGGCGTTTTGGAACAATCAGGATATCCATCTTGTTACGGCAACCACCCTCTTCGGCGTTAAGGAAGATGCCGTCTCGCGCGATATGCGCCGTGCGGCAAAGACGATCAACTTCAGCATCATTTACGGGAAGACGGCCTACGGCCTCTCGAAAGACCTAAAGATTTCGGTGGGCGAGGCCGAACGATTTATTAGCGCTTATTTCGAGCGTTACCCCGGAGTCAAGGCCTATCTTGAACGCCAGATCGAAATCGCCCGGAAAGACAAATACCTGACGACGATTTTGGGCAGGCGCTCCTATTTTCCGGATATTGACAATTCAAACCAGAATCTCCGGCAATTCGCGGAACGCGCGGCAGTCAACGCGCCGCTCCAGGGTTCGGCGGCGGATCTGATAAAAGTGGCCATGATCGCGATTGAGCGCGAATTCGAGTCCCGCACCTTAAGTTCTCTCATGATAATCCAGGTTCACGACGAGCTTGTTTTCGATGCGCCCCGCCCAGAGCTGGAAGATGTGAAGGGTATAATCCGCGACAAGATGGAAAACGTTTATTTGTTAAAAGTCCCTCTGAAGGTGGATTTCTCCGAGGGCGACAGCTGGTATAAAGAATGAAGCGAAAATGTTTTGTGGTAGGTATTACGGGCGGGTTTCATACCGGGAAATCAACGGTACTCGGGTTTTTTAAGAAGTGGGGAGCGTATACCTTAAGTTGCGATGAGATTGCCCGCCGTTCACTCGCAAAGGGTACGCGTACCTACCGCGCTATCGCGAGGCGCTTTGGGGAAAGCGTCCTCACGAAGTCCCGCGCGATCGACAGGAGGAAGCTCGCCGGGGTTATTTTCGGGAACCGGAAGGAGCGGATTAAGCTTGAGCGGATTATCCATCCTTATGTCTTCCGCGAGATAAGGCGCAGGCTAAAAAAGAGATGTGGAATAGCCGCGATCGAAGTCCCGCTTCTTTTTGAGACGGGTTTCGAAAAACGTTGTGACTCGACGGTGTCGGTTTTTTGCGGCCGCGGCAAACAGATCAAAAGGGTGAGTCGGGGAGACTCGTTTTCAAAGGATGAACTTAAACGGCGGATTCGTCACCAGATCCCGCTAAGTGAAAAATTGCGCCTCAGCGATTTTGTTATCGATAACGGTAAAACTCTCGCGAGGACGAGACGCGAGGCGCGGAAGGTCTGGTTAAAAATTAAGGAAAACTATAACAAGAGAGGTTAATGGCATGGAAAAGGAAAAGGAAAGTTCAAAGGAAAATCCGAAGGAAAGTCAGAAATCATCGGCCGTATCAAAGCACGGGGAAAATGTTATTGATGTCGCCACCCTTAAGCGCATGAAGATGATGGAGCTCCAGGAGCTCGCCCACAAACTGGGCGTCACTCCGGTGAGCGGCCTTAAAAAGCAGGATCTTATATTCAAGATTCTGCAGGGCCGCACGGAGCAGAACGGCCTTATGTTTGGGGAGGGCGTTTTGGAAATCCTGCAGGACGGATTCGGGTTCCTGCGTTCTCCGAACTATAATTATCTGCCGTGCCCCGATGACATTTATGTCTCGCCTTCGCAGATCCGGAAGTTTAATCTGCGCACCGGCGATACGGTAAGCGGTCAGATCCGCCCGCCGAAAGAGGGTGAGCGGTATTTTGCCCTGCTTAAGGTCGAGGCCGTCAACTTCGAAGACCCGGAAAAGGTGAAAGACAGGATCGTCTTTGATAACCTGACGCCGCTGTATCCGCTGCAACGCATACTGCTTGAGACGAAGCACGACGAGCTTTCTATGAGAATAATGGATTTACTCACGCCGCTCGGAAAAGGCCAGCGCGGTATGATCGTCGCCCCGCCTTATAGCGGCAAGACCATACTCCTCCAAAAGATTGCTAACGCCGTGACGACAAACCACCCCGAGATTTACCTGATCGTCCTCTTAATCGACGAGCGCCCCGAAGAAGTGACCGATATGGAGCGTTCGGTAAAGGGTGAGGTGATCTCGTCGACCTTCGATGAGCCGCCGGAACGCCATGT
>JAQTRP010000017.1 GCA_028711765.1 Candidatus Omnitrophota bacterium | reverse complement strand
TGAGCCGCCGGAACGCCACGTGCAGGTGGCCGAGATGGTGATAGAAAAGGCCCGCAGGCTCGTAGAACACAAGAAGCACGTGGTGATTCTCCTCGACAGTATCACACGGCTTGCGCGCGCCTACAATATGGTAGTACCGCACTCGGGAAAGATTCTCTCGGGCGGTGTCGATTCGCACGCGCTGCATAAGCCGAAACGCTTCTTCGGCGCCGCGCGTAATATCGAGGAAGGCGGCAGTCTCACGATTATCGCGACCGCCCTCGTCGATACGGGGTCCCGCATGGACGACGTTATATTCGAAGAGTTCAAAGGAACGGGTAATATGGAACTCCAGCTCGACCGCAGTCTCTTCCAGCGCCGTATTTATCCCGCGATCGATGTGAAGAAATCGAACACGCGCAAAGAAGATATGCTGATGCATCCCGACGAACTCGAGCGCGTATGGCTCTTGAGGAAGGTTTTAAACGAGCTCAGTCCGGTCGAGGCGATGGAACTTTTGCTCGATCGTCTGTCGAAGACAAAGTCTAACGCCGAGTTTCTGTTGAGTATTAATAAGGGTAAATGATACACAGATGATCACAGATGGGGGTTACACAGATGGGCACAGATGAGCATCTGTGATAATCTGTGTGGGTCATATCTGCGCTAATCTGTGTTAACCGAAAGGATCCAACATGAAAGACAAAATTCACCCAAAGTATACGCCGACGGCGATCCGCTGCGCCTGTGGCAACGTGATTGAGACCTGCAGCACAAAGGAGAATATCACAATCCAGATTTGCTCCAGCTGCCACCCATTTTTTACCGGCGAGCAGAAGTTAATCGACTCATCGGGGCGTATCGACAAGTTTAAGAAGAGATTCGGCGGCGCGATGAATGTCGTGAGCAAGAAAAAGGTAAGGGAAAAGAAATCGGAAAAGAAGGAAAAAGAGAAGGAAAAGGAAGCCCCGAAGGCGGAACCCAAGGCCAAATAAAAAGGCAAGGGTCATGCAGCAATGTACCTGGTACCGGTCCCATTAATCCGGTACCAGGTACATTGCTGGTATTTGGGAATTTGTCATTCGGGTTTACTCATACTATGTTAGATAAGATAATTCCGCGTCTAAAAGAGATTGAGGAGCGCGTAAAGGAGCTCGAGACTTCGCTGGCGAGTCCCGAGGTAACGTGCGATCCATCGCGGCTTCAACAGCTCGCGAAGGAGCGGGCGGCCCTCATTCCTCTTCTTTCGGCGTGGGAGGAATACAAAAAGATCGTCGCCGAAACGGACGAAATCAATCAGCTTGAGAAAGAGAAATCCGGCGACGCCGAGATAGTCGCTCTCTACGAAGAAGAAAAACGGCATCTGGCTCTTAAGAAAGAAATGGTAGAGAAGCGAATCGAGGCCCTGTTGCTTGACGGAACCGATCAGGATAAGGACAGGCCCGCGATAGTTGAGATAAGGGCGGGCACGGGCGGCGAAGAAGCCGCTCTCTTCGTGGCCGATCTTTACAGAATGTATATCAAGTGGGCGGCCGAGCGCGGTCTTCGTGTTGAGGTGATGAATACGAATCCCACGGGGCGCGGAGGCCTTAAGGAGGTAATATTTTCGGTGAGCGGCCGAGGCGCCTTCCAGTCGTTTAAATACGAGAGTGGTACCCACCGGGTACAACGTGTGCCCGAGACCGAGGCGAGCGGACGCATTCATACATCGGCCGTTACCGTGGCGGTACTTCCCGAGCCTGAGGCTGTCGAAGTGGACATAAAACCCGAAGATTTAAGGATCGACGTTTTCCGCTCGTCCGGCCCCGGCGGCCAGCACGTGAACAAGACGGAATCGGCCGTAAGGATTACGCACGTTCCTACCGGCATTGTGGTAAGCTGTCAGGATGAGAAATCTCAGTATAAGAACAAGGCGAAGGCGATGCGTATTTTGAGCGCGCGGATTGTCGAGATAAGGAAAAAGGAAGAAGAAGCGAAGCGTTCCAAAGACCGCAAGTCCCAGGTCGGTTCCGGCGACCGCTCCGAGAAGATACGCACCTATAACTTTCCCGATCACCGCGTCACGGATCACCGCATAGGTCTTACAGTGCAGAATCTCGCGAACATAATGGAAGGACATCTTGAGCCCATCTTTGAAGCGCTGCTTAAGGATGAGCGCGAGCGCACTATGGTTAACGGAGGGAAAGTGGCGTGATGGAAACGCTTTTGCTCGACGAGAAAAGGACGGCCATCCAGCCACGTGCCGTATTTTCATGGGCAGTGGAATATCTTAAAACACACGGTATCGAACGCCCGGAGGCCGATGCCGGATGGCTTATGGAATCGGCGTTTGGCTTTTCTAAAATCGATATTTTTCGCTCTTCGAGTTTCGATCAGGATCCAGTTAAGAAACAGTTCTTTTTATCTCTTCTAAAAAAGCGGGCCCAGCGCTATCCGGTTCAATACTGCCTGGGGGAAGCGCCGTTTATGGATTTCGCGTTTTATGTCGATGAGCGTTGCCTGATTCCGCGGCCCGAGACAGAGCTCCTTGTCGAAAAAGTTCTAGAGTTTTTAGGCCGGACGCCTAAATTTTCTCTGCTTGATATTGGCACGGGTTCGGGTAATATTGCAGTAAGCCTCGCCCGTTATTGCGGGTTTTTATCCGTTACGGCGACAGATATCTCTCCGGAATCGCTTGAGGTGGCGCGGAAGAACGCGGAGCGGCTCGGAGTGGCCGATCGGATACAGTTTTTTGTAAGCGATCTTTTTTGCGGCCTGAAGCACCGTAGGTTCGACGTAATCGTGTCGAATCCGCCGTATGTGTCCGAGGCCGAAATGAAGGATTTAGACTCCGAACTCAAGCGCGAACCTTACGGGGCTTTGTGCGGCGGGAGAGTGGGCGATGAAACTATCGGCCGCTTGTTCGGCGAGGCGGATGATTTTTTAAAGCCCGACGGGACGATTTTTATAGAGATCGGTTTTTCTCAAACGCCGGCCGTCAGAAGTTTGTGTGCCGAAAACGGTTTTAAGGTTATCAATATTTTTAAGGATTATAACGGTTTGGATCGTATCGTAGAGGCAAGGCGTAATGGATAAGATTATCGTAAGAGGGGGCAACAGGCTTAAAGGCGAGATAGAGGTTTCGGGCGCTAAGAACGCGGCGCTGCCGATTCTCGCGGCGACAATTCTTTCCGACGGGAAGTGCATCGTCTGCAACGCGCCGAGGCTCATGGATATCTCAACAATGGTGAAACTCCTCAGGGCCTTGGGCACGCGCGTATCTCAGGGCGAGCATGAAATCGTGACACGGCCTATTTTGGAGCCGGTCATAGAGGCGCCTTATAAGTTGGTCAGCACGATGCGCGCTTCCGTCTGTGTTCTCGGGCCTCTGCTGGCGCGGTTTGGCGAGGCGAGGGTTTCGATGCCCGGCGGGTGCGTTTTCGGACCGCGCCCGATAGATCTTCACCTAAAGGGACTTGAGGCGCTGGGGGCCAAGATTACGGTCGAGCACGGTTATATCTGTGCGAAGGCGCCGCGGGGCCTTAAGGGTGGGGATGTTTATCTCGGCGGCGAGTTCGGTTCATCGGTTCTCGCGACCGCGAACGTTATGATGGCGGCGACGCTTGCAAGGGGCGAGACAAACATTGAGAACGCGGCCTGCGAGCCCGAGGTTGTAGACCTCGCGAATTTTCTTATCCGGATGGGCGCTAAGATTCACGGCGCGGGCTCTCATCTTATACAGGTAAAAGGCGTTAAGAAATTGCGCGGCACGGAGTACAGCGTTATCCCGGACCGCATCGAGGCAGGGACATACATGGTGGCCGCCGCTATTACCCACGGCGACCTTCTCATTAAAGGGATAATTCCCGGACACAACAACGCCCTGATTGACAAGTTGAGGCACGCGGGTGTGCACATAAGAATGAGAGGTATGAACATTCGCGCGCGCGGCACGCCGCGCCTTCATCCCGTCAATGTCACGACGCTGCCTTATCCGGGTTTTCCGACGGATCTTCAGGCCCAGATGATGGCCCTGATGACGATTACGCCGGGAATCAGCGTTATAACAGAAAAGATTTATACTAACCGTTTTGTCCATACCAGCGAGCTCAACCGCATGGGTTCAAAGATATTTATCGAAGGTTCGAGCGCGATTATCGAGGGCGTAAAGAAACTGAGTGGCGCCCCGGTAATGGCTTCAGACCTGAGGGCAAGTGCCGCGCTCATTCTGGCGGGCCTTGTGGCCGAGGGCGAGACCGAAGTACGGCGCGTTTATCATTTGGACAGGGGTTACGAGAGGATAGAAGAAAAACTTTCGGGAGTAGGGGCGGATATAAAGAGGGTTAAAGAGTAAGGGAAGCCATAACTTAGCTTCACTTAATTTTTGAGTTTGAAATGCAGGTTGTATCCTACGGTTGCTCCTATACGTCGCAACCTCAGGATAAATTCGCACATATAATTTACGCTCCTTACAGTCGCGTAAATTATGTGCTCATTTAAGGAGGTGGGAAGTTGGCTGTACATATTCGTTTGAGACGGACAGGTACTACAAAAAAACCGCACTGGCGCATTGTTGTAGCCGATTCGCGCATGCCGCGCGACGGCCGCGTTGTGGAAACATTGGGGTATTATGACGCCACCCGCTCGCCGTCGGTAGTGGAAGTCGACGGCGGGAAACTTAAAGATTGGATTCGCAAGGGGGCAAAGCTTTCCATACCGGTTACAAAGCTCCTTCGGGAGAAAAAAGTTATTTAATGAAACATCCGCGCCTTGCGATAGATATCGTAACGCTTTTTCCCGGGATCGTTCGCCCGGCCCTTCGGGAGTCGATGCTTAGAGTCGCGCAGGCGAAGGGTCTCGTTGACATTAAAGTTTGCGCGCTGCGCCGTTTCGGTCAGACGAGGCATAAGAGCTGCGACGACAAGCCCTTCGGGGGAGGGCCCGGTATGGTAATGATGGCGGGGCCTTTGTTTAAATGTGTCGAGTCGATTAAGAAAAGCCGCGGCGAAGGACACGTTGTGTTTCTCTCACCGGACGGTAAACGTTTTGATCAGAGCCACGCCGAGCGGCTGTCAAAGAAGCGGCATCTTATTCTCATATGCGGCCGCTATGAAGGAATCGATGAGCGCGTAAGGGAGCATTTGGTCGACGAAGAGCTCTCTATCGGTGATTTTGTCATGACCGGCGGAGAGATTCCGGCCCTTTGTGTCGTGGATGCGGTTGTAAGACTCGTGCCGGGTGTTCTGGGCAATCGGGCCTCGCTTGAGTGCGAATCTTTTCGCGGCGGGCTTCTCGATTTTCCGCAGTACACAAGGCCGAGAGTTTTTCGCGGCCATAAGGTTCCTGATGTTTTGTTCTCGGGCGATCATAAAAAAGTCCTTGCCTGGCGCAAAGAGAAGTCGTTTGAGAAGACGCGTTTGAGGAGACCGGATTTGCTAAAGGGTCAAGGGTCAAGCCTGCCTGCCGGTAGGCAGGTAGCAAAGTAAAAAGAGAGGCTAATTATGGTAAAAGAAATCGAACTTGTAGAGAAGAAATATCTAAAAAAGGAAGTTCCCAAATTCGGAGTCGGTGACGAGGTTCGTGTCTACATCAAGATTAAAGAAGGCGACAAGATGCGTACCCAGATGTTTGAGGGCACGGTAATCCGCCGGCGCGGGCGCGGAGTAAGCGAAACATTCACGGTTATAAAGGAAGTGCAGGGTGATACGATAGAGAAAATTTTCTTTATACATTCTCCGACACTTGAGGATGTGAAGCTTGTAAAGGCCGGCCGGCCGGGTAAATCCAAGCGCTATCACTTAAGGAAGAAGAAGGATATCAGGCTTTCCTCCGGCGCATAGGAATATTAGTTGGTTTCATAAGCCAAGATCGTCTCTATACGTCTAGTGCCGAGAGCGAGTTTAAGGCAAAGTGTAAAGTGAAAAATGCAAAATCACAACTAAAAATTCAAAACTGCTTGGAAAAACTTTGAATTTTGAATTTCAATTTTGCGCTTTGCGATTTAAATTTTGAGCTCAACCCCGGATATGGCGTTCGTGCCTAAAAGTGTACTCACAGGTGTTTGCGAAACCAATACTATGTATTCTTTTGAGGAGAAGCTTTTCCGGGAAGGTTATTCCGTTATTGCCGGTGTGGATGAAGCAGGACGGGGCCCTCTTGCGGGGCCGGTCGTCGCGGCGGCGGTTATCCTCCCCCGTGGTGAAAAAATCGAAGGAATCAACGACTCCAAAAAGCTCACCCCCAGAAAAAGAGCACTCCTTTTTGAAGAGATCAAACATCGGGCGCTTTTTGGGATCGGCATCGTCGGCGAATATTGGATTGACAAGCTTAACATTCTTCAGGCTACACGGCTCGCGATGCGCGAGGCTGTGCTTAACCTTCCTCGGTTGCCCGAGTACGTCCTCATCGACGGTAATGTCCCAATCGATATCCCATTTAAAAAACTCAATATCGTAGGCGGCGATTCACTTTCCGCCTCCGTTGCCGCCGGTTCCATTGTCGCTAAGGTAACGCGTGACCGCCTTATGTATGTCTATGACCTCGCTTTCCCGCGGTATGAATTCCGCGTCCATAAGGGTTATCCCACAGCCAATCATGTCCGGATTCTTTCTGATTTAGGCCCCTCGCCGATTCACCGCCTGAGTTTCCGTCCGGTAAGGCGGGTTTTGGAGCGTAGCCGGAATGCCTAACCCGCGCTCACTCGGTAAAGAAGGCGAAGATTTTGCCGAAATATTCCTAAAGAGGAAGAAATATAATATTATTGAACGCAACTGGCGCTCGAAGTTCGGCGAGATCGACCTTGTCTGCTCTAAAAAGAGAGAGATTGTCTTCGTCGAGGTGAAATCGCGAGGCTCCCGTCTATACGGGGAAGCGGCCGAGGCGGTTGACGATAGGAAGAAACGGAAACTGAAATTGTTGGCAGAGGCATACCTCCAGAAGATGCGGCTCGAACATAAAACCGCCCGTTTTGATGTTGTGACCGTAATCTGGGAAGACAAGTCGCGTCCGCCGGAGATTGAGCACCTTGAAAACGTCCTTTTCTTTGATGCGTGAAAAGGTGCCAAATCATGTACCTGGTACCGGACCCATTAAACCGGTACCAGGTACATGATTTGCTAATGCGAATCCGGTACCAGGTACATAATCCGGGACCCAGCAAAAGGAAAATTATGCGTTTATCAGCCAAGAGAGCTTGCCTCGTTTTCGTAAGCGTCGCTCTTTTTCTTTTAACAGTTTCGCTTGCGTATTCCGCGACGACCGTCGAAGATCTCAGGAAACGCATTAAGAATTTCCACGAAGTGAACAACTCAATCTATCGCAGCGGCCAGCCGGATTCCGAGGCCTTTACTCCATTGAAGGATTTTGGCATCCGCACGATAATCGATCTCAGGCAGCCCAATGAAGGGACCGAAAGGGAGAAACTACTTGCCGAATCCGCCGGCCTTACCTACATCAGTATTCCGATGGACGGATTCTCCAAGCCGCCCGATGAAATAATAGACAAGATACTTAATCTGCTTGAGAGCGACCAAGGGCCGTATCTCGTCCATTGTAAACACGGCCGTGAGAGGACAGGGGTTGTGATCGCCTGTTACCGCGTTAAGCATGATCGCTGGACGGCCGATAAGGCTTATGATGAAATGGGAAAGCACGGCTACAGGTGGTTGTTCCATTGGGCGTTGAAGGATTATCTTTTTGAGTTTTCAAAGAAGTTGGAAGATGAGCCTCGAGAAGGGAAGTCTGCTTCCGCGGCAGCGTAAATTAAATTATGTACCTGGTACCGAACCCTGAGTCTGGTACCAGGTACATAATTTCCGAGCCATGTCGTTGCCGCCTAAGGGTTTGGCGCAATTTTAATGTAGGAAATCTTTGGAATTATGATATACTACCGCACAAAGTGAAGCTCCACGGCTTTACAGCTGTGGCTTTTCTTATTACGGGGTTCCGTGGAGCGGAACCCCGCACCGAAAGCCATTTATCCACGGGTTCACACCCGTGGCTTTCTGGTGCGCGGGTAAAATCCGGAGCACAATGAGAAAGTTTTCCGTAATAATTCTATTTACACTGATCTCATCAGCAGCCGTTGTGTCACTGCCGCTCACCGCAGCCGCCGCGACGCGTTCTTACGATCCCTATGAGGATAATGTTGACTACGCCCTTGCCCGCGCCAAGGCAAAACCCACCACGTCCGAGAAAATAGGCGAATTTCCCGCGCTTCCTTTTGATTTAGCGAAGGGAGGAATCGAAAAGGCGTTCGTCTTTGTTGAAAAATATCACATAGACACAAAAGTCATCCGCGCCTACGAAAACCTCACAAAGCACGGTATATATCCCAAACTTCACGGTTTCGGCGGCCACGACGCGGGTTTCGGCGGCGGGGTAGAGATCAACCGCAACATTTTTGCCGCGAAACCCATTTTTGAGGTTTTAAATCTCGACGGCTGGGCGTATGAGTCCGTCCGTAACTATCAGGAATATGGCAGCCGCGCGGTTTTAGGGAATGTCCTTTCCACCGGTGTTAATCTTAATGCCGGCATAGATTACAGGAATTTCGCGAAGGAGGATTTTTATGGTCTTGGGCCGCGCACAAGTCGCGGCGACGCCGTTAATTTCCGTTTCGAGGATACGACGGCTACAACGGGTGCCGAAAGGGATCTCCCTTTTGATTTTTCAACGGATGTCATCTTTGGCTACTCGCACACTAAAATTTTAGACGGTACCGATGACAATCCCGAGATCAAAAAATATTATACCGAGCAAACCCTGCCGGGTCGTGACGGCGGGGACCGCATCTTTCTCGACTGCGGTATTATGCACGATACGCGGGATGACGAGCAAGATCCGCGCTCGGGCGGATTCCAGACGTTCAGGTTCGGTTATTATGACAGCTTCCCCGGCAAACGCTTCAAGTATGTCAAGTATAAAGCGGAAGCTGCTCATTTCATACCCATCTTCAGCAAAAAACGCGTCCTCGCCATCCGTTTCCTCGGCGAGCTCAACGATAGCTGTGATAACCGTCACATTCCTTTCTATGATATGGCGCGGATGGGAGGTTTCTACACGTTGCGCGGATATCGGTTCAACCGCTATTTTGACGAGGGAATGATGCTGATGAATTTCGAGTACCGCTATCAGATATGGAAATACAAAGATTTCAGCGCTGACGCCGTTCCATTTTTCGAAATGGGCCAGGTGTTTCCTGAAATAAGTAAGATGAGAGGAAGCTACATGCGTTTCTCTTATGGTTTTGGCTTTCGCGCAAAGTATAAGAATAAGTCAGTCGGTTTTGAGGCGGCTAATAGCAGTGAAGGCCTGGAACTTTATTTGGGCATGGGTGTACCTTTTTAATAGGATGCAAACTATGATTCTTAAAAGACTTACAGTTATAGCGATAATTCTTGCGGGGGCATTGGCAACAACTGCGGGCATTGCCTCTGCCGAGGAGAAAAAACTTTCACCTCAAGATATAAAGAAGACCGAGTCGAGCCTTTATTACGACTTTTTCGACAAAGGAGTCTATGATCGCGTGACGCAGTATTTAAGGCTCGGCCGCACGTGGCGTAAGATGAAGGGAATAGAGACACTCGCGCTCGACGTTAATTCTTACGATGAAGTGCCGGATTCCACCTTTTTTACTAATCGTCAGGGTAGGGAACGCATGACGGCTGAAGCCTTACGGCACGGGTCGTGCCCGGGAGAAGTTGGCCCGAGCGCCGAGAGGCCATGGACTGTAATCAAGGGAAAATCACTCGGTAAGGCGCGCGGCTTCCTTGTCAAGGACGGCCGCGGTAATAAATATCTCCTTAAGTTTGATACCGACGGCTATCCCGAGATGTGCACCGCCGCGGAAGTGATCGCGAGCAAATTTTTCTACGCCATCGGCTACAACGTTCCGGAAAATTCCATCGTTACGTTTACGCGGGACAATCTTACAGTAAGCGAAGACGCGCGTTTCTACGATGAGGACGGTTTTGAGAAGAAACTTACCAAAGAATCGCTCAACAAGATGCTCGATAAGATTGAGCCGCAGCCCGACGGAAGATATCGCGCGGCGGCAAGCAAATTTATAGAGGGAGAAGTTCTCGGCCCCTTCAGCCTTAACGAACGTCGCGAGGATGACCCCGATGATGTTATTGTCCACAAACGCAGGCGTTCGATCCGCGCCCTGCGCGTTTTTTCATCGTGGCTTAATCATCATGATATCCGAAAGGGCAACACGTTGGATGTTCTGACAACCGAGAATGGAAAAACTTTTGTCAAGCATTACCTTATAGATTTTGGTTCCACTTTGGGGAGCGATCTGGTGAGGCCGAAACTTTATGAATCGGGCCATGAGTATTGGCTTGACTGGCGCCAGATGGGAAACTCCTTAGCGACACTCGGGTTTTATAAAAAGCCGTGGAGCGAGGGACCTGCGCCCGTCGAATATAAGTCTGTAGGTTATATCGATATCGAGAAATTCGATCCCAAAAAGTGGAGGCCGCTTCTTTTTAATTTTGCCTTTGACGATTTAACGCGCGCGGACGCGTTCTGGGCCACGAAGCTCATAATGTCCTTTTCAGATGACGATATACGTGCCGCGGTGAAGGCCGGAGAGCTTTCCGATCCCAAGGCCGAGGATTTTCTCGTCAGCGCGCTGGCGGCAAGGCGCGATAAGATAGGCAGGGCGTGGTTCGGCGACGTCAGTCCGCTCGATCGTTTCCGCTTCGAAGAGGATGCCGCGGGATATCAGCTTACGTTCGAGGACCTTGCCCTTAATTACAAACTTGAGGACGAGACAGGCACGGCTTATCGGTACCGTTTGGAAGAAGCTGACGGCAAAGGCGGGTTTAAGCCCGTCACTGATTTCGCGCCGCTTACGAGTGTATCTTCGATCGCGTTTCCTTCGAATCAATTTTTATCTCAGGGTCCCTGGCGAGTTACACTTCAAGTTAAGCGCCCGCAAAATAAAGATTGGTCAAGGCCTGTTTACGTGACCCTGTCTCCTTCGGATGAGGGTTCTTCCCAGAAGAAATCCATCCGTATCTCTGGAATTTCGCATTGAGTCCGGTTAGCGGGTAAGCCGGTTAGCCAGTTAGCGGGTTAACTGGCTCACACGGGCTGACCGGCACACCGGCTAACATACCACATGGTTAGAAAAGCCATAACAGACACGCTAGAGCCGCTCGTCCGCGTACGGCAGGGAGAATGGCGAAAAGTCATTCTCATGTTCACGTATTTCTTCCTCACGATTACCTCATACTACATCCTGAAGCCTGTCCGAAATTCCATCTTTCTCGAGGCATACGGAGCCGAGAACCTTCCTATTGTGTGGCTCATTACGATCGTTGTCCTCGGTGTCGTGGTGACCTTCTACATGAAGCTCGTGGACTACATGGAGAAGAACGTCCTTCTTGCTGTCATGATTGCTTTTTTTGCGAGCAATCTTTTTATATTCTGGCTGCTCGCCAAGATCAAATTTCCACTCATAGCCGGCATTTTCTTTATCTGGGTTTCGATATTTTCCATAACTATCGTGACTCAGTTTTGGATGTTCGCGAACGACATCTTTAATCCGCGCGAGGCCAAGCGGCTTTACGGCTTTATCGGCTCGGGCGGTATTTTGGGCGGCATTGTGGGGGGCGCGATTACCAACAGGGCCGTTAAGATAGTCGGGACGGAGAATCTTCTCCTTGTCGCCGCGTTTATTCTGCTTCTTTGCATCCTCATCGTGAATATTTTGTGGGGGGTTGAGAAAGAGAAGCTTCCGCCAAAGAAAAAGATTGATTACGAAAAAGAGGCAAGCCCGAATGAGGGGATTAAGCTCTTGGGGCAGGTTTTAAAGGTACGGTATCTTGTCCTGCTTTTGTGCCTCGTATGTTTAGCGAAGGGTGTATCCACGATAGTCGACTTCCAGTTTAACTCTCTCGTCGAGCATTTCTATCCGATAAAAGATTTAAGGACGGCATTTTTCGGGAAGTTTTACGCATGGCTCAACGGTTTTTCGTTCTTTGTGCAGTTTTTTCTTACGAGCCGCATCCTGCGCCGTTACGGCGTGAGTGCTGCGCTCATTATCCTTCCGTGCGGTCTTATGTTCGGCTCCGTCGCAATCCTGGCAACTCCGGCGCTCTGGACGGCTGTCTACACAATGATGTACGACGGAAGCCTTAACTATTCACTCAACACCTCGACCAAAGAAGTGCTCTATCTTCCCATCGACCGCGAGATACGTTACCGGATAAAGCCTTTTATAGACATGTTCGCCTACCGTTTTTCAAAGGCGGCCGGCAGCATCGCCATCCTGCTTTTCACCCGTGTTTTGCACCTAAGCATCGCTAAACTCAGCATCATCCCGATAGTCCTCATAGGTGTTTGGATTTCTGTAATTGCCATGATGAGGAAGGAATATATTAACGTCCTGCGTAATTTTCTTAAGGGCGAGAAGCCGGAGGAGCCCAAGGACGAAATCTTCAGTTCCGACGCGCGGCTACTCGAGGCACTTTTAAAACACCTCGGCGGCGACAAGGAAAAGGAACTCGGTTTGTTGTTTCGGGTCGTTAATCAATGCCGCAGTCCGGAGTTCCGGAGGCAGGTAGGCAGTTTTAGTTTTTCAGAGCCGCAGGCACGGCGCCGGTTCGACTGCCTCGCCCTCAGCCCTTCAGGCCGTTCGCTCGAAGAGGAGTTAAGCGAGCTCCTCAAGAACGAAAACAGGGAAGAGCTGGCGGCGGTGCTTGATTTCGTGGCCTCCTCGAACGGAGACTCCTCTTATGGGACGGTTAGAAAATTTCATAAAAGCTCGCTTCCAGAAGTGCGCCTTGCGTCCGCGTGTATTTCTTTTATCCACGATTTGCATTTTTCGGAAGCCGAATTCACGAAAATCAAGTCGGAGACCGATAGGATGTTTGAGGAACGGGAAAAGGTGAGCGCCGCGGCTGTTGATTTTGGCGCCCAGCGCTCGGTCCGTCCGGATTTGATCAAAGATATCGAAAGCTACTTGAGGGGTGAGCCTTTGCGCGGCGATATCGCGGTGGAGGAACTGAAATCTAATGCGGCATTTACGGTCGGAGTTCTGGGCCGTCTTCTCGAAAATGACGCGTTGAGTCACGAGACAAAGAAAAGAGTTTTAGAGCTCTTCAGATTTATTCCCTCCTGCGAAGCCGCGGACTTTCTTGTTTCCCAATTGGCCACACGCGGCCCAATCCTCAGAAGAGATATTCTCGAGACGCTGCTTGAGCTTAGAGTCGCGAACCCGGATTTGGTTATTGATGAAAACCGGATTAAGGACGAATTGTCTGAGGAAGTGGTGGAATATGAAGGGACGCTTGAGATCCTCAGGTTATACCAGTTTTTTAAGCAGCGCGAAAGGACGCAGCAGCCTACAGATTCATTTCTCGCTGCCGAGGAGCGGCATCTCGGCGAAATCTTAGAGAGGGTATTTCTCGTCTTGGGGTTAATCACCAATCCTTCCGATATGCGTGTTGTACACCAAGGGCTCAGGAACAAAAATGAGTACGTCAAGGCGCAGGCGCTCGAATTTTTGGATAACGTCCTTGAGCCTAAACTCAGGGCGTCCGTATCTTCCATTCTCGAAAATGATATTCATATCGGAAAGAGTTTCGAATCGGATAATCAATCGCTGTGGGGCAGGATAAACAAGAAGAAACCTTTCGCTAAGATTATTGCCCTTCTCGGCAGGCGGAACCGCTGGCAGATACTGAGCGTCCTTTATCTCGCGCTTCGTTTCAGGCTTTATGAAGTATCGGCAAATCTCGGCGCGGCGCGGGCGTTGAACGATCCTTTAATCGGCAAGGTTAGCGAACTTACGGAGGCCTGTCTCGGCGAACTTAGTTCGGCGCCAAGACATTCATAATAACCATGGAAAGATCCCGTGTGGTCTCTTTGCGTTGTCCTCGCTGCCGGGGACCTCTCGATGAAAAACCTGATGCGCTAATCTGCCCCTCATGCCGCGAGCGTTTTCCCATCCGCGACGGCATCCCTTGTTTTGAGAAAGTTGATGAGATCTACGAAGGGCGTTTTATACAGACAATTTATCATAAAGGAAAACATCCATGGTCGCTGAAGCGTCTGCGTACGGCCCTTTCAAAAGAAGGACATTTCTTCAATAACGCTATTCCTAAGGGCTCTTTGATATTAGACTTAGGGTGCGGGGGCGGCAACACCTTTTTTAAAACCTTCGGTTCCATTGTTGGACTCGACATCTCCTTTGCCTCCGTAAAACAGGCGGCCCACGTCTACGATCAAGTTGTATGTGGCAGCGTTCTCGGCCTGCCGTTTCCGGATGAGTCGTTTGATTACGTTGTAAGCGATAACGTCCTTGAGCACATGTGCCACAAGGATAAGGACAGGCTCTTTGAAGAAATGTACCGCGTGACAAAACGGGGCGGAGGTGTTGTCCACGCCGTAACCGTCGAGGGCGGAAACGGATTTACCCGGTTCGCCAAGCGCCATCCGGCGCTTTATCGGCGTTATTTTGTGGAAGCCCCCGGCCACTTAGGTCTGGAGAAGCCAGAGGATTTAATAAGGCGTTTTGAGAAAGCGGGATTTAAAGTTGCGAGGCGGGATCAGGTTTACACGAGCTGGGCAAGGCCTCTTGACGAATACCTGTCTAAATTCGATAATGAGTACAAGACACTCGCGCCCGGCCTTAGCGGTTTTATTTTTATAGCACGCTTGATTGAGAAGAAACAACCGTTTAAAATACTGAAGAAGCCGGTCCGCGCGCTTATATCATCCGTGAAGGCCTTGTTGGATTCGCACGCCCCTTTTGGAAAAGGGGATTTGGTATATGTTTACTGCAAAAAATAAGCGAGGCTACAACTTACGCCTGCCTGCCGGCAGGCAGGCGTAAGTCATGTGCTCATTAAAGTGAGGCTATCTTATGGACATACGTTTATCAAAGAATGAAGAGATCGACGTAGTTGAGGTGAAAGGCGAGGTGGATTTATACAGCGCTCCCAAACTTAAGGAGAGCCTTCTGTCTCTCGTGGAAAAGGGCGCTCAGTGGATTTTGATTGATTTGAGGCGGGTTTCCTATATCGACAGCTCGGGGCTCGCCGCGATAATCGAAGTCCTGCGCAAACTGAAAGACCGGAAGGGAGATATTATACTTTGTTCTCCCGCGAGCAATGTCCGCAGCGCTTTCAGGATCGCCCGCCTCGATGAAGCGGTCTCTTTTGCCGACGATGTTGCCGCAGGCCTGAAGCAGATTGCGGAAAAGAAAAAGGGCGGAGAAGTAAGTGATCCGCCTTCGCTTTAATGTAGGGAATGGTTTCAAACCGTTCCCTAACAATTATGAACAAGCCACAGAATATAAAAACAATACTCGAGAAAAAAGTATCCGACCTTACCGCCGCGTACGAAGTCGGCAAAATCTTTAACGCTATATTTGACCACGCGACCCTCCTTAATTTTTTCCTTACAATCACAACGAAAGCCCTCGAGGCCCGCTCGGGCGTCCTTTACTGGGTAAAAGACGGTAAATTAGCCGAGGTCGACCGCTTTGGAAGTTTTGACAAGGGGGAGATTAAAAAGCTTTTTTCCGTGACGGTAAAAAGAGTGGAAAAAAGCGCGAGGCCTTTTGTTTATGATTCCTTGCTCGCGGTGCCTCTTATCGTGCGCGATACGGTGATCGGTGTCGTGTCTTTTAAATATGATTCCGTTCCTCGTCATTCGAGCGATAAACTTGAACTTGCCATGGCTTACGCCAACCAGGCGGCCGGCGCCATCAAAAACCTTGAGCTCTATGAGGAGAATCTAAAATTTGAGCGTCTCGCCGCAATAGGCCAGACCTTAAGTGTTTTGTCCCATGAGATCAGGAATATCTTGCAGAGCATTCAGCACAGCGAGTACATCGTGGATAAAGGCTTGGAAAAAGGGGATATTAAAAGGGTTGGTTTCGGATGGGAGCACTTCAAGAAAAACAGCGGACGGCTAAATGACTTCGCGCTCGATATGCTGCGCCTCACGAAAGACCGCAATCCGGTTTATAAGGATATTGACTTGAATAAATTCCTGGAAGATATCGCCCGCGATGTGCGGGAGCGCGCGTCGAAGGGGGGAATCAAATTGAAGTTTAAGAGCAATAAGAAAATCGCGGCCGTCAAGGTCGATCCTCAGGGAATCCACGGCGCCGTTTTAAATCTTCTCGTGAATGCCATCGACGCCTGCAAAAAAGGCGATTCAGTCGAGCTCTCTTCGCGGCTCGTTCCCAAGGGCCGTTTTGAGATAAGGGTATCGGATACGGGAGCGGGAATTTCTCCCAACGACCTGCCGAAGATCTTCCAGATTTTTTTCAGCACAAAGCCTGAAAGCGGGACGGGGCTCGGCCTCGCCCTCGTCGAGAAGACCGTCCGCGAGCACAATGGAAAGATAGACGTGAAAAGCCGGCTCGGCAAAGGCACCACCTTCATAGTCACTCTCCCTCTCGGTATCTAAATCCACCGCTTCGCGGCTATTCCTAAATCGATAATCTGTTGGCTTGGTTTATTCCTGGCAGGGACGCCTGCCTGCCGGTAGGCAGGTTCGCCAAGCAGGCAGCTTGGTTTGTTTTTCTCAGGGACGTCCGCCAAACCCCAGCGAGGTTTGGCGGACTCGCTTCCGACCCCTCGGCTGGTCACCGTGCGCCTCGAAGCCTTCAGACGCCCTTCGAAAAGTAAACCAAGCCGCCGCCTATTTTTTAAGGATGTGAGGAAAAATCGCGACATCGAGCCCCGATTTTTCCTAGGGGGTTGCCGTTACTTACAGCTTAAAGCTTACAGCTTACAGCTGTAATTTAACGTCTTGTCTCCGCTCTGCGGAAGACCTATAATATTGAACAAGTTATGGTTTAGATAATCTAGATTGAGACCACGGGCTTGAATATGACGAAAGTTTTATTGACGGTTTTTCTGTTTTTGTTAGTTGCTCCTAGCGCGTCAGAGGCAAACACTGATTTCCAGGAAAACTCGATGGGAATCGTAACATTTACTTTCGAAACTGTTAAAGGAGATCTATATGATGAAGACGGAAATTGTTTAGGGGAACGCGAGTTGACATTGTATGGGAAGTGTAATGGTTTTCTTGTAAGAAAAGGATATAAGATTTATTTTATTACCGTATTGCACATTTCAAGGAGGTACAAAGATTCTAAATATAAGTTGAACGATTCTGGGGTAAATTATATTTTTGTACCTTTTGAGACGCAAACATCTCGAAAATGCGAAATCGAACTGGTTAAAAGCAAACGTATATTAAATGGCCCCTTTTTAGATGAAGATTTCTTTGAGGGTGACGACATACGAGATCCGTCTCGTTCAAGAACTGGAGAAACGATTGATCTTTTGCGTATCGATGTTTCTGATAAAGTTCCGTCTGAAATTAAGAACGCAATAGTTGATTATAAAGATTTGGCTCGTCTTAATATTGGTAGTCCGAAGGACAATAAGGCTATTTTGGCTGGATATCCAGCTACTTCTTCGGGGGATATTAGAAGATGCTATGAGGAGCGCCCTGTTACTATTGATTTAGACAAGGCGACCTTTCGGAAGTTGGTGCCTTTAAAAGAGGTTAATGAGAAGCCTCGTGTATTTTATTTGGCGGACCAAACATATCATGGCGACTGTGGTCGTCCCATTGTCATGGAGTTTAATTCAAAACATTACATTCTGGGTTTGATAAAAACATGCATAGAGAATTGTCCCAGAAGCCTAGCGCAGGATGGTTTGCGAATAATAGATTTAATTGATTCATAAGTAATCTAGATTATTTCCTTCCTAAGAGACGTAGCCTTTTCGCTCCCCGAGGAAAAATCGGCCTGCCCGACAACGGTTTGTGGCGGGGACTCGATGTACCGATTAGTTGCCTTTACTTACAGCTTAAAGCTTATAGCTTACAGCTGTTATGACTTGGGACTATACAGCACTTTCATTTCAGCGGGGAGGAGTTCTGCTTTAAGCGAGGGTTGTGTGAGCGCGAGCGGCCGGTCGAGGGAAATATCCTTTGGGATTTTTCCGCTACCGAAGAATTTGGTTATGTCGGCGAGGTTTAATTGAGCGGGATGGCCGAGAGATTTATTTATTATAAATAACGCCTCTTCCTTTTTGTCCCGAGATGTTTTCTTGATGCAGGCGATATTCGGATTTTCGGGAGGGAGCAGTTCCATAAAATTGTCTTCCTGAAAGATTTTGTATTTCATTTTTAAGGAGTTTGCCCGCCCGATAAAATCCGTTAAGTCGAAAGAAGCCTCTTCCCAATGATTCGGCCGGGTTTCAACCACGTTCATACGTTTCCTGAAACCGAATTCGAATCCTATCGGCATCATAATTCCGGTTGAAAAAAGGGCGGAGAATAAATAACGTGCCGAGATCGCAGCAACATTTCCGTTAAGCTCCGCTGCCAAGCGCTCCGTATCGTGTGTTTCCGTGAAACTTACCGAAGAACCGTAAGGGCTGAGGGCGTTATATTGTTTGAGGCACCACGGCGCCTCGAAATTCCACCACTTCGAGCTGTTGAAGCTGTAATCGAACCCCGCTTCCATCAGCCTTATCACATCTTTCAACTCGCAACCGAGAGATTCGGCAAAGAAACGGGCTTTTGGATATTTCTCCTTCGTCTTTGTTATGAGAAACCGCCACAGCCCATCCGGCACCTGATATGCCGCGTCACAGCGGAAGCCCTCGAAGCCGAGTTCAAGATAGAAAAGACAGAGTTTGAGCCAGTAGTTCCAGAGCGAATCGCGGTCGGGTGAATGTTCATTGTCTATTGTGGCAAGGTCTCCCCAGAGCGTGACGAGCTTATCGCCTTCCCAAGCGCCGGGGTTTTTAATTGTTCCGTCTGGGTTATGTTTGTACCAGTTGGGGTGTTCGCTGACAAGGACGCAGTCTATGGCGGTGTGATTGATTATAAGATCCATCATAGGGTGGAGTCCCATTTTCTTCATTGTTTTGAGGAGCCCGCGAAGTTGTTCCATGGGCGGCTCGGCGGATGCATGGTTAAAAAATATGGGATTCAACTTGTAGTAATCCTTTACAGAATAAAGACTTCCGGAGAATCCCGGATAGTGGAAGGAGTTGATAAAAATCCAGCCGAAACCCATGGATTTAGCCCTCTCGAGATGAGGTGTCCAACGGTCAAACGGCCCGGCAAGACGGGGGAAGATATTGTAAATCAAGCAGGGTTCGGCTTGCACTTTCATAATGAGGTGAATATAGCAAAGTTAGGCAAATAAATAAAGGGATATTGCGAATTATGTACCTTGCAAATTGTGTACAAATTATGTACCTGGTACCGGATTCACGTGTGCGGTACCAGGTACATAATTTGCATAATTTGCAGTACCAGGTACACAATTCTGAGCCGTGAGTCCTGAGTCAACCCATTGTATATCTTGATGTTACATGTTCTAACCCACGATGCATGACCCACGACTCACGACGCATACTCAATGTTTTTTGAACAAGCCGACCTTTATGGTTGACTATAAGTAATATTCTGGTAAAATCCCACCTCTATGCCATATCATTATGTCGTGTTAGCAAAACAAGTTCCTGATACGAAAAGGGTAACGGGGAACGCCATGAAGGAAGACGGCACCGTGAACCGCGCCGCTCTGCCCGCGATCTATAACCCTGAGGATTTAAACGCCCTGGAGCTCGCTATTACCCTTAAGGAAACCTACGGGGGGAGGATAACGGTGATTACGATGGGCCCTCCGGCAGCGGCAGAGATCCTCAGAGAGGCCTACTATCGTGGCGCCGACAGGTGCATTCTTCTTACCGACCGCAGACTTGCCGCATCCGATACTTTAGCCACCTCCTTTGCCCTGAGCGAAGCCATCCGCAAACTCGGCCATTCCGATATCGTCCTATGCGGCCGCCAGGCGATCGACGGCGATACCGCACAGGTCGGCCCGCAGACGGCGGAAAAATTGGGAATAGACCAGATTTCTTACGTTGAGGCCGTCACGGATTTATCGAAGAGTAGCTTCACTGCGAGGCGCAATATCGGTAACGGTTTTGAAATTGTCGAGGGGCCGCTTCCGGTTCTTCTCACGGTTACCGCGTCGGCAAACGAGCCGCGTTACGCCTCCGCGAAGAGGCTTATGAAATATAAAAAGGCAAGGACGCAGTTTGAAGTCGTGAAGGCGATTAAGGATCGCAATCCTGCCGCGACTGATGAAAGCGTGAAGCTCGAAGCGAAAACAATTATCGACGAACTCGCCTGTCGCGGTCTCGTGATCGAGGAATGGAACGTCGATACGATAGGAGGTAAGGCCGAGAGGTTCGGTCTCGCGGGTTCTCCGACTCAGGTGGTCAATATCGAAAGCGTCGTGCTTGTAGGCCGTGAATATAAACAGGTGAAGGAACACGAGGGGGCCCTCTCGGAATTGGTGGAAGAGCTTAAGAAGGAGTACATCATTGGCTAAAAAGGCTAAATCACAGGCGGCAAACACTAAATCGTCTCGCCCTCAGAATGAAGTTTGGATTTATGCGGAGCAGTCGGGCGGGAAGCTTTCCGAGGTAGGACTTGAGCTCCTTGGCAAAGGCCGCGAGCTTGCCCATAAACTCTCTGCCCCTCTCGGGGCCGTTCTCATCGGCGACGGGATAATGGAATTAGCAAACGATATTATCGCCCACGGCGCCGACGTCGTTTATGTAGTGGATGACCCTATAGTCAAGGATTATACAACTAGGCCATACGCACTTTCCTGTATTTCCCTCGTGAATGAGTTTAAGCCCCAGATTTTCATCATTGGCGCGTCGGTTATCGGGCGCGACCTCGCCCCGCGCGTGGCATCGAGCCTGAGGGTCGGCCTTACGGCTGACTGCACAAAACTCAGAATCGACGATTACACCGACCCCCGCACCGAAAAAATCTATAAAAACCTCCTCATGCAGATTCGCCCCGCCTTCGGCGGTAACATAATAGCGACTATCGTCAATCCTCACACGCGTCCCCAGATGGCGACCGTCCGTGAGGGTGTAATGACGATGCCGAAGCGCAACCCGTCGCACCGCGGCGAGATAATTCCTTTCCACGTGAAATTTCCTTCAAGCGAGCTTAAGGTAAAGCTCGTCGAGCGCGCGGTCCGCGAGAAGAAAGTGAATCTCAAAGCCGCCCAGATAATCGTCTCCGGCGGCGCAGGAGTCGGGAGCAAAGAGAATTTTGCGCTCATCGAAGAGCTCGCGCACGCCTTAGGCGGTGTAGTGGGCGCGTCGCGCGCGGCGGTCGACGCCGGTTTTATAGATCACGACCACCAGGTAGGGCAGACGGGCACAACCGTCCGCCCTAAACTTTATATCGCCTGCGGAATCTCAGGTGCTATCCAGCATCAGGCGGGCATGGCGGAGTCGGCGAAGATCATTGCGATCAACACCGATTCCGAGGCCCCTATTTTTAAAGTCGCACACTATGGCATAGTAGGCGACCTGAACGTGGTGATCCCGCGCCTCATCAAGGCCTACCGCGCGGGCGGGACATCGACGGCCGCGAAAATACTCGCCAACGAGATAAAGTGCGTCACAACCTCCGGAGTCGAAGTAAATGGCTAATTTTTTTAAGGACAACCCGGATATCGTTTTTAATTTTGAGACGATGGACCTTGCCGAGATCGCCCGCTGGCAGGAAGATAATTTCGCCGATAAAGGCAAATTTGATTATGCCCCGCAGGATGAAAAGGACGCGATCGACAATTACCGCCGCGTACTTGAGATCGTGGGAGAAATCGCCGCGGAATATATCGCTCCCCGCGGCGAGGCAGTCGATATCGAAGGCAACACCCTCAAAGATTGCAGGGTAACATATAACAAAGCCGTTAAGGAAAACTTAGCCCAGCTTTCCCGCTCCGACCTTATGGGTTTTACCCTTCCGCGCAGGTTCGAAGGCCTCAATATGCCGAACCTCGTATACACGATGGCCGTTGAGATCGTATCCCGTGCGGATGCGAGCCTTATGAATTTATTCGGCCTTCAGGGTATCGCCGAGACGATAAACGCGTTCGCGAGCGAAGAGATTAAGGCGAAATATCTCCCCCCCTTTAGCCGCGGCGAGGTGACGGGTGCTATGGCGTTGACCGAGCCGGATGCCGGAAGCGACCTCCAGAAAGTTCAGCTCAAGGCCTTTCAGGATGATAAAGGTGAGTGGCGGCTGCGCGGCGTGAAAAGATTCATCACCAACGGCTGCGGCGAGATTCTGCTTGTCCTCGCGCGCTCTGAAGAAAATGAGCAAGGCGGTCTGGGTCTCAGCCTTTTCCTTTGCGAGCGCTCGAAGCACGTGATCGTCCGCCATCTTGAGAATAAACTCGGCATTCACGGATCTCCTACCTGCGAACTTCAGTTTAACGACGCGCCCTGCCTTTTAATCGGCGAGCGCCGGCGGGGCCTCATTACCTACGTTATGGCGCTTATGAACGGCGCCCGCATCGGTATCGCGGGTCAGTCCCTCGGTATAGCGCAGGCGGCATTCGAAAAGGCGCGCGAATACGCGCACTCGAGAGAACAGTTCGGCGTCAGCATCAATCGTCTGCCCGCCGTGAGCGAGCTCCTTAGCGAGATGTGCGTTTCGATTGAGGCGGCGCGGGCCCTGACATATGAAACCTCCCGGGTTGTGGATATCCTGATAGGAATGATGCGCAAAAGTGAATCAGCCGCCGGCGATAAAGAGGCAGCGCTATCTTTTGCAAAGGACGCGAAGCAGTTGAGCCGTCTAGCCTCACTCCTTACGCCTATGTCAAAATATTACAGTTCCGAGATGTGCAATCAGGTTGCCTCATCGGCCCTCCAAGTGTTGGGAGGCAGCGGTTATATGAAAGATTACCCCGTAGAGCGCTATTTTCGCGATGCGCGCATTACCAATATTTACGAGGGTACCTCGCAGCTTCAGGTCGTGGCGGCGATAAAGGGAGTCACAAGCGGCGTTGCCGAGAAGCGTTACCTCGAGCTTGAGGCCGGGCTTTCAAAACTCTCGAAAGATTTCGACTGGATGGAGCCGATGCTTGCCTGCCTTAAAGAAACGCGCCGGATTCTCGCGGAGGCCGTTAACTTTGCCAAGTCGAAGGCAGGCGGCTATCTGGATTTGTATGCCAGAGACATCGTAGACATCGCGATCGATATTTTTATAGGCTATTTCTTCCTCAAGCAGGCGACCCGTTCGGAGCGCAAGCTGAGCATTGCCAAGAGATTTATCTCTAAGATGATTGTCCGCTCGAAAATGAAACGCGATCTTATCCTGAGCGGCGAAGAGTCATCCATTCAAGCCTTTGATGAGATTGTGGGCACCGGCGTTACGTCCTAAATTCTCTCCCTTACGTATTTCCTTTAGATTTCTGTTGAAATACTTTTTTATATAGATATAGTATTCAAATGTAGTAAAATGAACCGCTTAGCTTAGACTGTAAACCCGTATAATGTCTTACTATTTCGTAGACCGCATCATCGAAGTCGAGAACGGAAAACGCATACGCGCGATCAAGGGTCTTTCTCTCACGGAGGACTATCTTCAGGATCACTTTCCGGAATATCCGGTTATGCCTGGGGTGATGATGCTGGAATCTATCCTTCAGGCGGCGCGCTGGCTTGTGTGGTCGACCGAGAATTTCCGCCCTTTCGTCATAGTTTTGGATGAAGTGAAACAACTTAAATTCGGAAGGTTTGTCAGGCCGGGCCGCGCCCTTGAGATGGAAGTGAACTGGACGGGGCGCGAGGGCGATAAAATTTCATTTACGGGGCAGGGCAAGGTCGAGGGAGAAACCGCCGTTAATTGCCGTTTCAGCGTCCGCCTTACCGACCGTTCGGGCCTTCCGGAATCTGCCGGCAAAGACATCCCTTCTTTGCGGGAGGCCTACAGGACCGAGTTTGATCAGCTTGCGGGCGGAATGAGGGCTTGATATTGTGACGATCGATCTTAAAACGAGAGTTGCCATAGTGACCGGTGCGGCCCAGGGTATCGGGCGGGCGATCGCGCTCGCGCTTTCCGAGGCCGGCGCAAAGGTGGCGGTCGTAGACTACAAGAAAGAAGCCAAGGCGGCGGAGCTTATCAAGTTAATCGAGCGCGGTAAGGGCGAGGCGTTTTATATCGAATGCGACGTGAGAAAACGCCCGGATGCCGATAAGGCAGTCGAGGCGACGGTCGGGCGCTATAAGAAGGTCGATATACTCGTTAATAACGCCGGTATCGTGCGTGACGGCCTGCTGCTTGCGATGAGCGAGGCGGACTGGCGGGACGTCGTCGAGACAAACCTTTACGGCGCGTTTAATTTCATACAGGCCGTTATGCAGGAGATGGTTTTTCAGAAGTACGGTAGGATCGTGAGCATCTCTTCACTCTCCGGTGAGATGGGCGGCGTCGGGCAGGCTAATTACATCGCATCGAAGGGCGGGATCAACGCCCTTACGAAGGCCGTGGCATCGGAGATGGGATCGAAAAATATAACCGTCAACGCGGTGGCACCCGGTATCGTGATGACGGAGATGACGAATATGGTTCGTCATCTGACGGAGGACAGCCTCTTGAAGCGTATCCCCCTCGGCCGTTACGCCGAGCCGCAGGATATCGCGAATTTAGTACGTTTCCTTGTCTCAGAGGAGGCGAGTTACATTACCGGACAAGTGGTTACGATCGACGGCGGGTACAGCCTGAGAGGCAAGAACTAGAATCAATCGGCTTGATAAAAATGGAGGTTAATATGGAACCAGTAAAGCAGAAGATATTCGATAAGGTTGGCGAGTGTTTGACGGCCGCGCTCGGAGTGGATCGTGACGAAATCAAAATGGAATCATCTCTTACCCGTGATTTGGGCGCGGAATCAATCGATTTTCTCGATATCGTTTTTAGGCTAGAGAAGGCGTTTGGCGTTAAGATTCCGAGGGGAGACCTCTTTCCGGAAAACGTTCTGTCCAATCCCGAGTTTGTCAAAGACGGCAAGGTCACGCCCCAGGGTATGGTTGAGCTTAAAAAGAGGCTTCCCCACACCAATTTCTCGGATTTCGAGAAGGAACCCCTTGTCTCCCGGCTCGCCGATACTTTTACGGTGAAGATGATCGTGGAATATCTCGCCGGCAGGGAAACGGAGAGGGTTTAACCCCGCCTCTCACATGATCGAAGGCGTCGGCATCGACTTGGTCCATTTGGAGCGGGTCCGCAGGTTCTACAATAACCACAAGGACTCACTCTCCCGCTTTCTGACGCCTCAGGAACTCCGCGCAATCGCGCAATCCAAGAAGAAAAGTTTGCTCGCGTTGCTGTTTGCTCTTAAGGAAGCGGTTTTTAAAGCCCTGGATTATCACTGGATGAACTGGAAGGAAATAGAAATTATCCACGAAGGCAGGAGGTCGTGGCGGGTCAATCTTTCCGGGGCGATGAGGAAATGGGCGCGCAATCGCCGGATAAAGCAGATTATTGTGGACGGCAGCATAACCTCAAAACACGCCTTCGCCTACGCGATGGCCCTGAAAGGTAAAACCTGATGCGCTGGGTCTGGCTCGACGAATTCATATCAATCGAACGCGGGCAGAGAGCAGTCGCGAAGCGACATTTCAGCCTAGAGGAAGACTGTCTCGAGGGCCATTTTCCGCAATATCCAGTTGTGCCGAATCAGCTTCTCCTGGAAGCTATGACACAGACAGGGGGAGTTCTGGTCGGTGCGGGTTTTGATTTCAATAAAGAAGTTATACTTGCGAAGGTGCCGAGGGCGAAATTTTTTAAGGACGCGCTGCCGCCGGTCGATCTTCAGTTCGAGGCCGAGCTTAAGGATCTCAGAGACGAGATC
>JAQTRP010000016.1 GCA_028711765.1 Candidatus Omnitrophota bacterium | reverse complement strand
CTTGATGGTCATTCCGCGTCATTCCAAAAGTTCTTCTATGTAATCGCGGGTCGTGCCGGGTATTTCCGAAACTATAGCCCTTTCCTCTCTTAAAAGTGCGTTTAAATATGTGGATTTGCCGACGTTTTGTTTCCCCATTATCGCGAGTCGGAACAGCGCAGGTTTCTCCTCCGTTTTGGAGGCGGGAAATTTTTCAACGGCGGAATCGAGGAGCTCTCCCGTATTAATACCGTGGAGCGCCGAGAGTCCGCCAAAGACCGTAAAACCTAACTTGTAGAACTCGGGCGGGATATTATCGTGCGGGTTGTCCATCTTATTGACTAAAAGGAGGATATTGTCTTTTGCCTTATTTTTTCTGAGATAATCGGCCAACTCTTCGTCCTGCGCCGTGAGGCCGTCTTTCCCGTCAACGATAAAGAAAATCAAGTCTGCTTCTTTTATCGCCTTCATAACCTCTTTATCGATTAACTTGTCGAGACACTTTTCCCTCTCGAAGCGAAGGCCTCCGGTATCAATGACAGAAATATCCCGGCTGTTCCAACTTATTTTTCCGTAAAGCCGGTCGCGTGTTGTCCCGCTCTCTCGCTGCACAATCGAGCGGCGCCGCCCGATCAAGCGGTTAAAGAGGGTTGATTTGCCGACATTAGGCCGGCCTACTATAGCGATCTTAGGCAGGGACGAATCACTTGGAGGCATGGTTCCAACGCAGAGCTTCGCGCAGCGCGTAATGTATGCCCGATGCTATCGTTAGTATCGCCACGATGTACCATAGCGGACGGGCGATATACCACTGCATAATAAGGGCGATAACTGTGAGCATCTGGAATAAAGTCGTTGTTTTGCCTAAAAGCGACGGTTTAATTTGTATATCCGATGTTGTGATGAATATGGCGGCAAGCCCTAAAATAATAAACGCATCCCTTGACACTATCATAATTACAATCCACGCGGGCGGTTTTAAGGTAAACGCCGTCGAGAAAAATATACACAAATAGGCTGATATAAGAAGAAGCTTATCCGCGACCGGATCTAAGAATCTTCCCAACCGCGTTTCTTCTTTCCATACGCGTGCAAGGTAGCCGTCGAACGCGTCCGACAAACATGAGGCTACAAAGAGAATAATAGCAAGACGCCGCCAGACTTCATGCCCGTGATGGTAATAGGTCAGCGCGATTACTATGAGGGGAACCGTGAAAATACGGAAGCTGGTGAGGATAGTGGCCCAGGTTATAACTTGTTTTCTTTCCGTTTTCGACCGCATTACTGGATGTACTTAAGCTCCTCGCCTGTTTCTGGATCGTATTTGTAGCGTTCCGGAAAGGTTTTCCCTGTTCTGGGATTATATTTGGTATGGATTTCCTGCACTTGTTGTGTAGGCGCCGCGGTCTGCTGGGTGGTCTGGTCGTACTGCTGTTGCATTTGCTCTTTCCGGAGTTCTTCTTTAATTTCTTTCTTTGTTCTTTGGCGTTCGCGCCTCATACATTCTCCAAGAAGCGCCCCGCCGACAGCACCTACGCCGGCTCCGATAGCTACACCTCTGCCCGGATGGCCCGATGCGGCACCTATAATCGCACCCGTTCCTGCTCCCGCTGCCCCTCCGCCTATGGCGCCCACTCCGGGTTCGCCGATAGTTTCACAAGAGCTGAGAAGAAAGAGGGATACAACGATAAAAACCAATGTTTTATCCAGCTCCCTGAACATGTTGCCTCTTTTGTGTTTTGAAATTACTTTGAACTTTATCTACGGGGCCTGCCCGCTGGTAGGCAGGGAATTTGTTGCCCGTTGTTTTCCGTTTGAGTATGCGAAATTATTATACCTTATTTAGCAGTTATTTCAGCACTTTTTTCGCTCATAAGGTCCTGTTGGATTGAAGCCTTTCTCGCCGCGTCACCAACCTTTACGGACACGACTTTCGATATGCCGGCCTCTTCCATTGTGATGCCGTAGAGACAATCGCCCATGGCGATTGTCTTCCTGTTGTGGGTAATTATTATGAATTGCGTGGATTCCGTGAACTGGCGGACTATCGTTAAGAATCTGTCGATATTCGCCTCGTCAAGCGGTGCATCGACCTCATCAAGGAGGCAGAACGGTGAAGGCTTAATCTTGAAAAGGGCGAATAGTAGCGCCACAGCCGTAAGGGCCTTTTCACCGCCCGAAAGCAAAGAGATATTCTGGAGCTTCTTTCCCGGCGGACGCGCCACAACGTCTATGCCTGACTCTAAGGGTTGAGACTCGTCCAGCAATATCAGTTCCGCGTGACCTCCGCCAAAAAGGGTCCTGTAGTATTCCCGGAAACAATTCTGGACCTGCCCGAAGGTTTCTACAAAGAGAGACCGTGTTGTGCGATTAATCTTGCGTATTGCCTCGAGCAAAGACTCGCGCGCCTGGACAAGATCGTTTCGCTGCTTGTCAAGAAATTCAAAACGTTTTTTCAATTCCTCATACTCCTCTATCGCAAGCAGGTTCACGGTGCCGAGGGATTCCACTTTCTTCTTGAGTTCATTTATCTCGACCTCGAACTCCTCGTTTGTCTTCTCCCCGCTCAAAGCGAATGCAGCTTTGTCTAACTGGTTAAGATCAATTTTGTACGTCTGTAAAACGCGTTCGTGGATTGAACTCGACTGGTAGTCAAGCTCCATCGATTTAATCTGGATCTTATGTTGTTTTTCTTTCAGGGTAGATTGCGTTTCGCGGGATTGGTTGAGCCTTTCGGTTAACCCATTCTTGCTGTTGGATAAGGTTTCACGGCTCTTCCTGATGCCGATGCTTCCACAATCCAGATCCCCGAGCTCTGTCTTTAGGGCCTCTTTCTTTAACACGATTTCAGCTTCTTCTTGGGTAAGACTCCCCTTTCGGATTCCGTTCTCTCTTATCCCTTCTTCGCAGCGCGTTATCCTTGACTCCACCTCCTTCGCTTCCTTCTGGAATAAAGCGATGGTTTCGCGGTAATGCCTTTCTTTTTCTCTCAAATGTTTTATTTCAGTGTCGATTTTCGTCCACTCAAGGGACAGGGTTTCTTTCGTTTTCTTTTTCTCATCAAGTTGTTTCGACTCGTATTCCAGCGATTCTTTCGCCTGATAGTCCTTTTTTTCGAGAATAGAACGTTTTTCAGATATTTCTTTCTCCCTTTTCTTAAGATCATCTGTTTCGGCCTGCGCTTCTTTCAACTCAAGTTCGAAGACCACGAGCTCCTGCGATATCTTATCAGACTGTGTTTTCAGGTTTCCAAGGATGTGCGATTTACTCTCGTAATTAACCCTTTTCTCATTCAAGCCCTTCTCGCGGCACCCTAGCGCAGCTTCCAACTCGGCATGTTTCTCGCTTTGGCGTGACAGTTCTCCTTCCAGATTATTTTCTTTGCCTTCGTATTCCGCGAGCTCCTTAGTTAAGGAGCTAAGCGAGTCCATGGCTTCACCTTGTGCGAGTTCGCCCGATTTTATGTTTCTGTAACGCATTGAATTACCGGGTCCCAAGACGGTTCCATCCGTGGAAACGAAGCGGTGTTCCAGGGGGGTATTAGCCAGGATCGCGGCAATTTCCCGCGGGAAATCCTTTACGATGTAGGTATTTTTAAGAAGTTCTTGCGCGAGGGTCGAGAAACTATGTTCTGCCGTTACGAACTCCCCTGCCTTGCCGAGTACGAAATCTTTCAGAGGAGAATCCGGAAGCGGTTTTTCTTCTCGGATTGAGGAAGGCGTGTTAACTAAGATGCCAAGGTCATGTTCGGCCCCAGTTTTTTCTTTAAGAAACCTCGCGATATCGAGGGCTAAACCCCAGTTATCCACGACCACATCGTGGATATGTTCGTACAGCGCGCTCTGTATCGCCTCTTTAAACTCCGCCTTAACCTCAAGGTGCGACATTAAACTATGAACCACGCCGTGGAACGGAGAATCCGCCCCCAAAATAGATACATTTCCCTGTGTTTGCCATGCGCTGAGAAACCTAATTTTTGACGAGGCCGCCTCTTTTCCCGAACGCAGCTTTATGAGTTCGTCCTGAATTTGTCTTATCGATTGTTCCGAGCGAGAGTACCCATCCTTGAGAGAACCGAGACTCATAGCTTCCGATGCGATTTCCGATTTTAGCGAACCGAGATCGGATTCTGTTGCTGAAATTTCTTCGCCATGGCGTTCCTTTTCGCATTTCAGTTTACCTATTGCCTTAAGCAAGCGCTCGGTCTTATTTGTCAGAGTTGCGATATCGATATTGATTTTGTTTAATTCGTTATGGGAATCGGCAAGCCCTCTCGCCTCGTCAAAGGCGGATTGTTTCATAACGAGCAGGCCTTCTTCGCGTTCCCGGACTTCATTTGATAAAGCAAACACTTCTTTTTCTAGGTTTTGGTGCTTTACAAATATATCCTTTGAATCCAAAGAAAATTGGCTTGCTTCGCCCTCGCGACGTTCAAGCTCTTCTCCGATAGCGGCGAGTCTCTCGCGCGAACGGTCTATCTCGTCGGCGTTTTCGGTATCGGACTTTTCTATTTCTGCCAAAGCGTCCTTAATATATTTGGAGCGCTCCTCGATCGACGTCAAGGCACTTTGCCTTTGGTAGCGCTTCTCGTCTATAAGAGAGACTTCCCTTTCTACGTTAAGAAGCTCGCCCTCTAACTTTTGCAATTCGGAGGAAATTGACTCCAGTAATTGCCCTAATGTTAATTCCTCTTCGCTCAAAGACTGTTTTTCTTTCTCTATTCCTTCTTTCCCCTCTCTTATCTTGTCCAGGTCGCGGAACGACCGTACGATTTCAAGCCGCTTAAGTTCCTCGAACTGTCCTTTGTATTTTTCCGCGCGGCGCGCCTGGCGTTCGGCGTATTTGATGTTCTTGTCGACCTCGGTTATGATGTCGTTTAAGCGGAGAAGATTATTTTCGGTGCGCTCTAACTTTCTCAAGGCCTCTTCTTTTTTAGACCTGTATTTCGCTATGCCGGCTGCTTCTTCTATAAGGGATCTACGTTCTTCCGGATCGGCATTGAGAATGTAGTCGATTTGCCCCTGCCCTATCATGGAATAGGTGTTTGAACCCATCCCCGTATCCATCGTGAGCTCGCGTATATCCTTGAGGCGGCAGGGGGTTTTGTTTATGAAATATTCCGTCTCTCCCGATCTATAGATGCGTCGCGACAGCACGACCTCGTCATATTCAAGCGGGAAAAGCCGCGTGGAGTTGTCGATCACGAGAGAGACCTCGGCGAGGCTAAGGGGCTTCCTGAAATCAGTGCCGTTAAAGATAATGTCTTCCATCGATGAGCCGCGCAGGGTCCTCGCGCTCCTCTCGCCAAGAACCCAGCGGATCGCATCCGATACGTTACTTTTGCCGCAGCCGTTCGGGCCGACTATACAGGTTATTCCCTTTTCAAATACAACCTCGGTCTTTGCCGCGAATGATTTAAACCCGAATATTTCAAGCTTTTTGAGGTACATAGAGGCTCCTTTCCGTGCTTAATAAAAATATCGGCAAAGGAGTACAAGTCTTTAGTAATATTATATATACAATTCCAAATGGATAGAGATATAGACGGGATTGAGTAGCGGAAAATGCGGAAAGACGGATTAGGGCTTAATCTTTTTGAAGCAGAGAGTGGCGTTGTGACCGCCAAAACCTAAGGAGTTGGACAATGCGACCTTGACATCGACCCGCCTTGCTTCATTGGGGACGTAGTCGAGATCGCAATCCGGATCGGGATGCTTGTAATTTATGGTTGGAGGGATGATACCTTCTTTTATCACGAGTGCGCAGAAGATACTTTCAATCGCGCCCCCGGCGCCAAGGAGGTGACCTGTCATTGATTTTGTGGAGCTTATCATTACCTTTCTCGCCACAGGTTCCGTGAATGCCCTTTTGATCGCTATAGTTTCAATCTTGTCGTTTAGGGGGGTTGAGGTGCCATGCGCGTTGATATAGGTTACGTCCTCAGGCCTAAGGCCGGCGTCCTTCATGGCCCGTATCATGCATTGCGTTGCCCCTGCCCCTTCCGGATCGGGTGCGGTAATGTGGCAGGCATCCGCCGTCATACCGTATCCGACTATTTCGCAGTAAATCTTTGCGTTTCTTTTTAAGGCGTGTTCGAGTTCCTCGAGCATTAATATTCCGCAGCCTTCTCCGATGACGAATCCATCGCGGGTCTTGTCGAATGGTCTTGATGCCGACTCTGCCTCATCATTGTTTTGGCTTAGTGCCCGCATCGCATCGAAACCGCCGAAGCCCAACGGTGTAATGCAGGCCTCGGAGCCTCCGGAAAACATAATCTCCGCCTCCCCGCGTTGGATTATGCGGAAGGCGTCGCCTACAGCATGAGTTCCTGAAGCGCAGGCGGTACAGACACAACTGTTAGGCCCCTTCAAGCCGAAATGAATCGAGGTATAACCCGGTGCCATGTTGGCGATTAGCATCGGTATGAAGTAAGGTGAAAGCCTGTCGGGTCCCCGTTCAATTAGCAGACGGTGCTGTTCCTCTATCGTGTGGATTCCGCCAATGCCAGATCCCATAATCGCACCAACACGGGTACGGTCTTCTTTCGAAAGATCCATTTTTCCGTCTTCGATAGCCATCGCGGTGCCGGCAATGACGTATTGGACAAAGATATCCGTTTTCTTTACCTGTTTGGGAGTGAGATATTTCGAAGGGTCGAAACCGTGGACTTCGGCGGAGACCTTAGAGCGAAAAGGAGTGGGATCGGTTGCTCGAAGCGGACCGGTCCCGCTCTTTCCTTTGATCAGATTTTTCCAGGTATCGTCGACATTGAGCCCGAGAGGCGTTAGGGCGCCGACTCCTGTAATGACAACACGTCGTGGCATCGCTCGTCCGCGGTTTAAGGTAAGACTTAAATAATAGTCAAGGTGAAGGCAGGATTACTTGGATGCCAGTTTTTCCTGGAGATACTTGATCGCATCGCCTACGTTGCGGATCTTTTCTGCATCCTCGTCTGGTATCTCGACACCAAACTCCTCTTCAAAAGCCATTACGAGTTCAACGGTATCTAACGAATCGGCTCCTAAATCATCCACAAAGGAAGCTTCTGGAGTGACCTCTTCCGGTTTCACACCTAATTGTTCTACGATGATTTCGCGTACCTTGTCTTCTGCTGACATTACCGTATCCTCCTTTTTTACATGACCATTCCGCCGTCAACTTGGATTACCTGGCCGGTTACGTAGTCGGCGAGTTCCGAGGCCAGAAAAACCGCGAGGTCAGCAACGTGTTTGGGTTCACCGAGCCGCCCGAGCGGTATTAATTTGAGCATTTCGTTTCGCATTTCCTCGGGGATTTTATCCGTCATCGCTGTCTTGATAAAACCCGGAGCTATGGCATTGGCCCTTATGTTTCTCGAAGCAAGCTCCTTCGCGACGGATTTTGTCAAGCCTATCACCCCGGCTTTAGACGCGGCATAATTGGCTTGCCCCGCGTTGCCCATGATGCCTATGATCGAGGATATGTTTATAATAGTGCCCGATCGCTGTTTCATCATAGGCCGCGAAACTGCCTTCGTAAACAAAAATGTTCCTCTTAAATTTATCGAAAGAACAAGATCCCAATCTTCCGGGCTCAACCGGACTAACAAATTATCTTTTGTTATGCCCGCGTTGTTGACAAGTATATCTATCTTTGTATAGGTGTCAAGGGTTTTTTTGACGACTGCCTCCACGTCATCGGGATTTGTCACATCCGCTCTTAACTTAATGCACTGTGAGGTCTTAGACCCGATTTCGGAGGCGGTTTTTGAGAGTGCTTCCTCATTCAAATCGCACAGCGCGAGTTTCGCACCTTCCTCGGCGAACCTCAATGCAATCTCGCGCCCGATACCCTGAGCACTTCCCGTGACAATGGCCACTTTATCTTTAAGCAACATAGGGCGACTCCTTGTTTTCAGCAAGAAATTCGTTTACTTTCTCAATATTCTTAAGACTGTCCAGGTTCAAGACATTAAAATCGGGGTTTATTTTCCTTGCAAGCCCTTTCAAAACCTTTCCGGGTCCGATTTCAATAAATGATCGAAGTCCCTGTGAGTAAAGAAATTCCATCGTCCCGACCCACTGGACAGAGCTTGTTACTTGGCGATACAGGTTTTCTTTTATTTTTGCCGGATCCGATTCAAAACGAGCGGTTACATTCGGAATAAAAGGAACCGAAGGGGATTTTATGGTTATCTTTTCCAAGTCGAACCGCAGCCGTTCCCTCGCCTCTTCCATAAGGTTTGAGTGAAATGCGCCGCTAACGTTTAAGAATATAACTTTTTGCGCCCCTTTTTCTTCGGCAAGCTTACCGGCTCGCTCTACCTTATTTTTTAACCCCGAAAAAACGATCTGCTCGTTCGAATTATAGTTTGCAATCTCGGCACCGCTTTCGCGAGAGATCTCGGCGTAATACTCTTTTGACAAACCGATGACGGAGGCCATCGTGCCCGGATGACGGCGGCCGGCTTCTTCCATATATTCGCCGCGGGATCTCACAAGCCTAAGCCCGTCCTCGAATGTAATTGAACCTGCCGCGGCAAGCGCCGTGAACTCTCCGAGGCTTAGACCGCATGCGGCGGCGGGACGGAGCCCCGGTAGTAGGACTTTTAAGACCGACAGTGCCGCGAGGCTTGCCGTGAAAATAGCCGGTTGCGCAACTGAGGTCTTGGTGAGTTCTTCTTCTGGACCCTGAAAACAGAGTTTAGATAGCGGGAAGTTTAAAACTTTGTCGGCGCGGTCAAAAATCTCTCTCGCGGCGGGATAGGAATCATAAAAATCTTTTCCCATGCCCACATATTGAATGCCTTGCCCCGGAAAAAGAAAACCGGTTTTTACCATTTTATCAGGCAGGATGCCCATGTGAGTCCGCTCCCAAATGAAACAAGCACGACAGTCGAGTTTTTCTTAACAACGCCCGATTTCACGGCCTCATAAAGGGCTACGGCGGTTGAAGCGCTGGACATATTGCCGTAACGGTCAACGTTTACAAACACCTTCTCAAACGGCATTTCTATGTGTTCCGCCACGGCTTTCAGTATCCGGTAATTTGCCTGGTGGGGAATTAAACAGTCTATTTTGTCGATCGTATAACCCGCGCGGCCCAAAACTTCGTTGACGGCCATGCTCATCGAGCGGACGGCAACCTTAAACACCTCAGAACCCGACATCTTCAGAAAATGCATTCCCTGGTCAATGGTTTCATGCGTTGATGGCATTAGAGACCCGCCGGCCGGCAGTTTAAGGAGATCCCCTTGCGAACCGTCGGCCCCGAGGTAGGTTGCTATAATACCGCAATCTTTGTCGACTTCAGATACAACGGCCGCCCCTGCCCCGTCGCCGAACAAGACACAGGTTGAGCGGTCTTTCCAGTCTACGAATTTGGACAGAACTTCTGAACCCACCACAAGAACCTTCTTCGAGAATTTTGATTTTATCATTCCCTGAGCTACGGCGAGGGCATACGGAAAACCCGAACATGCCGCCCCGATATCGAAGGCGGCGCAGTCGGCCCCAATCCGGTGCTGGATTAAACAGGCGGTCGAAGGAAAAAACATGTCGGGTGTGATGGTTGCCGCAATAACGAGGTCGATATCTTTCGCTGTAAGGCGGGCGTCTTTGAGCGCTTCCTCGGCCGCCTTGACTCCGAGATCACTGGCACTTTCATTCGGCCCGGCGATGCGGCGTTCCTTGATGCCGGTGCGGGTTACAATCCACTCGTCAGATGTTTCGACCATCTTTTCGAGATCGAGATTGGTGAGACGCCGCTCAGGAAGATACGCACCAAGACCGGTGATACCGACCGAAATTGTCATGAAGACGCCTTTTCGGACTTATCAGGTGATCCGGCGGGAGTTTTTGAAGTATAACTTTCGTTGGCTGAGGCTTCGCGCTGCTCAACTTCATGGACAATCTGCGAATTGATATCCATCGTTACCTGCTGAGAGGCAACGTTAATGGCGTTGCGGATAGCGTTGGCGGAAGAGCCGCCGTGGCTTATAATGACGACGCCGTTGATGCCCAAGAGCGGTGCGCCGCCTGCCTCTTCATAGTTGGTATCTCTCTTAATCGATTTGAGGGCGGGGCTGCACAGCCATGCGCCGAACTGGGTGAGATAACTCTTTGAGAATTCCTTCTGGATAATCTTTACGAGAACCTCGAGCAGACTCTCCGCGACCTTGAGAACAACGTTACCCACAAATCCGTCGCAGATAACGCAGTCACACTTACCGGAGAAGAAATCTCGGCCCTCGATATTGCCGATAAAATTCAGCCTTGAATCACGCAATAGGCGGTACGCCTCTTTCATCAGCTCGGTTCCCTTGGACTCTTCTTCGCCTACATTCAAAAGGCCGATCGACGGCCTGCGTTTTTTAAAGATAGACCTCGAGTAAACATCGGCCATCACTGCGTACTGTAGAAGGTGCTCCGGGGCAGGATCGATATTTGCTCCCACATCGATCGCGAGCGAAATCCCGCGCAACGTAGGCACACTGATCGCGATGCCGGGCCGCCTGATTCCCTTGAGCAGCCCCAGTGTAAGCATTGATGCGGCGACCGCGGCCCCCGTGTTTCCTGCCGTCACGACGGCATCGACCTCTTTGCGCTTAAGGAGATCGATACAGACCGAGACGGATGAATCCTTCTTTTTCTTGAGAGCGCTTACGGGGGATTCTCCCATCTCGACAACCTGGGAGGCATGGTGGATAAAAATCTTTCCGCCGACCACACGGTGGCGGTTTAACTCCCGTTTCAGGGCTACTTCCTGCCCTACCAGAATGCATTCGATGTCGCCAAATGAATTGACAGCTTGCACAGTCCCGTCTACGACAACCTGCGGTGCGTAGTCTCCGCCCATTCCGTCAATAGCGATACGGATCACGATTTCCCTTCCTTTGTTTTTACCTTTATTGTTATGACCTGTTTCCCCCCGTAATAACCGCATGCAGGGCATACCCGATGCGGCATGATAAAGGCCCCGCACTGCGAGCATGGAGACAGCGAGGGTGGTTTAAGAAAATCATGTGCCCTTCTCAAACGGGTGCGGGTATTGGAATGACGTCGTTTAGGATTAGCCATAAACTTTATTTAACCTTTCTTGCACTTACACTTCGTTTCGTTGAGGTTGTTGCCGCAGACGGGGCACAGGCCCTTACAGTCCTCGCGGCATAAAAACTTTACCGGATAAGACAAGATTACCGTTTCCCGGATCTCATCCGTCGTGTCTATCGTTTTTCCACCTTTTACGGGATAAAAAAGATCGAATGTCTCGTCTATCTCTTTTGAAATCGCGCTTAAGCACCTCGCGCATATCATTTCAACTTTCGCCTTAAGCTCACCCCTGAACAAGATTGAGTCCTTAAAGCGCTCAACTACTCCCTTAAGGAGAAGCGGCGATGCGTAGAGGACATCGTTCTCTACTACATTGAGCTCCTTCGGGTCGTATGAATGTTCGACATCAAATGATTCGCCGTCTTTTAGTTTTGAAATATCGATTTTCACTTTGGCAATCCCGAAGAAAACCCATTGTTGTTTTAGGCCAATTTTTCTTTCAACTTTTTCGCCACAAAAGACGGAACGAAATGCTCTATGTCTCCCCCGAGCCGCGCGATTTCCTTAATCAGTCTTGACGAAATGTAAAAATGCGTCTCCGAAGGCATGAGGTATATGGTTTCCATATTGGGCGCTAACTTCTGATTTGTCAGCGCCATCTGAAATTCATAATCAAAATCCGACGTCGCCCGCAAACCCCGGATCAATATACGGACGCCCTTGGAAGCAGCGTATTTGACCACAAGCCCGTCAAATGCCTCGACGCGTACACCCTTAAACTCTTTTGTGGCCAGTTTTGTAAGCGCGAGCCTCTCTTCCGTCTTAAAGAGCGGTTCCTTTTCGGTATTTCTCGCCACGGCGATAAAGACTTCGTCGAAAAGCTCAAACGCCCGCTTTATAATGTCTATATGACCGTAGGTAATCGGGTCAAAGGTGCCCGGATATACTGCCCTTCTCTTGATCATGGTCGATATTTTGGCCTTACTTTAAGTGCCCTGGTAAAAGGAAAGGCAAGTTGTGCCGTATCGTTTAATCCTCTCAAACCGGAGGGTTTCGAGGGCAGCGGGCAGGCTTTCCTGTCTCGCGTGTTCGACGATTAACTTGCCGTGGGGCTGAAGTATACCAGATTGGTCTATGATCATCAAGGTTTTTTTTGCAAGTCCTTTATTATAAGGGGGATCTACGAATATTACGTGGTACTTTTCCCGCTTTTTGCTGAGGTAATCTATGGCCTGTTTGCATGGTATCTTCAAAACGCGGGATTTCGGACGGAGAGAGAATTGATCGAGGTTTTTAAGGATTATCCGGATGCAGGATCTATCCGTATCCACGAAAGTTACGAATTCCGCTCCCCTGCTTAGCGCCTCGAGGCCCAGGCTGCCGGAACCGGCGAACAAATCAAGCACCCATAGATTATCGACCCTATTGCCGAGAATGTCAAAAATAGTTTCCCTGATGCGGTCCATGGCGGGGCGCACGGACTTGGAATGGGGAAACGAAATAATACGACTTTTAAATTCGCCGCCTATTATTCTCATTTGTCATAAACCATTTAATCTAAGAGCGTTACGTATCTTTTCGCGGCCTCAATAAGCTTACTGTTCTCTTCCCGCCTAAGGTGAGGATCTGCCTCGAGGATATCATCCGCCGCACGGCGCGCCCTCGCCAAGATGGGTGCGTCTTCTATAAGGTCCGCTATCCGGAAGAAAGGCACTCCGCTTTGGCGTGTCCCGAGAAAATCTCCCGGTCCCCGGAGCCTTAAATCCTCCTCGGCAATCTTGAAGCCGTCATTGCTTTTGGTTAATACACGAAGGCGTTTTTTCCCTTCTTCCGTCGTCGGATCTCCGAAGAGAAAACATTGCGCGTCTTGTCCTCCCCGGCCGATGCGTCCGCGCATCTGGTGCAGCTGGGACAGGCCGAAACGGTCGGCGTGCTCGATAATCATAAACGAGGAGCGCGGATTATCGATTCCCACTTCTATAACGGAGGTCGCGACGATAACTTTTATTTCGCCGCTTTGAAACTGCTCCATAACTTTATCCCGCGCTGTCTTCTCGAGCCGTCCGTGGATAAGCCCCATAGGAATACCCTTAAATAAACCCGTCCGCAGTTTTTCATATTCCGTAGTTGCGGCCTGAAGGTCCATTTTCTCGGTCTCGTCGATAATCGGGAAAATAATGTAGGCCTGTTCCCCTTCCGATACGCGGTCGTGGATATACCGAAGCACTTCTTTTTCTTTTGCCCTTGTAATCCAGAATGTCCGTATGCTGCCGCGGCCTTTCGGAAGTTCCCTGATTACGGAAATCTCAAGGTCGCCGTAGAGCGTTAGCCCGAGCGTTCTGGGAATCGGCGTCGCACTCATCACCAAGAGGTGCGGTTTCGTATCGTGGTTGAGGAGTAAGGTTCTCTGGCGCACGCCGAATTTATGCTGCTCGTCGATTATAACAAAACCCAGGTTCCTGAAGGATACATCTTCCTGTATAAGGGCGTGCGTTCCGACTACAATATCCACCTCGCCTCTCTTCACGCGGCCTATTATTTCCTTGCGGTGGATAGAGCTTGAGGTAAGCAGCGCCACGCGGAGGTTGGATTTTTGTAGCAGTTTTGTGAGGGTTAGAAAGTGCTGCTCGGCAAGAATTTCAGTCGGCACCATAAACGCCGTCTGGAGGTGATTACGCGCAACGCAATAAGCAAGGCACGCCGCGACGACGGTCTTACCCGATCCGACCTCGCCCTCAAGAAGCCGCCTCATGGGGTAACTGTGCCTGAGGTCATCGAGAGACTCTTTTACGACTTTTTCCTGGTCGTTTGTGAGTTTAAAAGGAAGCAGCTCTTTAAATTGCCTGATTGTTTCGTCGTTAACCGGTATCGGATGCGCCTTTATCTTTTTTCGTTCCGTTTTTGTTCTTCTCAAAACTTCAAGCTCGAGAAGGAAAAATTCATCGAAGACGAGCCTATAACGCGCTCGCGCTACTTCATCAAGAGACACAGGAAAATGCACCGCCTTCAGGGCATCGGCGAGCGGCATCAGGTTTTCTTTCTCTGCCACGGCCGGCGGCAGAATTTCCCCGATTTCGGTGAGGTAATTGTCGACGAGTTCCTTCATTGAGCGCCGGAGTGAGCGCTGGGCGAGGCCTTCCGTCAGGGGATAAATCGGCACGATGCGGCCGGTGTGGGTGGTGTCCTCGCTTGAGCCGTCGAGGATTTCGTACTCGGGGCTTGTAAGTTGAAGGCGTTTATAGAAATCGACCTTGCCGCTTAATATTACCTCATCCCCCACTTTAAAGTTTTTCTTAAGATACGGTTGGTTGAACCAGGTGGCAAAAATAGATCCCGACTCATCTTCCAGTACCAGCTCAAACAACGTAAACCGTTTCATCGGCCTAAGGCCGAGGGTAATAACCTTGCCTTTTATCGCGGCGAATTCATTCACCCTGAGATCTTTGATTCGCTTGAACTGTCCGCGGTCCTCGTAGCGGCGCGGGAAGAGATAGAAAAGGTCGTGCAGGGTTTCGATACCGAATTTCCTCAGGGCATCGCAGCGCTTCGGCCCGATACCCCTTAGGTAACGTACGGGTTTCCCGTTTATTTGGGGGATGCTTTCGGTCTTCATTTAGCCTTATAACTTATAATGCATTCCACATGAGCGTTTCGAAATCCTCGTCAGGAACAACGAGCGTCAGGATTCCTCGGGGCGGGCATTCCTCAAGCTTGATGCCGGATTCGGAGAGAATGGAGAAGTTTAAGTAAATCTCCTGTTTTGGTCTTGCGTCTAATTTCGAAAACGGAATCGCAAGCTCAAGTATCGCATCAAGACAAATGGAGCCCTCGATGGTTTCGATTTTATTTTTCTTGTCTTCGACAAGCTCGTATAGTTCCATAGAGTGCGGTGAGGCGAGCGGGAATTCGAGATTAAATTCCTTCTCGTTCGCGAAGTAAAAGCCGCCGCGGTATTTTCTGAGCTCCTCGCGGTCGATGCGATCTTGAAAATCAACTCTTAAATAAAGTGTCTTCAGGTCAAATCCGTAGTATATCGCCTTAACCAAGCGTTCCGCCTTTTGCATCGCCCCCATCGGTTCTTCAAATTTAAAGGACCCCGCGTTCATCCATTCGTAAAAATTGGTTACCTTTCCGTCGAGCGAAGGCTGAATAAACTGCATTGGTACAAGCTGCCCCCTGATGGGTTTATTGAAATTCTTGATTGTCTGTTTCAGCGCGGGAGGAATTCTGGAATTCGCGATCCGGTAGACATTCATAAGGTGATTGCGGAAAAGAAAATCGAATGTGTCTTCCGATGACGATGAAAAATCATCCCCGTACCACCAGTACCAGTCGCTCCCCTCTGCGATGTAGATTTCATCCCACATCCGCGCTTTGTCCTCCTTGGGGAGTTTCGCCTTAAGGAGAAACTTTCGCGTATCGTCGAGGAGTTTCCACGCGCGTCTGTCTTCTTCGTGTCCGAACCAGATCCGGAAATCATGGTTGATCCAGGAACCGGTATAAAGTGTTTTTAAGGTTTCCTTTTCCTTGGGCGGGAATTGTTTTATAAATTCCCCGATTGTGGTCGGCTTGATGACGGGATCGTTAGAAAGCTGTTTGTAAAGCTCGCCCAGGAATTTTTCGCCGCTGGCGGGATAATTTTCCCAAGGATTTTCGCCGTCCAGAATCACACAGACGAGATGCTCCCCGTCTGTTTTTGCCAATTTATCCTTTATACTATAGAGACGATTTTTAAAATCTTCGACGGCAAGTACCGCATCGGTGTTGTAATAGACAAAACCCATAAGATCAGAAAGCTTCTTATCTCTGAACACAATATTGAGGAACCGGCCGCCGTCTTCCACACGGTAAGGTTTATATATCAGCTCGTCGCGGTTACCGCCGCCGCACGACATAAGTAATATATCTTCATCTGTCGCAATCCACTGTATACCGGCATCCGATATCGGTTCAACAATGCTGGGGGAAACACTTCCCTCGGAAGGCCACATCCCCGTGGGCGGCCTTCCGAACGTATCCTTAAAGTAATTTATTCCCCTTGTGATCTGCTCGCGCGCATCTTCCTCCCAATTATAACCTTCACCCTTCCCGCCATTATAAAGTAAGGGAAGGATGGGATGGTAAAAGGGCGATGTCGTAAGCTCGATCTGTCCTCTCTCCCAAAGCCTGCTGTAAAGGCCCACGATTTCACCAAGCGCTTTGCGTTGCAGTTCAAGCACAACGCGCTTGTCATCCTCGGTATAGTCTTTCGCCTTCAGGAGGAGCTCGTTAATAGCTGGTTCTTTTTTCTTAATGCTGAAGCCGAACCAGCATAGATTAAAAAGAACCTGCAGGTCCCGATAATCACCCTCGTCAAAGAAACCGGTTTTTCTTGCGACCTCCTGTTTCGAGAACAGCTTTCCCCGCCTCTGGAGGAGCTCCGCGTAACGGGGGTTGTACCTGATAACGGTATTCCAGTTGTTCATGAAGAAATTAGCCAGGATAAATTCCTTATCTTCTCTAGTGAGCGAATCAGCCGGTTTAAGTGAAGCAGTGAGGAAATCATCCGCCGGGTCCTGGCTCTGGGTGTAATCTTTGATCTGGTAAAGGAGCGAGGGCGTGAGGTTGAAAGACACCCTCATATTGGGAAACTCTTCTAAGATGGCGGGCATATCGTAATAGCCCTTAATGGCATGGAGGCGCACCCAAGGGAGATAATAATGTCCCGTGAGGTTATCCTTGTAATACGGCTGGTGCATGTGCCAGAGAAAAGCAACGTGTAGTTTATCGCTCATAACATTGAGTCCTGTGTCTTGAGTCATGCGTTATGTGTCATATGCGTTGTACACGACACCTGCCTACCGGCAGGCGGGCAGGATTCACGACGCAAGACTTTCTTCTAAGCTATCGCGACGGTCACTTCCTGAAGGTACTTTGCCGCATCTTCCGGCGGTGTGGGATTGATGTAAAACCCCGTTCCCCATTCGAAGCCCGCGACCTTAGTCAGACGCGGCATGATTTCGATATGCCAATGGTAGTCGTCCTGTATCGTCTGCCAATAGCCGCGGCGCGGGAAGAGATTGGGTGCCGAGTGAATGATGTAATTATATTGGGGATTATTGAGCGCGATAGCCAGTTTCTGCATGGTTACTTTAAGGGCCTGTGCCATATCGCGCAGATTATCGTGCGAAGCGTGAAAATCAAGTTCGTGTCTTTTAGGCAACAGCCAGATTTCGAACGGGAAGCGGGATGCGAACGGGCAGAAGGAAATAAAGTGATCGTTTTCGAAAACAATCCGCCTGCCCTCCTCCCTTTCTTCGTGAATGATATCGCAGAAAATACAACGCTCTCTCTGTTTGAAGTATGACTCCGCGCCCATAAGCTCTTCCTTAACTCTCTTAGGTGTAATCGGTGTTGCCACAAGCTGCGTATGGGGATGGGACAAGGAAGCGCCGGCAAGGGGCCCTTCGTTTCTGAAGACAAGGATGTAGCGGAAACGGATGTCCCTGTGCAGGTCCTGAATCCTGCCCTGGCACATCCGGAGCACATCCGAAAGCTCCTCCAGTGTGAGATCTTTGATTCCCCTGTAGTGATCGGGTGTCTCAATGATAACCTCGTGGGCACCGAAACCGGTCATCATATCGTAAATTCCCACCCCGCGTTTTGTAAGTATGTCATCGATGCCGAGGGCCGGATACTTATTCGGCACGGTGCGAACTTTCCAACCGGGGGTATTTGGTCTTGAACCGTCCGGGCGGTAGGCCGTGATCTCGGGCGGAGTCATGTGTTCATGACCGTAACAGAAGGGGCATTTTTGCGGTCCCGCATCATCCACGGGACTCGGCAGGAAATCAGACGGCCGTTTTCCACGTGCCGTTGAAACAATCACCCAACGTCCGACAACAGGATCTTTTCTCAGTTCTGGCATATAACCTCCGATACAATTATAAGTTACGATTACGGTTTAGACTAAAATTATATCGGAAAAACCCCATAAATCAAAACTAAAAATTAGCTGCGGTTTGCGTCTTGTTATCGCGCGGGTTAATCCGTGCCGAAACGTATCTTTTTTAGAACAAGGAGGCCAAGCAAAGAAATCGCTCCCGAGAGCGAGATAAGCCACACAAGGCCGATGCGTTCGAACATATACCCTCCCCACCACATCGACGCGATTGTGCCGAGATTATAGACGCTCATGAGGATGGAGAATAAAGAGCTCTCGACATCAGTCCCGTGTGTTAGGCGGGCCGCCGAGGCCATAAGCGGCAGAAAAGTAAGATAACTCAGGAAACCGCCGATGAGAAAAAGAAAGAACGCCGCCGAATAATACTTTAAAATCAAAAGGCAAAAGAAGGTGCTACCCGAGTTAATAATAACCGCCCACAGCAAGGCCTTTTGATATGACACCTTGCTGAAGTACTTTAAATAGACAAGCGAACCTATTATCGCGCCCACCCACGAAACACTCATCAGTGTACCCAGATAAAACTCGCTGAACTTGAGCTTTTCTTTCATAAAGAAGAAGAGCGGTGTCCCGAAGGAGCCTGAGAAAGCAGTCACGATGAGTAATATCGAAAACCAAAAGAGCGGCCCCCTCGTCCGAAAAAGCAGTTTTAGGCTTTGAAGGATCGGGCGAAAGGCGTACCGCAGGCCCACGTATTTGTGAGAGGCCTCCTCTATGCCGAGTGAGGCCAAGAGCGCCACAAGCGGGAGGCAGGCTGTGATGACGAAAACTAAACGATAGTCAAACCGCGATGCGAGCCATCCGCCGAGAAATCCGGCAATTACCGCGCCCACACCGCGCGATGTCCAGCATATTCCCTGATAAGCCTGGGCGCTATCCTTGTCCGAGTTTTCGACGATGAGACCGTCGGTCACGACATCGGTCGCGGCGAAACCGAGATTTGCCGCAATAAGCGATAAGGCGAAGAAAATTTTACTGAAAGGCAGAACGGCAAGGAGAAACCAGCCGAGGCACGAGATAAGCGAGTAGGCAATTATGTAGGGTTTTCTGCGCTTTCCGCCGATCGGGCAGCTATCGGAGAGCGCACCGAAGATAATTTTAATAAACCAGGGCGTACTGGCTATGGCGGTCAGGACCGTAATGTCTTCGATGCTAAGACCCAGCCTGCGCATATAAAGAGGAAGCGCCACAGCGCTGATGCCAAGCGCGCCTTGAGCAAAATAAACCAATGACGCGACGCGCGAAACTGAGGGTTTGAGCACGAAACTATTTGGGTGCGGAATCAGGAGACGGTTTTTGCTCGGACTCGGGCTTAGGGGCGGGTTCCTGTAGCGTACTCTCTGGCGCTTTTGCTTGAACTTCGGTCTGAACCGTGGGTTGATTTTGCGGTGAGGTCTCGCCGCCAGACCCCGGAGTTTCTTGCTTTTGAGCTTCTCCGGCGGGTTCTTTCTTGGTCTCTTGTATTTTCTTCATGGCCTCTTTCAACTGCTCAAGGTCGACCTGTGTCTCGGCCTTCTTACCCCGAGCGAGCAGCGAACGGCCTTTGTGCGCCTGAATTATATCGAGGCTGATACAGGTAACGATAAAACAAATCGCCATCACGGTCGTGGCCTTCGAAAGGACATCCGCGGTTTTTGTCCCGAATATGGACTGAACCGGCCCGCCTGCGCCGAAGGAGCTTCCCGCAAGGCCGTGGCCGCGTCCCGCCTGAAGAAGAATTACGGCAATTAGCGTGAAGCAAGCCAATATATGAAGCACAATGATTATAATCGTCATGATGAAGAAACCTTTCCGCTTCCCTTTGCTTCAAGGAGCGAGCCGCGCACAATCTGAATGAACGACTCCCCTTTGATGGAAGCCCCGCCGACCAGTGCCCCATCGACATCGGGCTCGGCCATGAGTTCGCTAATGTTCTCCGGTTTTACACTTCCGCCGTAAAGTATCCTTACCCGCTCAACAGTATCGCCGAGTCGGTCTTTCAGGAACGATCTTATGAGGCCATGCATCTCCTGAGCCTGCTGGGGTGTCGCGGTCCTGCCGGTCCCTATCGCCCAAACTGGCTCATAGGCTATAATCAACCGCTCAAATTCCTCTGCCGTAAGCCCCTGGAACGAGCCTTCAAATTGGTTCGCGACCACTTCCTTCGCCTTGCCCGCGTCGCGCTCCGCGAGTGTCTCTCCGATGCAGACGATAGGAATAAGATTAAATTTTATCGCCGTTTTAAGTTTTTTATTTACGAGTCCGTCCGTTTCGCCGAAATACTGCCGCCGTTCGGAGTGCCCCAAAATCACGTAACGGCACCCCACGTCCTTGAGCATAAGAGGAGATATCTCGCCCGTAAAGGCACCCTCCGTTTCGGAGTACATATCCTGAGCGCCGAGATCGATATTGGAATCTTTTAAGGCTTCATTGACCGCCGCGAGTGCAGTAAAAGGCGGACAGACGACTATATCCACATCCTGTACCGTATGAACGCCCGCACGTATGACTTGCACAAGGCTCACGGCCTCGGGTATCGACTTATACATCTTCCAGTTTCCGGCGATAAAAGCTTTTCTCATCGTTTTCCCCCGACTGTAACGCGCTTATCGGCTAAGGCCGCGACACCGGGCAGCACCTTGCCCTCAAGAAATTCAAGCGAGGCGCCGCCGCCCGTTGAGATGTGCGACATTTTATCCGAAAGCCCGAACTGTCTGATCGCGCTTGCCGTGTCGCCCCCTCCGATAATAGTAGTCGCGGAGAGCGACGCAATGAATTTGGCAATTGCCTTTGATCCGGATGCAAATTTCTCAAACTCAAAAACGCCTAACGGGCCGTTCCAGATTATCATCTTTGCCGTTTTGAGAGCACCCTCAAACGCCTTAACTGTCTTAGGGCCGATATCAAGCCCCATCCAGCCATCCGGTATATCCATACCGACTGTGCGAGATTCCGCGTCTTCGGCGAACTTATTTCCTATTACGTGATCCACCGGGAGCAAGAGTTTGACGCCCTTGGATTGGGCGAGCTTTAAAATATTGCGGGCGATATCCTGGCCTTCCTCATCCAGCTTTGACGCACCGATTGAATGACCCTGCACCTTAAGAAATGTATACGCCATTCCCCCTCCTATAAGTAGGGCGTCTACCTTTTTAAGGAGGTTTTCAATGACCTTGATCTTATCGGCGACCTTGGCGCCTCCTAAAATCGCGACAAAAGGATGATCGGGGGACTCCAGCGCCTTCTCAAAATATGTAATCTCCTTCTCGAGAAGCAGCCCTGCTACCGAAGGAAGATAATGTGTCACGCCCTCTGTCGAGGCATGAGCGCGGTGGGCCGCGCCGAAAGCGTCATCGACATATATCTCGCCGTATTCCGCGAGGCGCTTAGCGAAGGCGGGATCATTTTTTTCTTCTTCCTTATGGAAACGGAGATTTTCAAGGAGGATAACGTCACCCTCTTTAAGAGATGACACCCTGTTCTTTACGGCATCGCCCACGCAATCGGGCAATAGCTCGACGTTCTTATTCAGCGCCTTAGTGAGATAAGCGGCCACCGGCTTCAAGCTAAACGCCGGATCAGGGCCGCCCTTGGGGCGCCCCAGGTGAGACATCAGAATAATCTTAGCACCCTGCTTTATGGCATACCGTATTGTCGGCAGAGTCTCCACAATCCTTGTATCGTCCGTGATTTCACCGTTCTTATCGAGAGGGACGTTGAAATCCGCGCGTATTAAAAGCCGCTTTCCTTTTATGTCCACATCCTTGATGGTCTGTTTATTCATTTTACTTTCCTTCTGCTTTTCTCCACCCTCCGTAGCCTGCTACATAGGCCCGCTTCACATAGGCGAAGGAGGGCTCCCGACTAGAGCCTTTCCCCTACATATTGAGTAAGATCGATAACCCTGCAGGAATATCCCCATTCATTGTCGTACCAGGCGATTACTTTTACCATGTTCCCGCCGATTACCTTTGTCAGTTTAGCGTCCACAATAGATGAATGAGAGTTGCCGTTAAAATCTTTGGATACCAACTCTTCCTCCGTATACTCGAGGTACCTCGCGAGCGGCCCAACGCTCGCTTTCTTTAGCGCCGCATTTACCTCTTCCGCTGTGGTTTGCTTCTCCACTTCCGCGACAAAGTCCACTACCGATACGTTCGGCGTGGGTACCCTCATCGCGAGGCCGTCGACTTTGCCTTTGAGCTCAGGAATGACAAGCGCGACCGCCTTTGCGGCCCCTGTTGTCGTGGGAATGATTGACACCGCAGCCGCCCTTGCCCTGCGCAAATCCTTATGCGTTAGGTCGAGTATGCGCTGGTCGTTCGTGTAGGAATGGATCGTTGTCATAAAACCGCGCACAACTTTAAAATTGTCGTGGAGAACTTTGACGACCGGCGCGAGACAATTGGTCGTGCAGCTCGCGTTTGAAATAACATTATGCTGGGCCGGGTTATACTTATTCTCGTTTACACCGAGGACAATCGTGATATCTTCGTTCTTCGCGGGCGCGCTGATAATCACCTTCTTGGCGCCGGCCTGAATATGCTTTATGGCTTTTTCCTTATCCGTAAATACGCCGGATGATTCAATTACTACGTCCACGCCGAGATTTTTCCAAGGAATTTCGGCGGGGTCCTTATAAGTCATTACCTTAAGTTCTTTTCCGTCAACAACGAGAGCCCCTTCTCTTGCTTCAACTTTTCCCTGAAACTGCCCAAAGGTGGAATCGTATTTGAGCAAATGGGCAAGCGTTGTTGTGGGGCAAGGAAGATCATTGGCAGCCACAAACTCGAGTTTTTTGTTATCGTGACCGGCGCGGAATACCATTCTGCCTATACGGCCGAATCCGTTAATACCGACTCTGATCGCCATCTTAAAACCTCCGTAATTAAAGGGTCAAGGGGGCAAAATTAAACCCACATTTGCGTTTCCTAGACCATATTTTGAAAATACTTAAAAAAGTTTATCAAAGAGTGAGAGCCGATATTATAAACACCTACGGGGTACTGTCAAGGCTTACCTTTCATCGTTTTTCGCGTACCAGGTACCGAACCTTGGCATCCGGTGCCTGGAACTAGTTTCATAAGTACCTGTGAGCACACCTTTACGTACCTGGTACCGTATCCAAGCAGTACCAGGCGCAGAAGGGCAACCTTGACTTATGAAACCGGTTCCTGGCACGCGATTTCGAATACCAAAGACCCCTTGCTTTTCCTCTATGGAAAAAGTAAAATCCCGCCTTATTCCACATTCAGGTACCAGGTACCGTATCCGGTAGCTGGTACCTGACTATAACCTCACCCGTCTCAAGTTTATGGTGAACGAAGCTATAAGAACTATAGATAATACCGCAAAGCGGAAATTGCTCGATTTCCTGCTCTTCCCCGTCCGTTTCCTGTTGTCGCATGAAAAAGTACGAGCCTTAGGGCTTACGTCTCTTCTTGAGGAACGGGTTAAAGTATGCCTTAAGGAAAGCCGTGGTAAGATGCTTGATATCGCCTGCGGCAAAGACGGCGGAATGGCAAGTTATTACGGCAACTGTGTCAATCTTGATATCGTTTCCTACGGCGGTGCACACATTGTGGCGGATGCCGCTAAATTATCTTTTAGAAATGAATCATTTCAAACCGTAACAATCCTCACAAGCCTCCAATACATCGCAGACCCCGTAGCGGCACTTAGGGAGACTGCGCGGGTACTTACCGCCGATGGAAAGCTGCTTATGACTATGCCTAATCCGCTTATTTGTTTTTTGCGCCTCCGCCTCATGCCATGGGTTAAGTATGAAAAACCGCCCGTCAGCGGATTTTGGGCGAACGAAATGAAAACCATGATTGAGCGTGCCGGACTATACCTCGCCGCTAAACGGCATTTCGATTACGGCTTAAACACCCTCTATGTTTGCAGAAAAGCATAAGAAAAGGCGGGAAATTTATTGTGCCTGTGTTCCGTAAATGTACGCGTAACTGAAAATTCCCCCGAAGCGCGCAGCACCCGAACGCACCTTATTGAATCCCAAAGCGCTAAAAAGAGTTTCGAGATCTTGTGCATTGTGCTTGTGTACCTTGATAAAAAGATCGCTGCCGAGCATCTTGCGCGCGGCCCACAGGATGTGCCACTCAATGCTGCATGTAGGAAACCACGCCGCTACGTTTACCCCAACCCGTTTCATTTCGGAAAGGATATTTCTGAGCGTATCGAGTGGAAAATGCTCAAAGAGACCGCAGCTCATCACCAGATCAAAGGAGTCATTCTTAAAAGGAAGCTTAAACATATCCCCTATGAGATATTGATCAACCACTTCCGAATTTGCGGTAACAACGCCCTTATCTATATCGATAGCGGTCGTCTGCCAGCCGCGCAGGTGGAGAAGCCGGCTTAAATATGCCTTACCGGCGCCGACCTCAAGCGAACGCCCGTTGTTGCCTATCTCGGAAACAGCATTAAGCAGTTTGCGATATCCGCTCGCTGTTTTATACCGTTCGATCGCCCGTTCAACAAATGAACGATTTATGTGTTCCCAGTGGGATTCCCATGTATGTTTTTCCATACCGTTCAAATCTCCTTAAACACGAACACTCGCTGCTTTCTTGTAAATAGCTTCCACTTCCCTATAAACGCTAAGGATTCCTTTCTGCAGGGTGGGCAGGGAGAAATTGTCGCGGACAAATTGATGTCCGCCATCGCTGATTTTCTCCCGAAGCTCCGTATCTCTCAGGAGGTCGCATATAGCTCCGGCTATAGACTTAGAATCTTTGGGCGGCACCATGAGCCCGTTTACGCCTGGGGTAATAATAGTGTTCAGGGCGCAAATATTGGTAACAACTATCGGTTTCTTTGCGGTCATTGCTTCAATCATTGAAAGCCCGAAACCCTCGCGCCAGACAGCGGGCAGAATAAAAATATCCACAACCGACAGCAACCTTATGACGTCGCGCCTGTTGCCCAAAAATAGAACGTAGTGCTCAAGATTTAAGCACTTTGTCAATTTTTCAAGCTGGCGCCGGTACGGACCGTCTCCGATAATAAGAACTCTTATGTTTGGGAATTCTTTTAAGATTTCGGGCACCGCTTTAACCAAATATTCATGCCCTTTATCCCTGACAAGCCGCGCGACAGAGCCGATAACAAATGTTTCCGGAGGCAGTTTGAGCGATTTTCTGACATCCGCCGGATTCGCCACCGCGTATTCCGAGATAATACGGTTCATGTCAACCGCGTTGTGAACAACACGTATTTTATTTTCGTTCACCTTGAAATAATGTTTTAGGTTCTCGCCCACAGCACCGCTTATCGCGATAACATAGTCTCCCCAGGCGGGGAAAATCCGCCTTCCTAAGCGGCGTTTGTAAAATCCATGGCAGGTGCTTACGCAAGGCACACCGGTGAAGAGCTTGACCCAGTTTGCTAGCACTTGTGTAACACGGGTGTGAGCGTGGATTAAATCAAAGCGCTCGGCTTTAACGAGCTTGACGACCTTTGGGATCGCGCGGTAAAGTTTCGGGCTGAGCTCGCTCTTCGTTTTAATATCCATTATATAGCACGGGATACCGCATGCCTCATAATGCGGAACCATTTCTCCGCCCGAAGACAGAACGGCAACGGTATGCCCCTCAGCATTGAGGAACCGGCCGAGGGTCTCTATGTACGTTGTGATCCCGCCGGTGTTGAGGTGGGTTGTAAGATGGAGTATTTTCATATGTTATTTTTCATTCCCGTAATTGCCGAACCGGTCGCCTATTTTGCCGGAGCGGCCGAGGCAAAAATCATAAGCGCGCATTCTATTTTTACCCTCGGGCTGAACTTCGTCGATAACAATTGTGCCATTCGCCGCTTCTACTCCAATAAAACCTTTTTTGTCAATCGTCACAATTTTGCCGGCCCGTGATTTCACGCCACGCTCGTTATATCCCGCGGATTTAAGGATTTTCACGCGTTCACCCTTAAAGAAGCTAAAGGCGGCGGGCCACGGAACGAAAGCACGGATCCTGTTACGGATTGCCCGGACCTCGTCTTCCCAGCGGATAAGGCAGTCGGCTTTCTTCAGTATGGGAGCGAAAGAAACCCGGGCCTCGTCTTGAGGTATTAATGTGAAATTCCCGCGC
>JAQTRP010000107.1:2584-5993 GCA_028711765.1 Candidatus Omnitrophota bacterium | reverse complement strand
CGCGGGAACGGACTTAAGCGAGGCCGTTAAAAAACACGACTACCGCGAGAGCCTGCTTACAAAACCTTCCTCCCTGAACGACTACCTTGCCTGGCAGATTGAGATGGAGGATCTGACCGATGAGGAACTCAGGATCGCGAATGAAATCATAGGAAATATCAACGAGGACGGTTACCTTACCGTTCCCGTCGAGGAAATCGCGAAGCCACTCAATCTCGCCGTGGAAAAAGTCACGGATGTCCTCGCGAAAATCCAGGAGCTTGACCCGCCGGGCGTGGCGGCGCGCGATTTGCGCGAGGGGCTCCTGCTTCAACTTAAGCGCATAAGCGCGGATACGACTCTCGCCCAGAAAATAGTATCGGATAACCTCCTCGAGGTTCAGAGAAAAGACCACAAAGAACTCGCGGCCAAATACAAGGTCCACGAAAATTACATAAAAGAGGCCTGCCAGTTAATCACCCGCCTTAACCCGAAGCCCGGCCTCCAATATAGCCCCCAAGAACCGATTACCGTCGTGCCGGACGCGATCGTTACACCCTCGTCGGAGAACCCCGACGCCTACACAATAGAAATGCAGGAAGAAAACCTTCCGAGGATCCGCGTGAGCCTGCGCTACAGGCAAATGCTGAAGGACGAGAAACTCGACAAAAAGACGCGCGAATTCGTGAAGGAAAAAGTTAAGGCCGCGATGGATTTTCTCGACGCCTTCAGGCGCCGGAAGAGCACCCTCAGGCTCATAACGGAGGCTGTCGTCGATATCCAGAAGGACTTTCTCAATAAAGGGGCCTCGGCGCTGAAACCGCTTTCGCTTAAAGGTATCGCCGAGCGCACCGGCCTGCACGAATCAACCGTAAGCCGCGCGATTTCGGGAAAATACATCAGCACCCCGCAGGGCACGCTCCCCTACAAGCGTTTCTTCTCGACAAAAATAAGGCGCGAGGACGGAGGGGACGATTCACAGAAAAGCATTATAGAAAAAATACGCGCGATAATCGAATCGGAGGATAAAATCAAACCTCTGAGCGACGCGAAGATTGTGAAAATCCTGGAGTCTGAAGGAATTAAGGTTGCCCGCCGCACCGTTGCCAAGTACCGCGAAATGCTGAAAATCCTGCCCACGCACCTTAGAAAGCAGTAGTCAGTTCCTCCTTTGCCTATATGTGGTAGACCTACGCGGCAGGCTACGGAGGATGGACAAAATGGTTAGTGGGTTAAAACTTACAGCTTATAGCTTAAAGCTTATAGCTGTCTTTTACGCTATCTTCTCGGACTTGTAGGCGTTCTTGATGTTCGAGTTGAAATAGGTACCGTGCGAGGCCGCGCTCATAAGCTCATCGTAAACGTGCTTGGGCACATCGAAGTAGTGATAAACCTTCCCGTTACGAAAACTGACTTCGAGAGTCTTTGCGGCCTCGTCATATCCCACAATCGCTAAGTCATTAGAAATAACCGCTTTCCGTTCCACTGTTTTTGACCTCCCTTGACAGATTAAAGTTTAAAACGCAAAGTGCAAAACCACAAATCAAAATTCAAAACCGTTTGAGAAAATTTTGAATTTTGAATTTCAATTTTGAACTTTTCGCTTTAAACTTTGCGCTACTACTCCTTCACAAAGAGCGGAGCGAGCTTGATTTCGGTCCAGTCCTGAAAACCCACCGGCCTGACAAAAAGCGTAAAAGTCTGCGGCGCATATACGAACTGATATATCGTCGCAACTCCCTCGGCCTCCTCCCAGAAAGGGCCTCCGGCGGTGATCGGCGTCGACATAATATTTTCCATTGTCTTGACGTCTATACTGCCCTTACATTTTTCAAGCAGCGCGAGGATATTATTGCGGCGCCCGGCGGAATTATCCATCGAAAGCTTGAATTCCTTGGAAATGTTCTTTGCCGGCATTTTCCAGAAAGGATCGATGGGCGTATTCGCTACCGCCTGTATCCCCTCGTGGATATCGCCGCGCCTTATGACGTCACGGGTACCGATCTCATACGTATAGCCCCTTTCCCGATCCGCGACGTTGCAAAGTATGGGATAATCCATTCTCGTCGTCTTCATCGCAGCGTCAAGCTCTGAAAGGTTCGAGGAATCGAACATCATCGTGAGGAGTGAGATATTGAAAGGAATCCTGTCATTGTACATCTCGTTATTCGGGGCGGAAATCATCGAGCCGTCGTTAAGCTCGACGGCAAGGCCGGCCGAGTTGAAGAATTCCATTCCTCCTATAGCGCCGGCATATCCTATCGTAGCGACGGCGTTACTGCCGTCGCTCGGGCAATAAATTATGACCGTAAGATATTTATCGAAGTCCCTGTAGGCGACGGAGTAGTCAAGGTTGCGCCCCATGACGAGCGGCCCCGTGCCGGTATATTCGCCCCAGGCAATCGCGGACGAACAGTGGCCGGACGATTTCTTCTTCCCTTTCCCCGCCTCACCAGCGTATTCCCTCTGCCAATTAAACAGCGTGGCGACAAATATCTGGTCTATAAAAGCGATGTGGCTTAAGGGCATACCTGTGACATCCGAAATGCCGAGCGCTATCTCCTTTACGCGGCGCGGAAAATGCTCATATTGCTTCATGCACTCCTCTTCGAATTTAACGGGATCTTCCACCTTTGAGTTGAAAGTTTCCGAAGCGAGGGTTTTTATCGCGAGGTCATACATCTCACCGATTTCCTTACCGAAGAGCTTGCCGTATTGGCGGCCCATCTCGCGATAAGTGCCGTGGAGCTCCAAAACGTTAATATTGCCCGCCTTATAGAGCTTGCCTCCCGCAAAGTCCGATTCAAGCTCCAAGCTTAAATCCGATTCCGGCTCTTCGGCCTCTTCAGCCCTAACCCCTCCCGCCGAAATCATCATCCCCAATAAGACCAAAACCAATAAAATAACGCTTAACTTTCTCATGTTGTCCCTTTCCTTAGAAACAAGCAGACAAGCGGCATGATTTATTCCTCGCGGGGACGCTCGTTTTGCCCCAGCGAGGCAAAACTCGCTCGGTTACGGCCCCTCGCCTTGACCGACCGTGCAGTCTCGGGGCCTCCACACGCCCCGCTCGCAACAAATCATGCCGCCTATTTTTTAAAAGATGTAAGGAAAAATCGGTACATCGAGTCCCCGCCACAAACCGTTGGCGGGCAGGCCGATTCTTCCTTGGGGAACCAATGCCAAATGCCCGCCCTCCGAAGGAGGGTAAAGCCCTGACCCCAAAACCAAGCTTTATTTCTTTCGGGTTTAACTTAAAACTTATTCTAAAGGCCCGCTATACTATGGTCATCCGAGGTGTTCTCGGTCTTGTTGTCGCCGATACTGCAGGTCGGTAGAGAACCGACGCTGCCTATATTGTAAGTTCCCCCTACCCCGCATACAGGTTTTGTCGCAAGATACTTCGGGACCAGATCTTCCCATGTAGGGA
>JAQTRP010000107.1:0-2484 GCA_028711765.1 Candidatus Omnitrophota bacterium | reverse complement strand
TCGGTCTTGTTGTCGCCGATACTGCAGGTCGGTAGAGAACCGACGCTGCCTATATTGTAAGTTCCCCCTACCCCGCATACAGGTTTTGTCGCAAGATACTTCGGGACCAGATCTTCCCATGTAGGGACCGCTTCGTCGGTCGCGCCGGTATCCATAGCCCACATTTGCTTTGCCGTATTAATCGCACTCAGGTTAGCCCGGCAGACGGCCACCTGCGCCATTCCCTTCGCTCTTACAAAATTCGGAATAGCTATCGCCGCGAGTAATCCTATGACAAAAATCGCGATTACAACCGAGAAGGCTACAACAATTCCTGCGGAAAGAGGCGTTGATTTGCTCTTATAGGGTTTGGGCAGCGGTTCGACCTCGAGGTTCTTCTTTAATTTCGCGATTAAATACGACAGGACACCGAAACTTCCGAAAAGCCACAAACCGCCGATGAAGATGCCGCCTATATATGAAACAAGCAGGATTATTCCGGGCCACCACCTGTTCAAGCGGACCGAGCTATCGCGGCTGTTTATAAAACCAATCACTTCCGCCGGCCATTTGAACATCCAGTAAAGATTAAAGAACGGAATAAAGTTAAACCCCACCGCTCTTGCCGGAGAAATGGGGTAACATTTATCGGCCATTGCAGAGATTGCCTTATGGATTTTATATAAGTTGATACACCAATACACTAAACCGGCCAGCCCTATCAACGTCATGAGTGCCCCGATAGCAATGAGCGGCGCACTGTCCTCATACCCTGCCGGCGCACCCATCGAAAACCTGATCATTCCGAGGACAAAAACTACCACACCAAGCACGTATCCCGGCCAGTTCTTCGGAAATTTCAAACTAAGAGGCGCCGCCTCCGGCCGTGATTCCTTATTCAGCCACTCACCGCAAAACCTGCACTTTACGGCGTCTTCCTGTATCTCTTCCCCGCAATAAACGCATTTTTTCATGATTTTTACTCCGTCGTTATTAGGTTAAATTGCAGCTGTAAGCTGTAAGCTGTAAGCTTTAAGCTGTAAGCCGTAAGTTAAACCCATTCGAACTGCCGCGCTCGAAACAAACCAAGCCGCCTATTTTTTAAAAGATGTAAGGAAAAATCGGTACATCGAGTCCCCGCCACAAACCGTTGGCGGGCAGGCCGATTTTTCCTTGGGGAACCAATGTTTAACGCCTGTCCTCCGTAGCCTGCTTCTAGGGCTACGCGATATATTTATCCTCCGAAGCCAACCTCGAAGGCCTGCTAAACATAGGCGCAGGAGGAGGCGAAGGAGGGCAAAGCCCCCGACTCCTATTCGTTCAAAGCTTCTTTGGCCCACAGATAAAATCGTTCGGCCTGTTTCATAACTTCCGCAGCGTCACTCTCGGTAAATACAACACTGTCATATTCCACGATAGACTTCTTAGATAATATCCGTCTGAGGGTAGCCAGCTTATCGTTTATACCTTTCAAATTTAAATTTTGCTTTATCAGATTCACAACTACCATATGGTCGCTCGATATAGACCTTGTGCCGCTAAATTTCACCAAAAGAGCATCGGACATTGAAATGGCGCAATGAATGGCATTTAGTCCGACCGAATTCCAATAACCGGATTTCTCGGCATAAAGCATAGATCTATAAAACTCCTCCGCCTTCCTCTCGTAATTTAGATATTGAGACCTGTCAACCTCGACTGTTTTAATATCCTTGGGTGTCATACAATCAATCTTTCAAGAGGTTTTCCTAAAATCAGGATATTGGACTTTAAGATGCTGTGAATAATAGCCGCATTTTGCCCGTATTTCTTTTTCAGTTCCCGAACTTGCAATATATAAGGCGCGATTGAAGTGTGAAAATCTTGTGCAACTAAAACCGATATCTCATCGAGCTTGCCCTCTATCTTCTTACTGTCTTCTCGATCCCCGATGACAACGAATAGATCTATATCGCTTTTACTCGTTTCTTTACCGTGTACAACGCTTCCGAAAATAGCGGCTGATTCAATCTTAACACGCGACTTAAGAAGCGCCCGCTTTATAATCGAAATAAGTTTACCAAAAATCACTTTCTCTTTCTCGAAAAACGGTACCAGCAGGGATTTAACCACATAGCTTTTATTGTCTATGCTGTAAAGATACGACTTTCCAACACCCTTTACGTTTACAACTCCTTCGCGAACCAGTTCTTTCAAGAACTTGCTTGCTGTAGTAGGGCTTACGCCAAGCTCTCTTGCGAGCTGTCTTCCTGTCCACCCGGTATTAGACTTGCAAAGCACCCGTAGTAGTTTAGTCTTAGACTCATTATTCAGTATTTTATCCAACGCATTGCGTAAGGACATCTTTTCACTTATCCTTTGTCCACTAATATGGACATATGTCCACATATCTGGACATAAGACTACACCATCCAACCGAACTTGTCAAGAGGGGCTATTATACCGGCCCTCCTCCTCCCCATCGAGTCCCCGCCAAAAACCGTTGTCGGGCAGGCCGATTTTTCC
>JAQTRP010000015.1 GCA_028711765.1 Candidatus Omnitrophota bacterium | reverse complement strand
AGTTTAAATGCGGTATATGCGGTGCGCATGATGCCTCGTTGATTTATCATTTCGACTTCGCCGACGTTGTCCTCTGTAAGGGTTGCGGCACCGCCCAGACCCTAAAGCTCGTCCCTGAGAGCGCGAGTTACGAGGAAGGTTATTTCACGGGCAAGCTCCCCGGCATGGGCGTCGATTATACGGGGCTCAGGGAGATATTTCTTGCCGACAACAGGAAGAGGCTTAAGGAAATCGAGAAGAGGAAGCGAGGAGGCCGGAAGATTCTTGAGATCGGATGCGCTACCGGCTACTTTCTCGAGGTCTGCCGCGAGAGGGGCTGGGATGCCTACGGCGTCGAGCCTTCGCGCTTTGCTTCCGCTCGCGCGCGCGAGCGGGGATTAAATGTTTTTTGCGGCGAGCTGAAAGACGCGAACCTTAAAAGGGAATCGTTTGATGTCGTCACGCTCTGGCATGTGCTTGAGCATCTTCGGGATCCGCTTGGGACGCTTGTCTCGGTGGGGAATTTATTAAAAAAGGACGGCCTTTTGGTGTTGACGGTTCCCGATTTTGGGTCGGGCCGCTCCAAAAAGATGAAAGAAAAATGGCCACACCTTGAGCCGGCGATGCACCTTTACCATTTTACGCGATCGAACCTAGGGGATATCCTGAAAAAGGCGGGTTTTGAAGCGGTCGATTATTCGTTAAGCGGCGGCACAGGCATTACGGCCGAGAACCGGCCTGAACGCACAAAGCGCCTCGCGAAATTTATGGTATGGCATCTTGCGTATTTTCAGTGGCTGCGCTCAGCCATCGGCTTTCTCAGACTCCGTGTTTTGAGACGCCACGACTTTATCACTGTATACGCCAGAAAGCAAACGGTGGATGTGAAATTGACCGTGTCTATCGTGACGGGTAAAAGCGGGGAGAACCTCGAAAACTGCCTCGCCTCATTAAAGGCAAGCGCGGGAAAATATGGTTTGAAACTTGCGATAGTTGACAATCAATCCGGTTTTAATCCCGAGGCTATCGCAAGAAAATATTTTAGCGGCTGCGAAATAGTAAGAAATGACGCAAAGAAAGGTTTCGCCGCCAACCACAATCAGGTTTTGAAGGATTTAAACACGGAATACGCGCTGGTGCTTAATGATGACGTTGAAATCGGCCGGGGTTCGCTCGATACACTTATTGATTTTGCCGATAATCACAAAGACGGCGCTATCTTTGGCCCGCTTCTTTATCCGGGCGACTGGCAGGCGGCTCCGCATAGGTCCGGCGGCTGTCCGGATAGCGTTATCCCTGTGCCCTTAAAGGTCTGTATATTCCATATTTTATCGGAACTGGGATTGGGCGGGACCTTGAAGAATTTAATGGTTTATAAGGTATCCGGCGAGGAGTTTCTCGCCCTCTCTTTTGTGAGCGGCGCGTGCAGCCTGATTCGTAAATCGGCGCTCGATACTTTCGGATACTATGACGAGAATTTTTATATGTACTTCGAAGATATAGACTTAGGAATGCGGGCAAACAAAGCCGGCTGGCGTTGTTATCAGGTTAACAATTCCAAAGTGCTACATAAGGGTGGCTCCAGCTTTAGCTTCGGAAGTTGGCCTTGGATTTCTGCCGGGGCGGTCTATTTTGCCAAAAAACATCATTCATTTTTTACGGTATTGCTGACAGAGCTGCTGGTTTTAGTACTTAATCTTACGGCCGGCGCAAAAAGGTTTCTAACCGGGAAATGGATAAAGAAATAAAGAACATTCTGGTCCTCAAAATAGGCGGCATCGGAGACTTATTGCTCATCACGCCCGCTTTACGCTCTCTTAAGGAAAGCTATCCGAACGCCGGGCTTTACCTTTTAACAGGCTCAAAATCCGCAGAAATCGTAAATGGCCTGCCTTATGTGAATGAGTTTGTTTTTTGCGACGAGGTGTTGGAGGCGGAGGGTATCGGGAGTTTATTTTCTGCGGGTTTTATTTCCGGCCTCTTCCGGTTGCGGAAGTTGTTCAAAAAAAATCGGTTTGACGTTTTCATAGAGTTTCAGAATATTTTAACCCTGGGAGGCGTAGCGAAGCCTTTTATCTTAAGCGTTCTAAGCGGGGCAAATCGAAAACTGGGTTTTGATACCGAGGGCAGGGGTTTTTTCCTTACGGAAAAGCTCGCCGACTCGAGAGAAGACCGGAAACATGTAATTGAAAGAAACCTCGAGCTCGTTGGCCTGTTGGGGTGCGATACAAAAGATATGAAGCCCGAGATATCGATTGATTCGAAGGATTTCGGTTACGCGAGGAACTTATTGGTTTCCAAAAAGATAGAAGACACGGATTTTGTAATCGGCGTCCACGCCGGCGCTAATCCCAAATATATCGAGCAGCGCTCCTGGCTTCCCGAAAACTTCGCCTCCGTAATTGACAAGTTAACGGAGAAATATGGCGCTAAGGTTATATTGTTTGGCGGCGAGGATGAGCGTGATTGGATCAAGAGGGCATATGATTGCGCGAAGTTTAAGCCGATAAATCTTGCGGGCGAGACGATAATCAAACAGACAGCAGCTTTGATCAAGAGGTGTAATTTCTTTCTGGCGAATGATTCGGGTCTTATGCATATAGCCGTGGCGTTAGGGGTGCCGACAGTAGGGATATTCGGTTGCGGTGACTATGGGCTTTACGGCACGTATCCGCCCGAGTTCAATTTTACCGGGATTTGGAAGGAAATAAAACCGGCGTATCCAAAAGCCGTGAGAATGAGATATGACAGGTATATGCAACTGGTCAGCGTTGATGAGGTCATGGAAGCCTGTATTGTGAGAATAAACACCCTATTTAATAGATGACCGAAAAAATAAAAATAGCGCATGTAATTACGAGGCTTATCAAAGGCGGCGCCCAAAAGGTCTGCCTCGACTTGGTCAAGAATCTCGACAGGGAGAAATACGACATTACCCTTATCTATGGTCCTGAGACCGGCAGCGAAGGCTCGCTCATCAAAGAAGCCGTATCAAGCGGAGTGCGGCTGGTGAAAGTCGACGAACTTGTGCGCGAGGTATCTTTGTTTAATGATATCGCCGCGTTCTTCAGGCTCCTTTCCATTTTCAAGAAAGAAAGATTCGAGATCGTCCACCTGCATACCTCCAAAGCGGGTCTAGTGGGCGCTTACGCGGCAAGACTTGCGGGAGTTCCCGTTGTGATCTATTCTTCACATGGCCATATTTTCGGGAAGAACGCGCGCATAAAAGGGCTGCCGACCCATTTTCTCTGGTTCTTCCATATCCTGCGAAAGGCGGCCTCCGGCCTCGCCGATAAGATAATAGCCCTTACGCCCGAGGACAAAGAAGAACAAGTGGCCCTAAGACTCGCGAGTCACGATAAGTTCAAGGTCATATATAACGCCGTCGATTTTAGCGTTTTCTCCCGCGGCAAAATAAGCGACCTCGGCAAGCTGCGTGATCTGCTTGGTATAGGAAATAATGACTATCCCATTTTGGGTACTGTCTCGCGTCTTAGTGCGGAGAAAGGGCTCGATTACTTAATCGGGGCCGTTCCGGAAATTAAGAAAAAGTTTCCCGATGTAAAACTATTTTTCGTAGGAGACGGGCCCGAAAGGCAGAACCTGGAAGCCAAAGCCCGCTCCCTCGGTCTTGAAAACAGCGTGAGATTTCTGGGGTTCCGTGACAATCTCCCGCACCTTTTGAGCATCGTCGATATTTTCGTTCTCCCGTCGCTTTACGAGGCGATGGGTATCGCTATAGCCGAGGCGATGGCAATGGGTATACCCGTAGTGGCGACAAGAGTCGGGGGAGTGCCGGGGATTATCGAGGATGGCCGGGAAGGGATATTGGTAGAGCCCGCGGACAGCCATCAATTGGCCGATGCGATTGTGCGGCTTTCCCACAACGGCGAGCTTATGCGGGCACTCGGCGAGAGGGGATACGAAAAGGCAAGGAAGCTTTTTTCGATGGATAAGATGATCAAGGAAACAGAATCGCTTTATCAGGAATTGATTAAGGCAAAGAAGAAAGTTTAGGATATGAAAATCGTTGTTCTAACGCCTCGTTCTCATTTTCACGGCCCCGTTATTTTGCGGGAAATTTGCCTAAAGAGGAAAAACGACAAAGTCGTGGTTGTGACTACGCCAAAGCTATCCAAAAACGAGGGTCCGCTCCGGCAAATCCGCGGCATAATAAAAGTGTCCGGCTTCAGGTACTTGTGGAATATGTTTTTGGCCGATATTTGGTTTAGGGCTAATTGTTTCTTCGAGAGAACGACAAGGATGCCTTTGGAGGAAAGAAATTTTATCGATAATAATGAGTTGATAAAACTATTTCGGCTTGAGCATTATTCGGTCAGCGATATAAACTCGGAGGAAAGTGTTGGTTTGTTGAGAAAGATAGGGCCCGAGGTAATCATAGCCGATCTTTTTAACCAGATTATAAGCGGCGCCGTCCGGGATACGGCCCGCGTAGGGTGTTTCAATATACACACGTCTTATCTCCCGCGGTACCGTGGCATCGCGCCGAATTTCTGGGCGCTTGTAAACGGTGAAAAAAGATTTGGTACGTCAATTCACTATGTTACCGATAAGATAGACAGCGGCCCCATCGTGGCCGAGAAGGAAGTTCCCATATACGAGAAGGACACGGTGTTCGATCTCTACCGTCGTTGCAGTAAGGAAGCGGCGGGGTTTATAATCGGCTTATTGGAGCAATGCGAAAAGGGAAAGCCAGAAGGCGTTGAGCAAGATGAGTCTCAGGCAAGCTATTATTCCAGGATAACAAAAGATGCGGTAAGGCGGCTTTTTTCAAACGGACGGAGATTTTTTTAACGGAGGCCTAAAGAATGAAAGTTCTGGTGACCGGTGGGGCGGGTTTTATAGGTTCAAACCTAATCGACGCTCTTCTTAAACGGGGCGATACTGTTTTGTGCCTCGATAATTTGAGCACGGGGTCGAAATCAAACGTCGAGCATTGCTTCAAGAATCCGTGCTTTCAGTTTATCGAAGGCAGTATTTTAGACTGGAGGCTCTTAGAGGGTATAATCGGGAAGATCGATGTCATTTTTCATATGGCGGCGGCGGTGGGCGTTAAGTACATTGTCGATAATCCCCTCGATTCGATAATAACCAACGTAAGAGGAACGGAAAAAATACTCGATGCCGCTTATACCTACGGCAGGAAGAAAGTGATAATCGCCTCATCCTCGGAAATTTACGGCAAGAACAAAAAAGTCCCCTACAAAGAGGAGGATGACCGGGTTTTGGGGCCTACCAACATAAACCGCTGGTCATATTCTGCGAGCAAGGCAATAGACGAGCATATGAGTTTTAGCTACGCGACGAAGGGGCTTCCGGTTGTGGTCCTGCGTTTCTTCAATATCTATGGCCCCCGCATTAACGAAGAGGCTTACGGAACGGTCGTAGCGCAGTTTATCAAGCAGGCCCTCCGCAGGGAGCCGATAACCGTCCATGGTACCGGAAAGCAGACGAGAAGTTTTACTTACGTTGACGATTGCGTGAAGGGGATAATCCGCTCATCCGAAGTTGAAGAGGCAAGAGGCAAAGTTTTCAATATCGGGAACACCCGCGAAACTAAAATAATCAAACTCGCCAAGCTGATTAAGAAACTCTCAAATTCTCCTTCCCCAATCAAGCGCATCCACTATCACGACTATTATGGTCTTAGCTATGAGGACGCGCCTCGCCGCGTGCCGGATATTACAAGGGCGAGAAAAATACTGGGTTTTGATTCGCAGACTTCCTTAGAGGAAGGCCTCGAGAAAACTATCGCCTGGTGCAAAGAGCATTATTCGCATTAATACACAGATGATCACAGATGGGTGCTTGGAACTTCAACCACACAGATTAGCACAGATGATTCCGGTCAAGTATATCAGGGAATCAGAATATCAGTAGGCAGGGTATCAGGTTATCAGAGTATCAGGTTAGAATCTTTTATCTGATACCCTAATATTCTGGTATTCTGCCCACTGGTATCCCGATGCTCTGATGTACAATTTTATCTGTGATCATCTGTGTGGTTATTATTACAAATGTTCATCTGTGTTCATCTGTGTATAAGATTTAATAGAGAAAATGACCTACGCGCTCGAAGCAATAAACCTTACCAAAATATTTAAGCCCGGCAGAGGGCTCATCGAGTTTTTGCGCCATCCTTCAGGCAAAGAAGTTAGGGCGCTTGACGGGGTAAGCCTCACAGTGGAAAAGGGCAAGATCTTCGCCCTTATAGGTCCTAATGCCGCCGGCAAGACCACCCTCATAAAGGTGTTCTGTTCGCTCGTAATTCCTGATAGCGGCAGGTGCCTCATAAACGGAAAAGACATATCCAGAGAAGGGAATAAGGCGAAAGCCGGCGTGAGCCTTATTTATGGAGAAGAGAAGAGTTTTTACTGGCGTCTTACGGTGCGGGAGAACTTGGAGTTTTTTGCCGCGCTTTATGGCTTTGGAGGAAAACGCGCGAAGGAAAGAATCGATGAACTCGCGGAGATTCTTGCTTTAGGAGATTTAAACGTCCGTTATCAGGAGTGTTCCGCCGGTATCAGGCAGAGGGCGGCGGTCGCAAGAAGCCTTTTGGGAAAGGCGGATATTATTTTTATGGATGAGCCTTTCCTGAGCCTCGATCCCGGCGCTACTGAGAATTTGATAAATTTTATTAAGAATATCTTGGTGGGCCGTGATGGAAAAACCATTTTTATCGCCACCCACATGATAGAAAAAGTGGAAAGTTTCGCGAACCGTTTGGGTGTGATAGATAAAGGGAAGCTAATTAGCGCGGGCAGTTTTGACGAGGTAAAAAGGGCGTTTGGGGCAGGCTCGCTTGATGATATTTTTGAGAGGTTATCGAAATACCATGCTTAGAAAGATTCTCGCGTTTATTAAAAGAGATTTTACCCTCGCGCTGAGCTATAAGTTCGATTTCCTTTTTCATACCGGTACTACTTTGGTTTCCCTCCTCACTTTCTTTTTTATAGGTAAATTGGTGGGAAAGGGGGCGGAGGGTATTCTCGAGCCTTATGGCGGTGACTATTTCTCGTTTGTGATTATAGGGATTGCCTTTTCAAACTACCTCAATGCCGCGATGGGCAGCTTCACCGGAAATTTAAGGTGGGAGCAGGAGCTCGGCACTCTCGAAGTGATATTCCTTACGCCCACCTCTATTTTTACGGTTCTCCTCGCGAGCGCTTTATGGGATTTTATTTTTACAACCCTTATGGTGTTTGTCTATTTAATCCTTGGAGGGTTTGTCTTCGGAATGGATTTGAGCCACGCCAACATACTGCCAGCAGCGGTGATTCTTGTGCTTACCATTCTATCATTTTCGGGACTCGGCATTATTTCTGCCGGCCTCGGTCTCATTCTCAAGGAAGGGGATCCACTCGGATGGTTCCTCGGCGGGGCAACGAAGTTATTCGGCGGCGTTTATTTTCCTGTGGCAATACTGCCACTGTGGCTTAAGGGGATATCTTATCTTCTGCCTCTTACTTATTCGCTAAACGCCCTCAGGAAGACCCTCCTTAAAGGAGCGGGTTTCTGCGATGTGTCGCAGGATGTACTCGCCCTGTTTATGTTTGTGCTTGTGCTCCTGCCTTTAAGCCTTTCCTTTTTCTCTTACGCGATCAGGCGCCTTAAAAGAGAGGGCGGGCTGATACATCAGTAAAAGTCAAAAGTAAAAAGTTAAAAGCGAAAGCGAAAGGCAAGAAATCAGAAAGGCAAAAGGTCAATAAGAGAAGAGACGGAAGAAGGTTATTGTTGCCTTCCAGAGAAGGATGAAGGGCCGCGCGAGGTAAAAGAAAATCACTCCCGCTGGATTGTTCGCTCCGTAGCGCCTTTTTATGAAGGACGGAGAGGGGAGGAAGAAGGGAAAGAGGAATTTTATTTTGTTCACGATGCCTTTCTTTGACCACGGAATAAGGAAATGTCCGATATTATCTACCGGCGGGCGATTCACTATGAAGCTGTAAATTTTTTTGTTGAGAAACGAGTCCCTTCCAAGTTCATTGAGCACCCATTCTGGCACTTCCGTTTGTATGTCTTCCGCCATACGCTTCAAAATCAGGGCAACAGGCGTCTTGAGATTGTATTCCGACGCCTTTTTTAAGATTTTCCTCCAGTCGAAACTTTCTCCCGTATTCTCTATTATTAAAGCAAGATCAAGCAAAGTAATTCTACTAATTCTTCCGTCACGCACGCCACTGTGGGCGACCGTGTAAATAAGGGATTCTTCCGGCGGCAGCATGAGACACGACCTGCCTTCGATATCCGCGGGCTTGGCAAGTTCCCACGAGAGGGTTTCACGCGGGTGATACCAAATATCTGTGTGGAAATCAAGACGCGTTACGAACATTTCTTTTTTTATAAATGCCGGGTCGCCGCCCTGGACCTGCGCAAAGCCTGTGCTTTCGAGCAGTTTTTTGATTCGCGTCAGGTTATTTTCGTCAACGAGGAGATCAATGTCGGCCATAGGCCGGAGGGCAGGATTTTTGTACACGCTACCGATCAGGCTCGTGCCTTTTAGGACGATGCAGCGCATGCCCACGCCGCTGAATAATTCCAGTATCTTTGCGAGTTCTTTCATGAGGAAGATATTATTGGCGAGGTTTGAACGATAAATATTTTCAAGGCACCGGTAGGTTTCCGGAGACATATTTTCCTTGAGCGCCGGTGAGCCTGAAATAACCTCGAAGAGCCGCGGCGTGAGCTGTTCATCGTGGCAGGTTTTGACTACGGCATCCCAGGTGGGCCTTGAGCGTACTATCTCTTCGATTGATTTTATATCCGGCCGAGCCGCGCACAGGCAGTCGGCAAATTTTTCCTCCGGAGGCTGTGTGTTTTTATGGAGTACCCATCGCCCATGAGGTTTTTCCTCTACGGTTAAGCCACTCGCTTTTAGTTCTTTCAGGATGAGTCGTTTGGAGGGGAAGTAATGGAAAAAGGAGAGCGTATCGTCGCCTTCCGTTTCTTTTACGTACATATCACCCGGCTCAAGAAAGGGGTTTTTAAATGAAAGGAATGAGACGGTGCACCGCGCCAGATAGATGAGGTAATCAAACGCTTCCTGCCAGAGGTGCCGGCGCCATGCGATCAGAAGAAACATCCTGCCTCCATCGCGCAGTGACAGGCTCAGATTTCTAAGGACTTTGATTCGGTTTCTTCTTCTCGCTATATTTTGGTATACGGCGGATGAGAAAAACAGGCAGTCAAATACGCCTCGCGGTTTGAAATTTCTTATATCTCCGGCGATGAAAAATATCGGAAGGCCTTCTTTTTCGGCGTTTTTTCTTGCAAGGTCAATTGCGGAAGGAGAGATATCGATTCCGGTAACCTTAAATCCTAATTTCGCGAACTCAATTGCCTCGCGGCCCGTGCCGCAGCCGATGTCAAAAATTAAAGAACAAGGCTGGATTTCCCTTACCGTTTCTTTTTCCCACCGGTCAAGGATGTTATCCATTTAAGATTTCAGGAAGTGTTCGAGGATTTGCCGCTTTTGCCGTACGTGGTTCTTTGGGCAGTGCTGCAGGCCCCGCTCTTACAGCAGGTCTTTACGAAGGTTTCAAACACCTGAGCTCCTTTAACTTCCGGTTTTTCGTAAGGTTTCTTCTCTTCCGCCATTAGAGCCCTCCTTGTTTAAAAAGCGTTGGTTTACATTTTTGAGTATTTTTGCGTAACGGCAGGCACTTTCTGATTTACCCGCGAAGTTTCCGCTTTCAAGATAGGCTATGCCGTGGCAGCGCCTGCAGTGAGTAATTAAGCTGCATCTTGAACAGTCTGGCAGGTCTCCGTAAGCGTAAATGTTTCTTAGCGAGTTAAGCAGAGGTTGCGAAGAGGACCAGATTTTCTTAAAGGGAACGGCTCGTATGTTTCCCACGGGAATCGTCAGGATGGAGCATGGAAAAATATCTCCGTAAGGATTTATCGCGCACGTCACACGGGCAGCCCCGCAGGCGGGTTTATTCGCCATTTCTTCCACCGTGAGTTCCCTTTGGGGGTTGTAAGAAGAGGGAATATCGCCGGCAAAATATCCTAGTAGGATTTTCTCATCTAATTCGTGCGTTAAGGGAGCGCGCGAACCATCGGTTTTCGGCGTGATTTCGACGCCTAACTGGAGTTCTATATTCTCCCTCTTTGTGAAAAGAAAGATGTTTTCGAGTTCGCAGAAATTTTCCTTCATGAGCATTGTTTTAATGACCGTTCTCAGGTTTCGCGCTTTTAGAAGTTTTATTGCGCGCAGGGTTTTCTCAAACGAGCCCGCCACACCCGTAATTTTCTCGTGGACTTTCTCACCCGTCCCGTAGAGGCTGAGTTCCACCGAAAGCGGGCGCAGAGCCGCAAGGCGTTTGACTTTATCTTCATCGAGCAATGTGCCGTTTGTAAAGATGCTTACGGCGAATAGTTTTCCTTTGGCGTATTCAAGAATGTCAAAGATATCCTCTCTCAGGAAAACTTCACCGCCGCTTACAGTTAAAAGAAGCGCTCCTGCCTCGGCGAGCTGGTCAAGGAGCGATTTTATTTCGGGAAATGTTAATTCGGCCCTTTCCGAGTCGTTTACGCAGTAGCAATGCAGGCACTTCAGGTTGCAGCGGTAGGTTAAGTCTAAATGGGCAATTAGAGGCATAAGCTTTTTTTCCGCGCGCTGCGTGATGACGCCGATGTTTTCCGAAGGGTTAATTTCTTTGCAGATTATATTCATTGTTTCTCGAGTAGCCCTTTGCTGATCAGGTTTTCTATGAATTCCGCTACATCACGCTCGATAGTTTCGGGGGAAGCGTCAAATTCATTTTTGATTTCATCGATGATCTCGGCCACTGTCTTTCCGCCGTCAGCCAGCTCCCATATCCGAGTTGCGACTCTGTTGAAAGGGTAAATCAGGCTGTCTTTCGGGTTTACTATGAGTGCTTCTTTCTCAACTGTGCGCCACGCGATATCTTTGTCTCTTTTGGGTTTAATCTTGAGAATCTCCATTAAGGAATCTCCATATGTCCGGCGTGGGGAGAAAACGCAGTTCGTAACATTTCACCTTCTCGGCGAACTGCGCAGCGTTTTCCAGCGCCCGCCCGGCGATTTTTGGGTCATTGATTCTGCTCATCATGTTCGGGAAGAGGTTTTTAAATGCCTCGGCGGGGGAGAGTGGTTTTTTTTCGAAGGCCCGGGCCTTTCTCAGGAAATAAAGCTCCTTAAGCTCAAACCCGGTATTTTCAGTTATTCTGCCGAACTCACCGTAAAAAGGAGTGGAGGAGGCAAGGAAAGACCCGTTATTTCTCACTACAGCCACCGTTTCGTCAGAGAGAATTTTTCTGTCATTTGCGAGCCGCGCGATGGTGGTTTTTCCGCTTTCGGACGGGCCGGCAAAAACATAAGCCCGGTTTCCGTCAACGACGCCTGAAGCATGTAAGAGGAAACCGCCCCTTTCAACAATGAGTATTGAGACTATAAAGCGCAGAAAATCCCCCCATCCATGTTTTGAGTAGGCAGTGACGAAGATTGATTTCTTCTCAAAATCTGTTTCCGTGTGGCAGTAGGGCAATTCAAGTGAAAAGTCTTCATCTTTCCACGTGAGCTTAAATATATTTCTGCGGATCAATTTTTGGATAGCGCTGTATCTCTTCTTAAATATTAATCGCAATTCGGGTTCTTTGTCTGTCTCGAAATTGCCAAAGGCATTCTTAAGTTTGGAAATGAATGAGGCACCATCCGCCTCGAGAGAAAGAGGGATTCCGCCGAGTTCGAGGCTGAGCGTTTTTTCCTTTTTCGGGTTTTTGAGCTTGGCAGCTATGATATTCGGACCGTTTATAACCCACGCGCTTACAAACGAGAGGCGCGTAAGGAGCTTTCCCCATATTCTTGCTAGAGGTTTGTTAAGATAGGAGAATTTTCCGTTTCTTTTAACCGCTATTATTCTTCCAACGACCTCATAGTTGGTAAACGGCAGGTCAAATAATAGAGAATTATCTCCTTTGGTGAGGAAATATTGCCTGTTTCTTTCGATGAACTTGTTGTATACCCGGTGGGTGATTAGGCCGCCGTTGTCTTCGTAAACTATAATATCTCCGATTCCGATTCTTTCCGGCGAGGTTTTTTCCACAAGAAGGATATCTTTTTCCTTAAGGAAGGGAAGCATACTGTCGCCCGTGACGGTGGTTTCGATAGAGCGGCCTTTATCTAGCGATTCCCTGAGCAGACTTATCTTGGTTTCTTCGATGAGCATTATTTCTGCTTGGCTTTAAGAATCTTGGGTTCTTTAAGGTCGGGGCTTTCAACCTGAATGACTACCTGATCTCTCATTGTGACCCTCAAGTTCTTGCGTTTCTCGTCCGAGATTTTTTCCTTAGGCTGATAGTAGGTGAATTCCCAAATCTGGATGCGGCCTCTCTCTTTTGTTTCCGTGTATTCGGGCTGGCCGAGGTTGTCGATTACCTCGTTGGCGGATTTTCCAAGATAATCCACCGCACCTCTCGCACACAGGTCGCGTTTATCAAGTTGGGTGTTTCCGGTCAGCCAGTTGGACGGGTTAAGATCGGCGGCGGTATTCATGGAACAGCCTGCAAGAAGAAGGAGAACTAATAGAAGCGGTAAAATGCCGTTTTTCATTCGGGCCCCAGTTTTGTTTGTGCGCAAAATTATAGCATTGGCATTATTGTGAAACAAGCCTAAACAACTAAATTGTGTACCTGGTACCGAACCCACGAAACTGGTACCAGGTACACAATTTAGTCTTGAATGCTTATTTCTGCAATGATAGAATTATCCAAAATAAACAGGGGGGTGATTTATGAACAAAGTTATGGATATTGTAATTCTTTTTTGTGCCGTTTGGATCGTGCTTGCCCGTTTAGTGCCTGCTCTTGGCCAGGTCAGATTTGCCGCTGTCGCCGCAGCCGTGATTATTGTTCTTGAGATTGTTAAATTGGTCCAGAAAAAAGCGTAAGTTTCTAGGATTTTCGTTAAATTGCAAAACCCTGTACCACGCGGTACAGGGTTTTGTTTTATAGGATCGCGAGGATAGCGTTGCGGTGGGTTAAAACTTCAGGAGCAGTAGGAGGGCGAGTATTCCGAGGAGCGCCATAAAGATATAAAATGCGATTTTGTTCCAAGGCGCTTTCGCCAGCATGTTTTTGGGCGGCAATGCTTCCTTTGTTTTCCCACCCTCCGGTTTAGCGGTCTCGCCGGATATTTCGCGCTTGATATAAATGCTGGGGTGCTCCGCGAGATCTATGTGGTATGGTTCCTGCAGTCTTCCGTCGCGACTGTATTTCGATTCTACGCGGACAAGGGGGCATAGGGGGTAGCGTTCGTTTACTTTCTCGACTCGCGCGATCTCGCCCGTGTCAAGCTCAACCATAGTTCCCACCGGATAGATTCCGATTTTCTCGATCAACGCTTTTGTGACGCGGGAGTCATAAGCCTCTTTCCGCCCCAGAGCGATTTCTTTGAGTGCCTCGTGAAAAGATTTGCGTTTCTGGTAGGGGCGGGGATGGCACATTGCCTCGAGTGATTCCACGACGGCGAGAATCCGCGCGTAGTCCGATATCTCATCGCCCTTTAGATGCCGCGGATAACCGCTGCCGTCAAAGCGCTCGTGGTGTTGAAGGATTGCCGTGATGATATTTTCATCGAGACCCTTGTCGCGGAGGCCCTGAAGGAACGGGCCGTCGATGTGGTTTTTGATGATTTCCTTGTGTGTTTCTTGCAGGGTCTTTGGATATTCGAGAAGGTTCTTGACGGAATGAAGCTGCGCAATAAGGCCGATATCGTGAAGGAGGGCCGCGATTGCGATCTCCTCGAGTTGGCTGTCGTCATACTTTAGCGCGCTGCCGATCGCGGTTGCGTAAATGCAGGTATTGAGAGGGCTGTTGATCAGCTGGATGTATGGAACGGCTCGACCCGCTTGCTGAAGGAGTGAACTAGGGTCCTTCTTGGAAAGTGCTATACATTCTTTCGAAAGCTCGAGAAATTCCCCAAGGTTCATGTCTTCCTTAAGTTCGAGCAGCTCGAAATTTTTGCGTATTGTCTTTAACGCCTTCCCGTAAAACGCCTCCGCTCCCCCCGGCTTGCCTGCCGCGCTCGGTTCTATAGGGATATGGATTTCCGACGGTTTTACGATTTCCTCTTCGCGCTGCGGAACTTCCGCTTTCCGCCGGGCGTTTTCACGTTCCTGCCTTAGTTTTTTTTCGAGCGCGCGTTTTTCTTCCTCAAGCTGAAAGACTTTTCTCTTAAGCGCCTCATCTTCGGCTTTTTTAACAGGCGGCTTATCGCTTACGGGAGGGCGGAGGGCCTCCTTAAAGGCGGGCTTAGGCGGTGGCTCTTTCGGTTCTTCCGTTCCGCCTTCCTGTTTTATTTTCTCGAGTATTTTCGTGACTTTAATCATAAGATCGTCTTAATTTTCGAGGTCTTTTCCCACGTCTTCGATGACGGAGGCCGAGATCGATGGAAAACTCTGGACGTAGCCTATCATCATCGCGAGGTCGCATATCTGGTTGATCCGGCGCGGTATGCCTCCCGAAAAATTAAAGAGCGGCCCGTGGGTGTTTTCTTCAAAAATCTTCTTCCTGCCGTCGCAGCCCGCGACCTCGAGGCGGTGTTTTATATAGGTTGGGATTTCCTCCTCTTTCAGCCCGGCGATGTGGTATTTCATTGCGATTCTCTGCTGAAACTGCCGCAGGTGGTTGATTTTTTCCTTCAGTTCCGGCTGTCCCGATAGGACAAGCGTGACGAGGAAGCGGTTTTTATACTGAAGGTTCAACAGAAGCCGCAGCTCCTCAAAGATTAAGCGGTCCTCTATTAGGTGTGCCTCGTCTATGATTACCACCGTGTTCTTGCCGTCGTCGGCGGAGTTGATAAGGATTTCGCTCAGCGTGTGCAGGATATCTGATTTCGAATCGGGAAGGCGCTCTTTCACGCCGAGCTTATAAAGAATTTCTTTCAACAACTCCACGTTTGAAAGCTGGGGATTGGTAATCAGGGCGATTTGATATTGGCTCGAGCTTAAATGGGTGGAGATGGCGTTTGCGAGCACAGTTTTGCCGCAGCCGAATACGCCTGTCAGCATTACCGCTCCCTTATTTTCGGTGATCGCGTACAAGAGTCGTGACAGCGCTTCCTGATGTTGCTCCGACATGTATAAAAAACGGGGATCCGCTGTGTTTTCGAATGCCTTTTCTTTTAAACCCCAGTATTGAAGGAACACGGCTTATTTTTCTCTAAGGTTTTCCGGCACTCAGCGCTTTTTTCTAACTTCCATCAGAATAAGCACAACGGCCACTGTCGCGAGGAACTGTGCAAGAAAGAAAACCGCCTGGCCTTTGCTCAGGTTTCTCATAATTACGGCGCCCGCGCTTAAACACGCGGCCACCAAATATCCGAATAGCACGGCATCCGGTTTTGAGAAACCCAAGCCGAGTAGCCTGTGTGTGAAGTGATCTTTTCCATTAAAGGTAATAATCTCTTTTATAGATTTTGTCAAGCCGTTAATTTGCCTTACGACAATGACATACGCAAGATCGAAGAGCGGAAGGCCGAGTATAATGACGGGGATAATAGCGGACTTAAAAGGGTTAGTTGACCACTGCCCGAGGACACCCAACGCGGCAAGGGTATAGCCTATAAAGAAGCTTCCTGAGTCGCCCAAGAATATCACGGCGGGGTGGAAGTTATAGCGTAGGAAGCCTAAGGCGCTGCCGGCGAGCGTAACCGCGAGGGCGCCCCATGTCCACGATCCGATCTGCACGGCCACCGCGGAAAAGGCCAGGGAAGAGATGATGGCTACGCCCGGCACAAGGCCGTCCATATGGTCGAGCGCGTTTATGGCGCTTATTACGCCCGTAATCCAAAGCATTGTGAACGCAAGATTGAGCCACCATATGGGGAAAAGGTGCAATATGACCCCAAACCTCGCGAGGACGATGGTCACTAAGAAGATCGCAAGCAGTTTAACCACCGCCGATAACCTGTGCAAATCATCAATTATACCGATTGCGAGGATTATCAGTCCGCCTACGATAATACCTTTGGCTGCGCCGAGTTCCGGCCATCGGCAAAGGGTCGGGACGAGGAATCCCAGCGCAACGGCGATTCCGCCTAGGCGCGGAGTAACCTTTTTGTGAATTTTTTCCGGGGACGGATAGTCAAGCGCGCCTATTTTCTTGGCGAAGCGCTGCACGAGTGGTGTGGCGATGAGCGAAATCGCGCATCCGGTAAGCAGCAGTTCCGCGTATGACGCTAAGATTTCATCGGGTATGCCCATAAGGTTTCCTCTACGGTTTTTTTCCGGTCAGGATAGCGAGGCTTTTCTCGCCGTGGTTAAACAATAAGTCGATAATCGCCATATTAGGAATGAACGGTTCATATAATTGGTTGTAAACAGGGTGCTCGAAACTTTGGTAAACGCACTTAATGCTGTTTTCTTTAAACTTTGCTTCGTTGATATAGTCGCGGCCGTGAGGACCATGCAAGTATGTATCGGCTTTAGTTTTTTTGCAAAGTTCTATTATGAGGTCGGTCCCGTTTCCCTCGTTCTTGGGCGAAACACCTAACTCCGACGCCTTCAATATATCGACTTTGATATCAAGTGCCTTTATTAGGAAGCGGATGATACTTTCGCTTAAGGGGGCGAAATATTCCCATTCTTTCTCGTAGGCGTTACGGAAGAACTCAGCGTACTTCGGGAGATAGGGGGCGTTTTTGTAATTCTGCTCTATTGTCTTCCAGTGTTTTCTCCGCCAGGGTGTCGCATTATTGATTTTTGCCTCGAGTATACTCTGTGTAAATTTCCCCTTCGACAAAACGGGAAGGGAAAGCCATTGCCAACCGTCCGGGGTGCGAATTTTATTTCTATGCATCCATCCGAAAGTACCGCGCTTTACAAACTGCACGGTGTCGACGATGACGAATACATCGCTCATGGCGATTTTGTGGAAGAAGCCGAGATAGGGCAGATAGTTAGGTTGGTGGCCGGTCAGTATCATAAGTAAAGCCTAAAGTAAAAAGTAAAAAGTAAAATCTCCACTGGGGAGAATACCTTTATGTACCTGGTACCGGTCCCATTAATCCGGTACCAGGTACATAAAGGCAGCATTTTATCAGCAATTACTTACAAAAACTTACGAAACCAATTCCAGGTACCTAAAGGCTTAAATTATATTTTTGATCTCGCTAACGATGTATGCTTGCTCAGCACGTGTGAGCGAGGGATAGATCGGCAGGGAAACTACCGAATTGTATATCTTTGTTGTAACAGGAAACCTCCCGTCTGACATTCCGAGGTAGCGGTGCAGCGGTTTAAATACGGGTGGTTTTGCCTCGATTCCTTTCTTAAGAAGCGCGCGGATTACAGCGTCTCTATTTTTCCTCACACGGATTACGTATCGGTAGAATACGGGCCGCGCGGCTTTAGCGAAAGAAGGCATGGTAGCTTTCGTCCCGCGCAGGGCGTTATTATAAAACCTCGCGATGTCGGCGCGATTTTTTATGAATGAGCCGAGTTTATCAAGCTGCACAAGTCCCAGCGCCGCCTCGATATCCGTCATCTTATAATTGTAACGGACGGTGTAGTTCGACCGCTCGTCGAATTCTTTAAGGTCGCGCACGCAATCAAGTAGTTTTTGAGATTTAGCGGTGACCATTCCGCCGCGGCCTGTCGTGATCATCTTTGTCGCGTAAAATGAAAATATGGCGAGATCGCCATCTCTGCCCACGGGTTTGTTTCCGAACTTTGCGCCTAACGCCTGCGCGCAATCCTCTATTACCGGGACGCCGAATTTCTTAAAGGGCCGGACATCAAGCGGGATCCCAAACATATGCGTCACGATAATGGCTTTTGTTTTTCTTGTGATTAGCCCGGCTACAGACTTGGGGTTGATATTGAAATCGCACTCGTCGATATCGGCAAGGATGGGTGTAGCGCCGGTGTAGCGGACGGCGCTCATAACGGTGGCGCAGGTGTAGTCCGGGATTATTACTTCATCGCCTTTCTTTACGCTCAATGCGAGGAGCGCGAGATGCAGGGCTGCCGTTCCCGAACTTACCGCGACGGCATCCGGCCTTCTGATAAGATGAGCGAATTCACGCTCGAATTTTCTTACCACCGGTCCTTCGGCGATATAGGCCGAGCGCAATACTTTTACGACAGAGAGTTCTTCCCGGCGGGATAAGGTTGGTTTTGAGTGTGGGATAAATGGTTTCACGTTACAAACCGATAGCACATAAAAGCCTCTGCCGCCTCGACAGACGCCTCTTTCCCGCGAACGCGCGCTAAGTCGATAACGTTTTCAAGACTGCACTGATGAGTCTTTTCGCGTTTTTGGGAGCCGTGAAGGGCGAGGGCTTTTTTCTTGGTATCGAGATAACGGGAAATATCGACGTAAAAATTCGGCCTGAAGATAGGCTTGCGGACATTCCACGAGAGGGTGGGATTTTCATAGACAAGCACCAAGTCCTGAAAGGGTTTAAAGCGCCTTACGTGAGGGCGCACCGCCGTGAAGGCGGCTTCGAATACGGCCGTGTGATCCTGATTATATGAGGGCGCAGGAATGGCAATCGCGGTCGGTTTTATTTTATCAATCGAGACCGCGCTTTCGCGCTCTATCTGGGCGATAAGGTCGCGGCGCGGGAGACGATCAAGCCTGAGGTGCAAGTCGGTGTCGTCATAAATTAGGTCGCAGCCATCGATATCGAGGAAACGCACTATTTTGGCAAGCTCTTTTTTTCGTGTTTCCTTTGGGACGGCCCGCCCGCCGTCGTAGAATTTAAGATCTCCAGCTGAAAATACAAGGAGAAAAACTTTACCGCCGGCCGCCTTGACTTTGGCTATGGTGCCGCCCACGCCCAAGACCTCGTCATCCGGGTGGGGGGCAATAACAAGGAGGCGTTGTTTCTCCAGGAATGGGTTTCGCTCCTTTTTCTTATGCATGGCGCCGAGTATAACACGCCTCTTTTTTAGCTGCAACTGGTTTCTCATATCTTGAGGCTAATTCAGGGGTTTTGGGGTGCGAAATTCATTTGTCTTAATTGCGGAATGTTATATAATGAGAAACGAATTTTGGAATCGGGGAAATCCGTTAAAAACGAATAAATAAAGGGGGGTGGCTTATGGCCAATAAGATAAACCGCATTCTTGTCGTCGACGATGAGGACTCCATCCGCAGCATCTTCCGGCGCTTCTTGAAGATGAAGGGGTTTATGGTTGACGAGGCGAAAAGCGGCGCCGAAGCGATTGAAAAGGTCAAGGCGGAGAGTTACGACCTTGTTTTCCTTGACATTATCATGAAGAAGATGGACGGGCTCGAGACCTTTAAGGAGCTACGCAAAGTGAAGCCGGAACTTTGCGTCGTGATGATGACCGGTTTCGCGGTAGAGGAGAAGGTGAAGGAAGCTATGAAGCTCGGGGCATTCGATTATCTTTACAAGCCTTTTGACCTCAATGAAATTATGGCCGCGATCGCCAAGATCGAAAAGAAAGAAAAACTAAAACCACTGGAATAATCATCCTGCCCAACGCCAAGTTATGAAATTACGGTTTAAGACAGCTATTTTTTCCGTTAGTATAATCGTCGGCGCACTGATCGCGCTCTATGCATCTTCACAGTTTGTCTTGATGAGGAGTTTCCTTGAGCTTGAAAAGCAGATGGTCGAGCGCAATGTCAGAAGAACTGCCAGTATATTGTCCGATCAACTTGACGCTCTGTATACCTTAGTCGACGATTGGGCAGCGTGGGATGATACATATGAGTTTGCCGCAGACTTAAACGATGCCTACGTAAAAACGAATCTCATTACCCAGAATCTTTTAGATTTAAGAATCAGCATGATGCTTTTCTTTGATTCATCCGGCAAGCTCATCTTTGGCAAGTCGGTCGATTCGGAGAGCGGCGAGGAATTAGATCTTCCCGAAGGCCTGTGTGAAAGCTTGCGTGTCCAGAAGACCGTCCTATGCTCCCGGGAAGAGGACACGGGTGTAAAGGGAATCCTTACCCTTCGCGGGAAGCCTGCGCTTATCGTTTCGCGCCCAATCCTAACTAGTCAGACAAAAGGACCCGTCCGCGGCACGCTGGTTATGACACGTTGTCTCAAGCCGGCTGATGAGAAACGCATGTTTCGCGTGGTTCTATTTCCCGTATCTTTTTGTCTTTATGATAATCCTGATATGCCGCCTGATTTTAAAGCAGTGTCTATGTCTCTCAGCGGCGAAACTTCGCTATTAATCCGGTTGCTGGACAAAAACACGGTTGCCGGTTATATTTTGGTGCGTGACATTTACGGAAAGCCGGCCGTTATTTTCAGGGTAAGTGTGCCAAGGGATATATGCAGAGAAGGCAGGGTAAGTATTTTGTATTTCGTGATATTTATTCTTATAATGGGCGGCCTAACCCTTCTGACCACACTGTACCTTCTGGAGAAAAATCTCATTTCGCGTTTAATGCGTCTTGGAAGGGAAGTCACAGCTGTCGCTCAGAGCGGTGATCTTTCAAAGAGGGTTTCTGTCGTCGGGAAAGACGAGCTCTCGAGCCTCGCTATTTTAATCAATAATATGTTTGGTTTGCTCGAGCAGTCGAGGGAAAAATTGAAAGAGAGCGAGGAAAGGTATCGTTTATCGTCCGATTATATCCCAATGCATCTTGGCGCTATCGATAAATCCGGCAAGTTTATTTTATGGAACAAATACTCTGAAAAGATGTTTGGTTATACACAGACTGAAGTGATCGGCAAAATGACCCCTTACGATTTATTTGTTTTAGAGGAGGGGAGAAATAATGCCGTGCGAACCGCTATGCAAAGAGGTGTTTACGACAATGAAGTAAACTTACGGCGCAAGGATGGTAGTACGGTTTTGGTTCATCTTGTCGTAGTGCCTCACAAAGACGTTAATGGAGAGATTATTGGTTTATACGGTTTCGCGGAGGATATTACGGAGCGGAAGGAAATGGAGACAAAGCTCAGGGAAAGACTCGATGAACTTGAGCGTTTTCAGAGGATCACCATCGGCCGGGAGAAAAGGATTATCGAGCTTAAAGAAGAGGTTGAACGCCTTAAGAAAATGATCGATGCTAAGCAATAGAGTAAAGCAGCGAGGAGCAAGCGAGTGCCGTATAGTAAGATAAAAGCGCTGGTTATCGGGGGAGGTAAGGCGGGAGTTCTTTTTTTGGGACTTTTTCGCAACAATCCCTCGGTTGAGATTCTGGCTGTTATCGATATTGACTCAAACGCCCCCGCGATAAAACTTGCCCAAGAACTCAATATTCCAACGGGTAATGACTATAAGAAATTTCTCAAAAACAAAGAACTCAGCGGGGATCTCAACGTAATAATAAACCTGACAGGAAACAAGGGTGTTCAGAAGGAACTGCTCAAATTCAGGCCGTTAGACGTTGGAGTAATGGGTTCCTACATTACCAACTTGTTGTGGAACGTTATCTCGGGACACGCTCAAACAGAAGATAGACTGATAAGGCTTAATAACTGTTTCCTTAAATTTGGAACCGATCCGGACGAAAATATCCAACTCCTTGTCGGTGTTTGCGGAGAATTGCTTCAGGCAACCTGCGCACTTTACAACCGTCTTGACAAGGGCATGCTTTTTTCGGTAGGGCAATGGAATACTCCGCCGACTTATGATCCTCTCACGAAACCGGAGGGTCACATTTGCTTCGATGTAATTCAGCGGGGCGGCGATGATATTTTTGTGGTCAGGAACCTGCAGAATACCGTGTATGCCAAGACCGATCCCAACGTGACTCTTTATGGTCTCCGGACGTATGTGGGGCGTGCGGTAAAACACGGAAGGGAATACATCGGCTCTTTGTGCGTTGTTTACAAGGAGGATGTTGAGCTGGATGACAAGGGTAAGGGGTTTCTTGGCATTATCGCTTCGGCTGTCGGTATTGAAGAAGAGCGCAGGCGTGTAAGAGAGGAGTTGGAATCCTCAAAGTCAGCTTTCGCGGAAAAGGCGCGCCAGCTTGAGGAATCCCTTAAGGAAAGTGCCGAGGCAAGATCGGTCACCTTGAGCATTTTGGAGGATACCGAGGATACAAGGCGCAGCCTCGAAGACACGCTAATCGAGTTGAAGGCCACGCAGAGCCAGCTTATACACACGGCAAAGCTTGCCTCGATCGGCCAGCTCGCGGCCGGCGTCGCCCATGAGGTCAATAATCCTCTGGCCGCGATTTCGGGCGAGGCCCAGATTCTTCTTATGGAAGGAGCGAGGGATGAGGAGACGCGGACCGCGCTCCAGACGATAGTCGATCTGTCAAAACGTATCGCGGGCATCATCGGGGGATTGCTTGAGTTTTCGCGCAGGCGGGAACTTAAGAGAGAGAACGTGAGTGTAAATGAGCTTCTCGAGAAGGGCATAACCCTTATGACTTTCCAGCCGGCGATGAAAAATATCCGCACAGAAAAGGATTTTTCGAAAACTCCTTTGTTTGTGTTTGCCGACGCCAACCAGCTCCAGGCCGTATTTGTCAATTTAATGCTCAACGCAGTTCAGGCTATGGAGAGCGGCGGGGTTTTAAAAGTCAGAACTTACGTAGAACAGGTGTCCGCCCACGGCAAGAGGAAGACCGATGTTCTTAAAGTCGGAATGGATGTCGTTAATATTGAAATTACCGATACCGGTCCCGGGATGAACGAAGAAGTGATGAGGAGGTTGTTTGTCCCTTTTTTTACGACTAAAGATAAAGGGTCCGGCCTCGGGCTTGCCGTTTCATACGGCATTATTGAAAGCCACGGCGGCATAATCGAGGCCGAAAGCGAAGTCGGTATCGGGAGCACGTTTAGGGTGAGGCTGCCCGTAGCGGAGAATAAAGATAGCAATAGTTAACCCCAAAAAGAGGTGTGAGAATGAAAAAGAAGATACTTGTAGTTGATGATGAAGTGCCGGTTTGTAAAATGCTCGAGAGATTTTTACTAAAGAAAGGTTTTGACGTCGTCACCGCCTTTAACGGCGCCGATGCCATCGAAAGGTTAAAGGAGGCAAAGCCCCACATTGCACTCCTTGATATAAGGATGCCGGGCATAGACGGTATCGAGACTTTGAAAAAAATCAGGGAGCTCGATAAGGATGTCGGAATCATCATGATCACCGCTGTTAAGGAAGACGAGACCGGCAAGGCTTGTATGAAGCTTGGGGCGTACGGTTACATTACAAAGCCGCTCGATCTGTCTTACCTTGAGAATTGCCTGATGCTCAAGCTGCTAGAGATGGACGCGAAATAAAAAAGCCGTATATCGTACTTCGTATGTCGTATATCGTGAAAAAAGAAGCAGAGAGGCAAAGAAACAGAGAAGCAGAGGAAGAACACACCAAAATCTCCCCTCTTGGATTTAGGTAAAAGAAGAATAGCAAAACATGATCAAGGTATTAATTGTAGATGACGAAGACAGTGTGCGCAACAGCCTGAGGAATGCCCTTAAGGATGAGGGGTATGAAGTTACCGAGGCGGCGTCGGGCGCGGAGGCTTTGGAAAGAATCAAAAAAGACAAGCCTCACATCATCCTGCTTGACCTCGCGATGCCGGCAATGAGCGGTACCGAAGTCCTGCGCAAGGTGCGCGAGACAGGGGCGAGGATCATAATCATTACAATGGGTGATGTCCACGACGCTCAGGCGGTTAAAGAACTACTCAGTCTCGGGGCGATTGATTACCTTTTAAAGCCGGTCGATGCGGAACTGCTAAAAAGGAATCTCTTGTCTTATGCTGCCGAAATTTGGGTCAGCCAGCTTCACGGCGTCAATATTCTCGTTGCGGATTATGACGCCGGGCTTTTCGTAAAAATAAAGGAAGTTTTTGATAAACGCGGGCTTAGCGTTTTGTGGGTTGATAAGACAGATGCCCTTTCTTTATCTTCCGGGAAAAGACCGGATTTGATCATAGTTATTGCCGATTCTCTCGGGAAAAACACAGGGGAATTTCTTAGCCAGTGCCGCCGTTCCTATCCGAATGCAAGCGTTCTCATTGGCGTGAATCCATTTAGCACGCAGGCCTCAATTAACGAATTTGGAAGGCAGGGTTCTTGTCTTTATCTCAAACCTGCCGTAGATATTTCAGGCCTCGTCACGATACTTTATACTATGATTGTCGGTAAAGCAAAACAGACAGCGAAATACCCCCTTAAAGAACCGATATCGGGAGATAAGCTAACCGATTGTATTGTGGTTGCCGATGACGACCCTACGGTGTGCAGCGTTATCCATACTTACCTCGCGCGCGAAGGTTATAAAGTTGAGCAGGTAACGGACGCGAAACTCGTTATCGGGAAACTTAAACGGCTCAGGCCTTTTCTGCTTTTTCTTGATATTGTTATGCCGGGCGTCGACGGTCTTGATGTACTGCGCGAGGCAAAGCGCGTCCTTCCCGAAATCGATGTGGTGATTCTTTCCGGCCTGAAGGATGACGCGGTTTGCGAAGAGGCAGCCGAACTCGGCGCCTCCGTTTTTATTACAAAGCCATTTTCTCTCGAGCAGATTAAGGCGACAGTTTTAACCTCCCTTGTTAAAAGCACTCCGAGAAGACATGCTCCGGAAAACCAAGATAATTCTTGATTGGACCGTCCTGACGGCGGCCTTTGGTTTTACGCTCATTCTCATTCCTTTGTATTATCACTTTCTTATTTCGATGGGGCAGGCTAAGGTTGATATTTTCTTCGACCGCGCGGCCGACATTCTCATCGGCGCCATATTTTTATTTCTGCTGGCGTATCTCGTCAAGCGGGATAAGGAATCTCCCTCCTCAGCTTACCTTTGGCTTGTCGGGATTGTAGTTGCCGGTTTAGTGGTGTCTATGGGGTTTAAAATTACCCACGAAAGGCTTCATTTTCTGACTTATTGTCTCTTGAGCATGCTTGTCTGGCGGGCACTGCGGCATCACATCGGGACTAAAGAACTTTATCTCGCGTCCTTCCTTCTTGTTATGACGTTTTCGGTTGCGGACGAACTCTTTCAGCTTTCCGGCCTCGGCGGCCGCAACTTTGAGTGGAAAGACCTCGCGATTGATTGGTTAAGCGCGGCCGCGGGCATTGCCTTGGTTGTTTTTGTGGTCCGGCCAAAGCTCGAGGCCTCGTCTCTCGGTATACAGCGTGGAATAAAGCGTTTACGCGAAGGCGAATCCTACCTTAAGAAGCGCGGCAAATCCTGAAGCTGCGGCGCCCCTCGCGGCAAATAGACTTTGACAAAAATTTGCTTTTTTGATATACTCCAACACTTTTTACGGTCGGCACTTATGGATAGGACAGGGAATGAGCGAGGAGAGGGCGTATTGCCCGGAGGGTATCGAATGGGAGGACAGGCGTAGATTTGGTTTTTTGCGCGCCTTCCTTATAACTTGGAAAAGGCTCATCCTCGCGCCGAGCGACTTTTTCAAATGCCTCGTCAAGGGGAATTCACTTTTAGATCCCTTTTTATTCGCAATTATCTTTATAGCGATAGTAGCGTTCTTTAATATTTATTTTCGTTTCTCTACTATCCGCATAGTCGAGAGCTGGTTCCTCAGGGGAGTCTTTTTTCCTTGGAGCATGACCTTGGGCGGCAAACCCTTGGCGCTTATCGCATGGATGATTTACGCGCTCCTAGGGTTCTTTGTAAATACGGTTGTCTACAGCTTTTGCCTCTTTATCGTAAAAGGAAAAGTTAGCTATAGACAGGTGTTCCGCGTTTACAGTTACGTGAACGGTGTCTCGATTCTTAGCATCATACCTTTTATCGGGACGATACTTGCTTCGGTCTACGGCATTGTGCTCCTTACAATAGGATTCAGGGAGGCCGCGGGCATTTCCACGAAGCGCGCGTTTCTCGCGGCAATTATGCCGCTTGTTTTTGTCGCAGTTTTCTTTCTGTTTATCGGTTTGATTATCTTCTTAGTTTTAATTCGTTTCGGTTCTTAAATGAGGCCACAACTTAGCGAGCGCTAGGGTGTGAGGTCAAGCGAGGCTAAGCTGTATGGCCGAATTTACCCCGCCCTCTAAGTTGCGCGCGTTAGCCGTGGCGGTATGTAAAAGCAATATTGAGTAAATACTTGAAACTTGTTTAGTTAGCAGTTATAGAGGGCGGGGTAAATTCGGCCAGCAAACTTACGTCGCGCTTCGTGCTCCGTAAGTTTGGGGCTCATTAAATGGTGCTGATATGAAAACACTTATGGTGAAAAGAGGGGACGTCGAGAAAAAATGGCTCCTTATCGACGCTAAGGGAAAGACGCTCGGCAGGTTAGCTACCCGGATTGCTACTTTGCTTATCGGCAAGGGCAAGGTTGAATACTCTCCGCATGTTGATGTCGGCGATTACGTGGTTGTAATTAACGCGAAGGATATCGCGGTTACGGGCGATAAGCGCAAGACGAAGCTTTACGGTCATTATACTGGTTATCCGGGCGGCCGCCGGAGTTATAGTTTTGAAAATCTGATGGCGCGAAAGCCCACGGAGATCATGAAGCGGGCTGTGGAGAAGATGCTTCCCAAGAACCGGTTAGGCACGAGGATGTTAAAGCATCTCCGCATCTATGCCGGCCCCGAGCATTATCAGAAGGCGCAAAAACTAAGCGAGGTCAAATGAAATTAGATAAAGGTGTATATTATGCGACCGGC
>JAQTRP010000106.1 GCA_028711765.1 Candidatus Omnitrophota bacterium | reverse complement strand
CATTTCACGGGATACATCGGTAGCGGCGCCTTATGTGCTTACAAACTCGCACCGCCGCAGGGTTCTTTTGCGCGTGAACGCGAGGGAGCTTTATCATATCTCAAGGCTGCGCGAGGATCCCACAGCTCAGTGGGATATTCAAAAGCAGTCGAAACTGATGAGCGGGCTCGCCAAAAGAGTCATGCCTATGACTTTTATGTTTATCGGCGGCAAAGACCAATATCCCCGTATTTACAGGGAGATCTTCAAGCGCGATCCCAAACTCGTCGAAGTGCCGGGCGGGCACTAAACATTGTTCACAGGTAGCGGGAACTGGTTTCATAGGTAGTCGTGAACGTGCTTTTGCGTAGGGAGATACCGTGTCTGGGATTAGGCTCAAAGCTTAATTTGCAAAGCGCAAAATTGAAATTCAAAATCCAAAGTTTTTCCGTCCGGTTTTAAATTTTGAGTTGTGGCTTTGCGTTTTCCATTTTACGTTTTGCCTTAAATTTCACTTTCGTCACCGGCCACGTAAAGGTAATTCTGACCTATGAAACCGGCTCCGGGTATCTATCATGATTAAGGATTTTTTCCAGAGGATAGCTTATCTTTTTCTAAGGCTTTTTGTTTTTCTATTAAGCCTCATTCCGTTTGAGGCCTCACTTCGTTTGGCTGACGGGGTGGGCTTACTGACTTATTATGTCTGGGTGAGCCGGCGGAAAGTGACTCTCGATAACCTCCGCAAGGCCTTCCGCGGAAAGACGGAAGGTGAGGTTATCGCGATCGCGAAGGAATCATTCCAGAATTTCGCGCGCGTTGTCGTGGAGTTCGTCAAGATACCGTCGGTCTTTCACGAGCTGGATAAGCGCGCCGTAAAATACGGTGAGGATATTGCCCAGCGCGCCTTCAACGGGCCGAAGGCCGTTATTCTTCTCATATCGCATCTCGGCAATTGGGAAATCATCGCCTCCTTCGCGTGGTATGTGAAGCGCCCTTCTCACGTGTTCGGTAAGCCCTTCCGCAATCCTTACATTTACAATTACGTAAAGCGGGTGAGGAGCATCGCTGGCACATTCAACCTCGATGCGGTTAAGGGGATACAAGATGCGATCCACGCCTTGAAGCGCAAGGAGATTGTCGGAATGCTGATCGATCAAAACGCGGGCGCGCGCGGTATACCGGTGGAATTTTTCGGCCGTCCCGCGATGACAAGTTCGCTCCCGGCCTCTCTGGCCTACAAGTACGATTGTGTCCTGCTTCCCGTATTCTGCATTCGTGAAGGTTGCGGACACTTCCGCTTGTACGCGAAAGAGCCCGTTCCCGTAAGCCGCACAGGCAATAAGGAGAAGGATATTTACGAAACCACGCGCCGGATAAATATGATGATGGAAGACGAAATCCGGAAATATCCCGGCCAGTGGCTCTGGATGCACAAGCGGTGGAAGTGGAAGCCGTCTTACGCGCCCGAGGTGAAGAAAGACGCGTGGATTCTGGAGAAGGATCTGTCGCATCCCGAGGCAAAAAACGTAGAAGCAGAGAAACAGGGAAAAGGCGATCGCGTTTAATATCTATGCGCATTCGCGAACTCCATTCCTGGTGTGTCACGCCCAAAGAGGCCCGCAGTATTCAAGCAAAGTTCGCCGGCCGTATAATCAAAAAGGATTGTTTCAAAGAGATCCGTGTTATTGCCGGAGCCGATATCGCGCTTGATGAGACAAAAAATGCCGGAATCGGCGGTGTCATCGTATATTCATTTCCGGATCTTAAAGAGATAGAGCGCAAGAGCGCCTGTCTCAAATTACGCTTTCCTTATATTCCGGGGCTTCTTTCTTTTAGAGAGGCCCCTGTACTTCTCGAAATTTTTAAGAAATTAGAGAACCGTCCGGATTTGATCTTTTTTGACGGCCAGGGCGTGGCCCACCCGCGGAGATTCGGAATCGCTTCCCATATGGGACTTATGCTTGACTGTCCGTCAATCGGCTGCGCCAAGTCAAGGCTCATAGGGACGTTTGAGGAAGTGCCGAAGAAGAAGGCCTCTCGCGTTTGGTTAAAAGACGGCGGCGAAATTATCGGCGCTGTCGTGAGGACTCGCGAAGATGTGAGGCCGATGTTTATATCCGTCGGGCATAAGATTAGCCTTGAAACAGCCGTCGATATTGTGCTTAAATGCTCGCTCAAATACCGGGTGCCGATGCCCACAAGAGAAGCCGACCTTTATGTTGAGGAGACGAAGAGGAGATTATGAAATCACTCGTTAAAATCTTGGCGTTTATAGCGACGTTCGCCCTCGCCGTTTTAGCGCTTCATTTGATAGGGCTATTCGTTTTCGGGAAAAATCCGGAGCTCCTGATGCATCATGGTGCCGGGCAGGTTATTTTCTATGTCCTCTTTGTCCTCAACGTCTTTCTTTTCCAAAAATACGTTAACCGTAAGTCATTTCTTTCTTTGGGTCTTGAACCGTCAAAGGAAAGATTCATTCTCCTCGCTAAAGGATGGGCTTTAGGTGCAGCGTCGTTTATAGTCTATACGCTGCTCATGGTGGTTTTTCACGTCTTGGGTTTCCGCTCGAGTCTTTCTATCGAGCGGGTTTTAATAGGTTTCCTCGTCGCGTTCTCGGGTTTTACCATTGCGCTCTTCGAAGAAATACTCTTCCGGGGGTTTTTCCTACAGACATGCCTTGAGGATATGCCGGTCTGGTGCGCCGTTGTGGTAACGGGTATCATATTCTGTTTCTTTCACGATCTAGCCCATCCGCTTGATTTCTTCACGGATCCTCGCCAAGGCATGCTCTTCGGCGGAATCTTCGCGCTCAATATCCTCTTGTGCTACGCCTATCTTAAGACCGGAAATCTTTACCTGTCCGTGGGAATCCACTCGGGTCTTGTTTTTGCGAAGGTCCTTTTCAGGAAGGGGCGGTTTCTTGAAATCCTCAACAACGATTCGTGGCTGTGGGGGATGGGGGGAGACGCGAGGCGCGGCGTTATCGCGTGGGTTTTCTTTGTCGCCGCGATTTTACTCGTGCGCTGGATTTTGTTGAAGAGGCGAGCCTCTTCGTGTTGAGCGCTGTCCGCGGCTTCTATCTTTCGCATGTCCGTTTATTGACCGCCATCGAGCTCTGCCTTATTGTATTTTTATCTCTGGCCTTTATCTGGGGTTATGCGTCCGTCAGCAATCCTTTCGGTTATTTGTTCGGTATCGTTTTCTCAATCGGCGCGGTTATCCTCGCCTCCGTTATCCTGAGAAAGGATACCTTCAGGAGCGTTGGCATCCGGTTTGATAACATTTGGCAGTCCGCGCGCGAGGCGGGTCTCGCGTTTTTTATATTTACGGCAGTCGTCGTAGTCATTGCCTTCGCGAAAGGGGCGAGCTTTAATCTTGACCGCCTCAAGCACATCCCGACTTACCTCCTGCGCGGTTTCGGACAGGAACTTTTCTGCTTGGGCTATCTTTATCTCCGTTTCTACACGCTCTTTGGCGAGAGACGCCTCGCGGCGGTTTTTTCCACGGCGGCGGTTTTCGGAAGCTTTCATCTTCCGGATCCCGTCCTTGTCGCCGTCACTTTCGGCATGGGCAGCCTTTTCGCCTTTCTTTTCTCGAGATATAGAAACATTATCGTAATCGGTATCCTGCACGGCCTTGTCGCGCTCCTTCTCGCGATGGCCCTAAGGCCGGTCGGGCTTTTCGGAAATATCAAGGTAGGGCCCAGGACCCTGAGTGAAATTTCGAACGTGCTTCACGCGGAATGGAAACCGGGCGAGGAAATCAGGCTTGGCTCGCATGAGATCATTTCATACAACGTGGGGGAGGAGTGGAAGGAAAGAATCCATGAGATGCCCGGAGGTTATTGTTCGCTTACGGCCGAGGGGCGCGGGAAGGCCCTGCGGAAGTTTCTGGAATCCAAGGATAAAGTTTTCTGCCTGATCACACGCAAAGATTATGAGGAGCTTGTACCGCCGGAACTCGGCGCCGGGCTATTCATTCTCGCAAAAGGATATATACTGCGCCGCCGCTTTGAATTTTGCGAAATACTCCGCATTCTAACTAAAGGTGAAATAGGGAGTTACGTGGTTCAAGAAATTTACCTTATCTCCAATTATCCTTCTTCGAGTCCGCAAGTCTGAAGTGTTATTATTTTATTATTTTCCCTTGATTTTAGGTAGTATTGGAGTTATTGTGTTGTCGTTGTGGCATTATATCAAATTGCTGCTGTTGAGAAATACGCTGTAGGGAAGCAAGAACCGGCAACGCTAAAGTTAAGTAAAGTATTGTGGATGATTAAGTTATGGTAGACGAAACCGATAATCAGGAAATTCAGGGTAACGAGCCTCAAGATGAGGCCGCCGCTCCGCAGCCCGCGCGCCGTAAAGGTTTCTTTATCGGCAAAGAGAGACTTTCTGCGCACTGGATCGTCGTCTCTTTGGTTTCGCTCTTGGTTATAGGGGTGGTTTTGTTTGGGGTGATCGACGTCCGCGAAGGTATGAGCCTCCATCCGACCGTTCTCAGAAAAGAGGGAGAGGTCGACATTTTACAGAAGGAAGTAGGCCAGTGGATGGAGCTTAAGAGCGGGATGAAGATTAAGCCGGGAGATGTCATCCGCACGAGGAAAGGCGCGGAGGTCGATCTCAATGTGCCCGATATGTACAGGCTGCGCGTTAAGGAAAATTCCGAGATTGTGATTACCAACTCGGCATTATTCAAGAGGCGGAACGAGCTTATATGTCGCCTGAAGCGCGGGAAGGTGCTTGTTGATACCGATGAAAAGTTCGAAGGGAAGCGTCTGAAGGTGAAAACGCCCGTCGCCGTGGCGTGCGCCCGAGGCACAAGTTTTGTAGTGTCTTACGATCCGGAAGAGAAAAGAATGTGGGTCGGAGTCCTTGAAGGCGAGGTGAAGGTTGAGCCTACGAAACCGGGTGGAAAATCCGTTGTGTTAAAACCGCTTGAACATTCGGAAATTAGAGCCGAACAGTCTCCTTCCAATCCTGAGAAAGTTAAGTATCAACAGTGGGCGGATATGAAGGAAATCTACGAAATGAAGGAGAAAAAATCCAAGGCCGACCTGCCGCATTATGAAGCTATGGTCGGCAATATCCTTGAGAAGTGTGTTGATCACGGAACTTTTTATAAACCCGATTACGGTTTTTGCAATCGTGATTTCGCAAACGATCCCACCCGCGGGTGGGTTCTTCGCATAGATTACGATGTCTTTCCGCCGGGCTCCTTCTCCGGTGTGTACATAAGGGTTCATCCTTTCGACCTTTTTACCTGTGAGTCGCTCAGTTTCTGGGTGAGAGGCGATGCCCGCGAGGGTGTTCCCGATCTTTTTGAGGTGGAATTCAAACAGAAGGCTAAGATATGGGCGGTTTACAAGATTGACAGCATAACTACAGATTGGAAAGAATACACCTTCCCGATTCACGTGATTCCCGGCGCCCTTGTTAATGAGGTTACCATTGTTTTTAAGAATTACCCTGTCGGTAGAAACAAACACGGAGCGATTTATATAGATGATTTTTCGTTGAAGGAAAAGAGCAAGGCACAGCTTGAAAGCGACCGCATTGCCGCGCAGGCCGAGGAAGCCAAGAAGAAACAGCGTCCCGTAGCGCCCAAGAAGGAAGCGGTTGCGTTGAAGAAAGCGCCGGCGGCTCAGGCGGCGTCTGTTCTGAAAGAGGAAACAGCTCCGGAATCTAAACCTGCTGTGGAGTCGGAAACACTCGCGCCTACACAGGCTCAGGAAACCGCTGTCGCAGAACCTGCTACCTTAGTCCGGGAAGAGCCCTCCAAAAAGTCCGCCCAAGAAAAGCCGTCCGCACCGCCCCAGCCACAGTCTTAATTTCTACACTTGAAATATTAATTTTCCGGAGTATAATATGCCTCACGTCCCACGAGGTGACAATGAATACTGAAGCGCCATTCGTTACCGACAAAACGCTGATTGCAAGGCAAGTTCCGCTGAGGAAAACGAAGTTCAGCGTGGAAATAAAAATAAATAGTAAGTGTTAAATTAAGGGCCTCAAGAAATTGAGGCCCTTAGTATTTTTGGCTCTTTCAATTTCAACCTATCATTCCGTTCCCGCGGGCCGGGCTCCCGCAGGAACAATCTCACCAAAGGAGGTGCCCCCATGCAAACGCCGAGGAAGCAGGTCGTTTTCGTCGATGACTA
>JAQTRP010000105.1 GCA_028711765.1 Candidatus Omnitrophota bacterium | reverse complement strand
CCCCCGATGCAAAGAAATCGGTCGGGGAACTAACACGGGTGTTGAAACCGGGAGGATTGCTGTATTTGCTTATCTACAGAAGGGAGTCGCTGCAATACTGGGAATATAAGACGATCGGTACATTACTGCGGAAGATGCGCAAAAGCCCTTCCGGCAGATATTTTGTGGATTATGTCATTGTACCTGCGGCGGCACCTTTAGTATACGTAGCGAAATCCGTTAAATTCAGGACTTTTGAAAGCAACCGCCTTGAAGAATGTAAGAACTATTTATTTGACCGGTACATTACGCCTCAAGCCTCTTTTCACAGGAGAGAAGAAGTTGAAGGTTGGTTTAAATCAGGGGGGCTTAAATGTATCGATTACTACACCGGCAATCTTGGATATCATCATAATTTCGTTTGCCGCAAAACATGAAATCAATGTCTGAAGGTTTAACATGAAAGTATTATTAATAAATCCTCCAAACAAGAATCAGATTGCCTGCACCCTTCCGGCGTTTATAGAAGAGGAAAAAGGGGTAACCCCGCCCTTGGGTATACTCTTGATAGCGGCCTATCTTAGAAGTCTTGGCGAGCATGAAGTGAATGTCATAGATGCGCAAGTGGAAAACATGGATTATAAAATGCTCGAGGCAAGAATTAGAAAGATAAATCCGGATGTAATCGGAATCACGGGGATTTCGATGGCCCTTAAGGATGTCGCTTATACCGTCAGGTTGTCGAAGGCAATTAAACCGGAAGTTAAAGTTGTCGTTGGGGGGCCGCACGCACAGTGTTATCCAGAAGAAACCGCCCGGCTAAAGGGAGTGGATTATGTAGTGTACGGAGAGGGCGAGATAGCTTTTAGCCTGCTTCTCGGCGCGATCGATAACGTTGATTTGCTTAAGAAAATAAAGGGTTTGGCATTCTTAACCCCGGATGAAAAATTTATAGACACAGGGCATCCGGAACCCGTAAAGGATCTGGACAGCCTTCCTTTTCCGGCAAGGGACCTAACTCCTTTCATGGAATATTACTCATTGATAATGCGGCGCAGGCCCGTGACCAACATCATTACAAGCCGCGGCTGTCCCTTTAAGTGCAATTACTGTAACAGACCGGCGTTTGAGAGGAAATTTAGACCGCGTAGTGCAAAAAACGTGGTCGCGGAGATAAAAGAATGTACTGATATGGGGATAAGAGATTTTATTTTTTATGACGACACTTTCACAATTGACAGAAGAAGAGTTATAGACATTTGCGAGGGTATTATTTTGTTGAACAGGAATGTTTCTTTTGACATCCGAACGCGCGTGGACATCGTTGACGAAGAGATGCTGGGTTATTTAAAGAAGGCAGGATGTTCGGCGATACACTACGGAGTAGAATCGGGTTCTGAGAAGGTCTTAAGAAATCTAAACAAGGGTATCTCGCTGGAGATGATATCAAACGCGTTCAGAATTACTCGGCGCCTCAGGATCGGCACCTTGGCGTACTTTATGATAGGCAGCCCGGGCGAGACAAGAGAGGACATAGAAAAAACATTCAGGCTTGTCGGAGAAATAAAACCCGATTATAGTTTCTTCTCCGTGTTTACACCCTATCCCGGAACAAAAATATACGAATCCGGCGTCCATCAAGGATTATTTAACGACTGGTGGTTGGATTTTGCAAAAAACCCCGATATGGATTTTGAATTGCCGGTTTGGAATGAGTTTTTTTCGAGGGCAGAACTTAGTAAATTGATGCTGCGTGGTTATAGGAAGTTTTGTCTGAATCCAAGATTTATTATGAAGCAATTACTTAGTATAAGAAATGTCGGTGCGCTTAGAAATAATGTCCGGGCGGCGTTAAAAATGTTGAGCCGCTGTGATGGCTAATCATATTTGACTAACTTCGGAGAAGACAGATAAATGAAGATAATGTTTTTAAATCCCCCCTTTACTAGATTGGGAGGGCTTGAGGGGCAAGGCGGTAAAGTGGCGCCGCTTAATATAGCATATTTGGCTTCTTACTTAAGAAAATATTCAAAACGCGAGCATGAAATCTGCATAATTGATGCTGAGGGTCTGCGTTATAGTTATAAAGAGGTAGAGAGGGATTTTAAGTCCATAAATCCTGATATGGTAGCTATAACTATGCCCACGCCCGCTTATTATAACGTTGTGGAAATTGCAAAGATAATAAAAAAGCACAACCCGCGTATCTTTGTGGTTGTAGGCGGTCCGCATCCCTCGGCCCTGCCAACGGAGGTGTTGGAGGATACCGCCGAAATTGACTTTGCGATAGCGGGTGAGGGTGAAGCTTCGTTTACAAAGTTAGTTGATACCTTGGGTGAAAATGGCGACCCGAAAGACATAGAAGGTCTTACGTATCGAAGCGATGGTCAAATAATTCACAACCCTTCTCGTTTTTTTATAAAAGATCTGGATGCTATTCCTTTTCCGGCACGAGATCTACTGCCAAATAAGTTATATCAACCCTCTTTGGCAAAGAGGATCGGCAAAAGAGACGGTCCGCTTATAAATATGCTTTCTTCGCGGGGGTGTCCGTATGACTGTATCTATTGCGAATCCAAAGTTATTTGGTCTAGAAGGCCGCGCCTCAGAAGCCCTCGGAATATAGTAGATGAAATGGAGGAGTGCGTTAAAAAATATAACGCGGCAGAAATAAACTTTCACGACGACATTTTTTCCATAAACAGGGAGCGCACTTTGGAAATTTGCCGGCTTATACAGGAACGGAAACTGGATATTCCCTGGTGCTGTATGACCAGGGTCGATTTTGTTTGGGAAGATGTGTTAGCGGAGATGAAAAGGGCCGGTTGCGGACTCGTCAATTTTGGTTTTGAGTCGGGGTCCGACGAGATATTGAAGAGTATGAATAAAAATACGACGGTAAAGGCCGCCAGAGAGGCCATGAAAATTTGTAAAAAAATAGGTATTAGGACGATGGGGAATTTTATGATCGGCAATATCGGCGAGACAGAGGAGACGATACGCCAAACGATAAATTTTGCTAAAGAACTAAATACGGACACAATGGGTGTTTTTGTCGCAATCCCATATCCGGGCACGGACCTTTTTAAGAAAGCAGAAAACTTAGGGTACTTAAAAAAGGGTTTGTGTTGGAGGGATTTCTGTATCGTGAGCTCATGTTTACCTCCGATGCGCTTGCCTAACCTTTCTCCGGAACGATTGCGTTATTGGCAGAGTAAGGCAATAAGGGAGTTCTATTTTCGACCCTCCTATATTTTAAAGAGGTTTTTTGAGATTAGAACCGTATCGGATATGAAAACTTTGTTTGACGGGATCCTTTTGTATTTGCGCTTGTTAAGGAGAGCTTAGAGTGAGCCGATCGGATTGGGATCAATTTTTTTCACGGGAGTTTTCGGAAGAAAGAATAAAAAAATATTTTTACAAGTTTAAATACGGAACGGCACCTATTTATGCGGCCGAGGAGTTTCTGCCCCCGACCGGTGTTATCTATGACCTGGGGTGCGGCGAAGGTGTCTTTTGTAAGTTTTTAAGATGGAAGTCCCCGTCGCGCCAAGTCGTAGGAATAGACTTGAGCGAGAATCGCATAGAGAAGGCCCGCCGACGGTCTGAGGGCGGCGGCATAAAATATGCAGTAAGCGATATAGCCGAGTTAAACGAAGAGAACATTGCCGATGCCGTTTCGATTGTGCACGTTCTTTATTTGCTCCCGGTTGAAAAACAAAAGAGATTGTTTATTGCCTGCAACAAAGCGTTAAAGATGAACGGGCGCCTCGTTATACTGTCTTTGGATGCCGGCGAGGCAGGCACAAAATCTATCTTAGAAGCGTTTTTTTTCGCCTTGAGAGTCGGCGGAGGACTTTTTAGGTCGGCGGCAAAACTTCTTTCGCTTTTTCACATCGGCAAACCTATCGCCGAAGAGACAGACGTCATATTCGGCCACAGAGAAAACAAACCCTACTATCAAAGGGAGCGGGCGTATATTGATTATCTTTCTGCTATTGGGTTTAGGTTGGAGAAGCGGGAACTATTGAGAGGTACGCCATTTACGTATTTCGTTCATCAGTACGTTAAAGAGGGGAACGGACGTTAAAATGTGTGGCATTTTCGGATTTTGTAACATCGAAGATTCCGGTTTGGCGGATAGAGTTTGCGATGTGATACGCTACAGAGGCCCCGACGATTTTGGAGCGCATCGATTTAATAATTTTTTTCTGGGTCATCTCCGGCTTAGCATTATTGATTTGGCCGGCGGTCATCAACCTATGTCAAATGAGGATAATACCGTTTGGATTGTTTACAATGGCGAGATATACAATTTTCAAAAATTGAGATATCAGCTGGAAGGCTTAGGGCATGTTTTTAAGACAAAAACCGACACCGAAGTAATTATACATGCCTACGAGCAGTATGGTGAAGAATGCCTGCGCAAGCTAGAGGGGATGTTCGCGTTTGCCCTGCTCGATGAGAAAAATAACAGGTTGTTTCTTGCAAGAGACCGCTTAGGCATTAAACCCCTTTATTATACCCAGACAGGCGAGAGGTTGTTTTTTGCGTCGGAACTTAAAGCGATACTTCAGCTAAAATCACTTAAGCGAGAAATAGACAAAGACGCTTTATTGGACCACCTTGTGTTTCGTTACAGCCATAGCCCCAGCACGGTTTTGGGTAGCGTTAAGAAGCTCCCCCCGGCTCATTTTATGATATTTGAAAACGGTAAAACCAGGATTGCTAAATATTGGGACCTCAGTTTTTCATATTCCTCTGCTTCGTATAGGGAGCTGGAAGACGAGCTTAAGACTACATTCCGTGAAGTAGTTCAACGACACTTAGTAGCGGATGTGCCGGTGGGGGTTATGCTTTCCGGCGGGATAGACTCCAGCATGATCGCGGCTTATGCTGCCGAGTCTATGCCCAAAATAGCCACATTCTGTATCGGGTTTGAAGGTCAAAGCGACAACGAGTTTACCTATGCGAGGGCCGTTTCCCAAAGATTTAATACCGAACATCACGAATTGACTGTAAAACCGGCCGATATCGGTCTTTTACCCCATATAGTTTGGTATAACGATGAACCTGTGGCCGGGCCCTCCTCCCTGGCTTACTATCTTATGCTTTCAAAAGCCAAGGAATATGTGAAGGTTGTGCTATTTGGGCACGGGGCAGACGAGATATTTTGTGGATATGAGCAGTTTAAAGTTCAGAAACTTACGCAGAAATATATCAATATTCCGCTGATTAAGGAAGCGATGGAATTTATTAGCTCGATTTTTTCAAAGATATTCAAAAGCGATTATGTATTCTCGCGGCTGCACAAATACGTGGCTTCTTTGGATAGTCCGGCGGAAAACTATTTTCAATTGACGAGCGTTTTTAACTATGACGAGTTGAGCATTTTTCTAAATAGCCGGTATCCCAGGCCTACGCGACGTCTTCCCCTGCTTTTGGGAGAGGATTTTTCTGAAGATTTCCGGTGGGAAGATATGCTTAGTTTTGAGACAAAAGGATGGCTGGCGGATGATTTGTTACACCGGGTAGACCGCATGAGCATGGCAAACTCTTTGGAGGGGCGGGTTCCATACTTAGATCACTTAATGGTTGAATTTGCCTCTCGCGTCCCGTTCGACATGAAGCTTAAGGGATTACACGATAAGTTTATCCTGAGAAACTCGGCATCTTCAGTGCTGCCCAAGGAAATATTCAACCGCCCCAAGCAAAGATTTAATACTCCGATCCACAGTTTTTTTTCCGCAGGATACGAGAAGCTTTGCAGAAGTTTATTTAGCGAAGACAATTTTCTGAACAGCGAGGTTTTTAACCGCGAAGCCCTTTTAGGCCTCCTGGATTTTAAAAAGAGGGCTTCTTATAGGTATGTACTGAGACACAACAAATTACTCGCGCAGTTTTACGCCAGGCAAGTGTGGAATATAGTCATATTTCAAATGTGGTATAAGATGTTTATTGAGGGTCTTTCCGCAAGCAGGTTTCAGGAGAGTTTAGAGAGGTGTATTTCTCGATGATAAAAGTCGCGGATATAATGAAAAATAAAGAGGTAACGGCATTAGTTATTTTGGGGGTATTTCTTTTTTTGGTTCTTTCCCCTTATATTCTATGCACCGGCGTATTTATGGTAGGCGATCTATTGAACTGGTATTTCCCTTATTGCACTCACTACTCAACGCAGCCGAATAATCCCATGTGGATTGATACGCAGGCAAACATGTTTCCTCAGGTTAAGGTTTTTTATGATTTGTGCAAAACTAACGGCAGGATTACTTACTGGAACCCTTATGCCGGAGGCGG
>JAQTRP010000014.1 GCA_028711765.1 Candidatus Omnitrophota bacterium | reverse complement strand
GGTCAAGATTCCGGCTGTCGCGAAGAAAAGCGGCTTTAGCGTTGCGGTCGTCGGAGCGGGCCCGTCGGGACTTACGATAGCGGGCGAGCTCATAAAAATGGGGCACAAGGTCACCCTCTTCGAGGCGCTCCACAAGGCCGGCGGTGTTTTAGTATACGGTATTCCGGAGTTTCGTCTTCCTAAAAAGATTGTCAGCGCCGAGGTCAATTATATCGAGCGGCTGGGGGTGGAACTTCGTTGCGACGCCATCATCGGCAGACTTGAGACGGTCGACGAATTGCTCAAGAAAGGATTCAACGCCGTTTATATCGCCACAGGGGCGGGCGCCCCTATGTTTATGAAGATACCCGGCGAGAACCTCAACTTTGTTTATTCCGCGAACGAATTTCTGACGCGCGTTAATTTGATGGAGGCCTACCGTTTTCCCGAGTCCGACACGCCCGTCATCGTCGGAAAGCGCGTGGTCGTAATCGGCGGCGGAAATACGGCGATGGACGCCGCGCGGTGCGCTTTGCGGCTCGGCCCGGAAAAAGTAACGCTGATTTACCGAAGGTCATCGGAGGAAATGCCCGCGCGCAAAGCGGAAATCCATCACGCCGAGGAGGAAGGGATCGAGTTTATGATGCTCGCCGCACCCGTTGAATATCGCGGGGATGAAAAAGGCAACGTCAAAGTGGCGCGCTGCGTCAGGATGAAGCTCGGCGAGGCCGACCAATCGGGACGGCGCCGGCCGGTCGTTATTCCGGGAAGCGAGTTCGAAATCGAGGTCGATTCTGTCATCGTGGCCATAGGTACTCAGGCCAATCCTATCATCGCCGATACGACGCAGGGCCTGAAGGTTAATTATAAAGGTTATATCGAGGTGGATTCCGAGGGGCGCACTTTTAAGCCGGGGGTTTTCGCGGGCGGCGATATCGTGAGCGGTTCCGCCACCGTAATTGAAGCTATGCGTGCCGGCCGCGTCGCCGCGCGCGCAATCGATAACTATCTCGCAGGTCTGAAGAAATAATAATGAGCTTGAAGAATTTATCTTTTTTTGTTTAACGCACGACGCAATACGCAGAACGCACGACGGATTCTATGATTCTAATAATCGATTTCGGCTCACAGTATAATCAGCTTATCGCGCGCCGTGTGCGCGAGCTCAATATCTATTGCCAGATCGAGCCCCCGACGATAAGTCTCGCCAAGATAAAAGAACTTTCTCCCGAGGCGATAATTCTCTCAGGCGGCCCGGCAAGCGTTTATCAGAAGAACGCCCCGCGCTGTGACGAGCGGATCTTCGAGCTTGGCATTCCCATCCTCGGCATTTGTTACGGGATGCAGTTTATGGTCCACACACTCGGCGGCCACGTGAAGCGTTCGCGCAAGAGGGAATACGGCTTCGCAAATCTCAATATCGGTAAGCGCGACACTCTTTTTCGCGGCATAGCAAAGACGACGAGCTGTTGGATGAGCCACGGCGATTCATGTACACGGCTCCCGAAAGGGTTTAAGAAAATAGCGCGCACACCGAACGCGCCGATAGCGGCGCTCGAAGATGCGAAGCGCTCTTTCTACGGCGTCCAGTTTCATCCCGAGGTCGCGCACACGCCGTGCGGCAAAGATATGCTCAGGAATTTTCTCTTCCGTATCGCCCATACTAAGCCGCGCTGGAATATGAAATCCTTTATCCATGAGTCCATCCGTGAAATCCGCGATACCGTCGGTAACGGCAAAGTGGTGCTCGGCTTAAGCGGCGGCGTCGATTCGTCGGTGGCGGCGGTGCTCTTAAACAGGGCAATCGGTAAGAGATTAGTCTGCATTTTTGTCGATAACGGGCTCCTGAGAAAAGACGAGGCGAAGAAGGTCGAAAACTTATTCAGGAAAAACTTCAAACTCAATCTCAAAGTTATTGACGCCGCCGAGCGTTTTCTTAAGAAACTCAGGAACGTTACCGACCCCGAGAAAAAACGCAAGATTATCGGCGGGGAATTCATAAAGGTTTTCGAGAAAGAGGCCAAGAAAATCGGCGGCATCAAATTTCTCGCCCAAGGCACTCTCTATCCCGACTTAATCGAGTCTAAATCGGCCTTCGGCGGCCCGACGGCTGTTATAAAAACTCACCACAATGTGGGCGGCCTTCCAAAAAGGATGAAACTTAAATTGGTCGAGCCCCTGAAGCACCTTTTCAAAGACGAAGTCCGCAAACTCGGCAAAGAACTCGGTATGCCGGATGAAGTGGTGTGGCGCCAGCCTTTTCCGGGGCCCGGCCTCGCTGTCCGCATAATCGGCGCAATAACGAAAGAGAGGCTCGATATCCTAAGGGAAGTTGACGCGCGGCTCATCGAAGAAATCAAAAAAGCCGGGTTCTATCATAAATTGTGGCAGTCCTTCACCGTGCTTCTCCCTGTAAAGAGCGTCGGCATTATGGGCGATGAGCGCACCTACGAAAACGTTGCCGCAATCCGCGCCGTGACAAGTCAGGACGCGATGACCGCTGACTGGGCGCGGCTCCCGCATGAATTGCTCGCCAAAGTATCCAACCGGATAATTAACGAAGTCCGCGGCGTTAATCGCGTCGTCTACGACATCAGCTCCAAGCCACCTAGCACAATTGAATGGGAATAGACGGGCGGCTTGGTTTACTTTTCTCAGGGACGCTCGCCGCGCCCCGGCGAGTCGCGGCGAGCTCGCTTACGGCTTCTCGGCTGGTCACCGTGCGCCTCGAAGCCTCCAGACGCCCTTCGAAAAGTAAACCAAGCCGCCCACTGAAAAACAGTAGGGGCCGACCCCCGTGTCGGCCCGCTGGATATTCTTTTAAGGATGAAGGAAAAATCGGTACATCGAGTCCCCGCCACAAACCGTTGGCGGGCAGGCCGATTTTTCCTAGGGGGATTGAAAAGCAGCAATCGCTTACAGCAAAAGAAGTTACAAAGCAAATAATCTAGATTGAGGTTACGGGTTATGAAGTACGTAAACGTAGCTTATAAGGATTTAATCAAAGAATTAATCGATTTTTCTAACGGTTTATTTCCCTTAAGAATTAATGGGGAGAATAACCGTCACTACGTAATTTTATCTAATCATGTTATTAATACCCAAACCATTTTATCGATAAGATTGTTGAATGAGCAAAAACATACCAACGATGTTTCTGTTCTATTAAGATCGATGTTTGAGTCTGTTATAGACATGGGTTTGCTTTCTCAGAAGATTGTACGTAATGATGTTGGAAGATACATAGGGTTTTCATCCGTGGAGGTTTATAAGCGTCATGTTCATTTGACTAATATACGACCCAAATCAATAAGAGAGGCCGTCAAGATGAATTATATTTCATCTTTAGAAGAGGTAGAGAAAGAAATGTTGAGATATAAGAAGAGATATGGCGATATTAAGTCTTGGTGTGGGCTGAATTTATTGGAAAGGAGCCGCTTGGTTGATAAACATTTTCCACCAACGGTTGGCGATAGTAACTTTTACGATTTTTTATACAGCCAGGTTTTTAGAATATGTTCATCGTCAACGCATAGAACCTATTTGGGGTTATCAAGCATTAATTTTAGAAAGAGAAAAGTTCTTGATGATACTTCTTTGTTTCCTGAGAGCAGCGTTGAGCAACTTTTACATGTATGCGAATATGCAATATTCACCTACCTTTCTTCTGTAAGATTTCTGGGCAAGGCCTTTGGGATTGATAAATGTGAATCGTTTTATCAATCTTTGTTAAAGAAAATATTTACGGTAAAAAACGAAAGAGGGTCATTTTTAATTTGCAAATAATTAACGCATATGATTAGAATACACAAAGCAAGCAGCCTTAATCTAGATTATTTCCCTCCTAAGTTACCGCTAATACAAAGCCTTTTGCTCCCCTAGGAAAAATCGGGACTCGATGTACCGATTTTTCCTTACATCTCTAAAAAATAGGTGGCTTGGTTTGTTTTGAGCGCGGCGTCTCGAAGCACCGAGCAGCACGGTCGGTTAAGCGCAGGTGCTGAGAGCCGAGCCAATTTTTCCTCGCTGGGGAAAAATTGGCGTCCGCGCGAGAAATAAACCAAGCCACCTGCTTAGCAAGCATCCCTGAGAAGAGTAAACCAAGCCAGCTAATAGCGAGCCGTTGAGTGATGGAATGTAACAAACGAGGGGACGGGACATTTGTTATACTCTGGCCTGTCCCTTTTGTTTTCTCCTCTTGACGTAACTATTCACTATTCCCTAACGACTATCCACTCTAAGCGATACCTCTTCCAAAAGCAAATAGCCTCAATCTAGATTATTTCCTTCCTAAGTTACTGCCAGTGTGTGTTCTATCCTTATTACCTTATATCATAATTATATTGCAATAATATCAAATGGGTGTTATACTTTCACCTCCGCTCGATATTCCAAAATGGAATATCGAAAGTATATTTCTTTATGGAATAAGAAGTTAGAAAATCAAGGTCACAATTTGTGACCTTGAAAATAGTACTTATAAGGATGCTTTATGAGGAAGCTAATATCGCAAGAGGTTATTGAGAACAGAATTTATCTGATACGAGGTCAGAAAGTCATGTTGGATAAAGATCTGGCGGAGCTATATGAAGTAGAGACCAAAGTTTTAAACCAAGCTGTAAAGAGAAATCCCAAGAGATTTCCATCGGATTTCATGTTTCAGCTAACATGGGAAGAGGCGAAATTTTCAAGGTCGCAAAATGCGACCTTGAAAAAGGGTCACAATATTAAGTACCGGAGTTATGTTTTCACGGAGCAGGGTGTAGCTATGCTTTCCAGCGTGTTAAACAGCGAGCGGGCAATTCTCGTTAACGTTGCAATTATGCGAGCTTTTGTACGGCTTAGGCAGATGCTGTCTTCTAATGCTGAATTAGCGCGCAAGCTTGAGGAATTAGAAAAGAAGTATGATCATCAATTCAAAATAGTTTTTGACACTATCCGCCAATTAATGACACCGTCCGAGAAACCAAAGCGGCGAATCGGCTTCGTCACGAATTAACTCCCACATTATCTCCTCCCAAGGAAAAATCGGCCTGCCCGCCAACGGTTTGTGGCGGGGACTCGATGTCGCGATTAAGTCCCGCAGTACTTCTTCCCAGAGTCCTGCCTCTAACTTATAGCTTATAGCTTACAGCTTATAGCTTTTTTATAAGTCCTGCACTTTTGGAAGGGGTATCCAAGTTCTTGCCTATAACGATAGCGCATGATATACTAACCCGAAATTGCGAAGTCAAAAATATCCGCACCGGGGGGAGTGGATATGGTATATTATATAAGCAGGCAGGGAAGCAAGGATAGATCCTGTAGCTAATTTTCGAAGTTTGACCCAAGACACTGTAGGAATACAGGCCTTGGGTTTTTATTTTTAAGAAGGGTTTTAGAGAATGAAAGACAAAAAGCAGAGACACGAGCCGACGATTGAAGTGCTCTTGGAGTATGCCAATAGCATTATTGCCACGCTAAGGGAGCCATTTTTAGTCTTGGATAAGAACTTACGGGTCATTTCTTCCAACCAGGCTTTCTATACCACCTTTAAGGTTAAAGAAAAAGATACAATAGGTCAGCTGCTTCCTGATTTAGGTAATAGGCAATGGAATATTCCAGGACTACTTCTTCTGCTTAAAGAAGTTCTGTCAGAAAAGAAAGTTGTGAAAGATTATGAAGTCGAGCATAAATTTGAGCAAATCGGCGAGCGGGCCATACTTCTGAATGCCCGTCAGTTGCACGTCCCTAAGCAAGTAGCAGCAATAATAGCGGCAGGGATAGAAGAAGAAAAGCTAATCCTATTGGCTATTGAAGACATTACCGAACGTAAGCTTTTGCAAAAAACATTGAAGGAGTCCGAGGAGCGTTATCGCAGGGCCTTTGAAACATCGCGGGACGGATTGTTGCTTGTTCATAAAACCGAAGCCGATATTCTTAATTCTAACGAATCTGCCCGGGAATTGCTGGGTTATTCCCATGAGGAGCTTTTAAAAAAGAAACTATGGGAAATCGGCGCGGTTAAAAGTAATAAAGATTTTCGGGAGACGGTGTCAAGATTGGAAAGAGACGGCGTAATTCATTACGACGAAACGCCGGTAAAAACCAAAAAAGGCCTGAGCATAAATACAGAGATCATTTTAGTCAACAAAGCAAAAGTTATCCAATGCAACATCCGCGACATCACCGAGCGTAAGCGGATAGAGAATGAATTGGCGCAGGCTCGGGAGTATCAATACAGGACGCTTATCGAAAACCTTCCTCAGAAGGTGTTTTTGAAAGACAGGAATTCGGTTTACATATCCTGTAACGAAAACTACGCGAGAGATCTGAAGATCAAGCCGGAAGAAATCGTCGGTAAGACAGACTATGATTTTTTCCCCACGCATCTGGCTGAAAAATACAGGGCCGACGATAAGAAAGTTATGGAATCCGGGAAGACCGAGAATATAGAAGAGGAGTACGCGGCTATAGGAGATTATCTCGGAGGTTCTAAAAGGCTTTTTGTCAACACAGTCAAAGTTCCTGTTCTGGACAAAACCGGCAATGTCACGGGGTTATTCGGCCTTTTCTGGGATATAACCGAGCGCAAGCGGGCGGAGGATGAGGTTAAGTCGTTAAAACGGCAGATGGAGTTTATTTTAGGCTCTGCAAAGACAGGCTTGGATATTATTGATTCTGATTTTAACATAGTTTATATCGATCCCGAGTGGGCAAAGGTTTACGGTGATTATAAAGGGAGAAAATGTTATGAATATTTTATGGATAAAAGCGAAGTTTGCCCTAACTGTGGAATTACCAAGGCGTTAGAATCAAAGAAGATTACGGTTAGCGAGGAAACTCTGGTAAAGGAAGGCAACAGGCCGATTCAAGTCACCACCATACCGTTTCAGAACGAAAAGGGCGAATGGCTGGTAGCGGAAGTCAACGTTGACATCACCGAGCGCAAGCGAGCGGAAATTGAGCTGGAAAAATACCGCAATCATTTGGAGGAGCTCGTTAAAGAAAAAACAGAGGCGATAAGGGAAACCGAGGCAAGGTTTAAAACCGTATTCACGGATACCAGAGACGGCATACTGTTGGCGGACACAGAGACCAGAAAATTCAGCATGTGCAACAAGATGATATGTAACATGTTAGGATACACCGAGGAAGAGATAAAGTGCCTTAGCGTAGATAGCATCCATCCGGAGAAGGATTTGCCGCTGGTTATGGATATATTTAGTAAACAGGTGCGAGGAGAAATAAAGCTCGGAGAAAACATGCCGGTAAAAAGGAAAGACGGCAGTGTTTTTTACGCGGATATCAACACATCGTGGATAAAGTTATCCGGTAAAAATTATCTTATGTGTAGTTTCCGCGACATCACCGAGCGCAAGCAGGCGGAAGACGCCCTTAGAAAGGCGTATGCGCAATTAAGAGAAACACAACTTCAGCTAGTGCAAGCGGCAAAGATGGTTGCCGTGGGACAGCTCGCGGGCGGAGTCGCGCACGAGATCAACAATCCTTTAACGGGTGTCCTTAACAATATCCAACTGATCAAACTCATGATTCAGGAGAAAAAATATTTCTCCCGCGAAGATTTGGGCAAGCTTTTGGATGCCGTTGAAAACGCGGCCATGAAATGCGCAAAAACTACAAGATCCTTATTGGATTTTTCTCACGCTTCGGCAGGGAAGTTGCAGCCCCTCTCCTTAAATGACGAGCTGGAAAAGTCCGTTGTTTTAATAGAGAGTGAATGGAAGTTAGAAAATATTCTTGTCTGGAGAGACACGGAAACCAATTTGCCCCGGGTTTTTGGGGATCCTCAGCTTCTTCAGCAAGTCATGTTTGAACTTCTTTGCAACGCGAAGTGGGCCATACAGAAAAGATACGGAAAAGAAGGGGGAAGCATCCGAATTAGAATGTTTTATGTGCCGGCAGAAAACATGGTTTGTTTTTCAATCTCAGATATGGGAATCGGCATTCCTCAGAAAATTATCTCGCGGATATTCGAGCCTTTTTTTACCACAAAATCTGTGGGGGAAGGAACGGGGTTAGGCCTGCCGATGGCTTTTCGTATTGTCAAGGAGCATAAAGGCAGGCTCGAAGCGACAAGCGATGTGGACAAAGGGACAACGTTTACGATGAGTTTACCGGCCCTCATCGAGAAACAGAGGTAGACATTGGAAATTCTTGTGGTAGACGACGAAGACATCGTACGGGACGTTTTGAAACGTTTCTTTTATCTCAAAGGGGTAAAAGCAGAAGCGGTGGAAAGCGGAAGTTTGGCCTTAGAGAGGATAAAAGAGAAGGAGTTTGATCTTATTTTTTTAGACATCAAGATGCCAAAGATGGACGGTTTTGAGGTGCTCAGGGAAGCAAAGAAGATAAGGCCTAATAGCCGGTTTGTCATGATGACCGGCTATGCGTCGGATGATTTTGAAAAAGAGGCCCAAAAAGAAGGCGCCGTGGCCTTCATAACCAAACCTTTTGACCTTCAGCAGCTCATCGCGCTTATAGATCGCTTCCGTCCGCAAGAAAAATAGGGACGGGGTATTTTCTATACTCCGGCCTGTCCCTAATTTTTGATTTAACTATTCCCTATTTCCTAACGACTATCCACTGCTTTTACACCCCGCAGATTCATTCTCATCCTTATAATCTTTAAACATAGTTATATTGCAATAATATCAATATTATGATACTCTTCTTCATACATAAATAAGATCCTCACGCCATTGACAATACAACTATTTGGTTGTATAATTTAGGCGTGATGGGGAAAGGGATGCATGCAAAAAGTTGTCTGCTATTACTATCCGACCTCATCAAATAGGGCACTCGCTAAAGAGTTTATCGATTCTTTGGATTTTAAAACCCAAAGGAAGTTTTTCTTTGTCAAGGGTTTGCTCGAAGAGTTTGGACGCGATTTGCCGATGCCGCATGCCAAGTATATCGGCGATGATATATTTGAGCTGCGGTTTAAAGGCATAGAAGGAGCTATCCGGGTATTGTATTTCTTTTACCATGTTGGCAAAGTGATATTTACCAATGGATTTGTAAAGAAATCGGATAAAACGCCGGCGAGAGAGAAGGAACTTGCCGCGGAAAGGCGCAAACGGTTTCTTAACGAGAATATAGGAGGCGGAAAATCGTGAAATTGGAAAAAGTTGATGAACATTTAAAAGAAAAACTGAAAGATCCTTATTTTAAGGAGCTGTATGAGCTTGAGATGCAAAAGCTTAAGATTGCGAAACGAATTGTCGGCTATCGCGTGAAAGAGGGTATAAATCAGGCGCAATTGGCAAAGCTGACCGGTGTAACCCAGCAGCATATTTCGAAGATTGAGCGCGGCGAATTCAGCAGTGTTGCTACGCTTGAGAAAATTCTTTTTCGCGTGGGTTATACAGTAAAGATAAGAGCAATTCCCCTAAGGAGAAATCTGCATACGCATAGCGTCGGATAAGTAGGGAACAGGTATGCTCGCCTCGCGGCGAAGCTGCGGGCTTGTTCCCTACGGAGAGCATAAGCACCCCTTCCCAAAGTGCCGGGTTTCCGGCCGTCATCCCGAATTATCCTAAACGTTAGAAATTGGAAGTCACAAATTGTGACTTCCAAGTAAGGTACCAAATTAGTATTTCAAGCGAGTAGCTTTTCCGCTCCCCTGGGAAAAATCGGGACTCGATGTCGCGATTTTTCCTATCAACTCTAAAAAATAGCCGGTCTAAAAAAGCAGCTGGCTTGGTTTATTTCTCGCGCGGACAAAAATTATTAAATTTGTTGACATGGGTTGTTCGCTGTGTTATCTTCTGCGAAAAAGTAGCACTACAAAGGAAAAACAATGACGGGATTAATCAGATTCGGAGTTTCACTCGAGGGAAGTTTACTCGATAAGTTCGATAAGCTCATCAGGGCGAAGAAATATACCAATCGTTCCGAGGCCATCAGAGATTTGATACGCCATGAGCTTGTAAAGAAAGAATGGCAGGAAGGGAAGGAAGTGGCCGGCGCGGTGATTTTTATCTACAACCACCACCACAGGGAACTCCTCAACAAAATCACGGACATCCAGCACGACTTCCAGAAATTAATAATCTCTACACAGCACATTCATCTAGACCACGATAACTGCCTGGAGATAATCGCCGTAAAAGGAAATCCTCTGGAGGCACAAAAATTAGCCGACACCCTGAAAGCGGTGAAGGGCGTTAAACATTGTACTTTGAGTATGTCGAGCACCGGCAAAGAGATCGGGTAGCCGTATTATTTTTTTGCCTAATCGTAGCACGATTATCGGAAACGTAACAACAGGGAGGAGAAGAAAATGTATTCTTATAGGAGTAGCAATCCGGCAGGGTTGTTTTGCGCCGTAGCCTGTGTCTTTATATGCACACCCCCGGTTCTGGCCGTCAACGAGGCGCCGGCCGCGACGGAGTTTCAGGAGCTTAAGGCGATGGTAACGGAACTCAAACAGGAAGTCGCCGCACTAAGGGAAGAAAACGCTTTCTGCAAGATGAGACTTAAGGCAACGCATCTTGCGACGGAAGAAGAACTTAGCAAGCTGTCAAGTGAATCCGGGATTAAGCCTGCTTATGAAGAACGGCTTAGCAAGCTCGAAAACTGTATGGGTGATATAAAAGTCGCGGCCGACGCGTTGGGGATTGTCGAAGGCACGATGAAAGACGCTTCAGGCGGGCGCCAGACTTATGGCGTCGGGAGATTCAACGTTTATTTTCAGGCTCCGATCGCCGATAAGACCTACGCCCTCGTGTGGCTTGACGGAATAGGCGGCAACGGCCCGGACTGGCGGCTTACTTCGCTTTCGGGTGTTAACGGAAATGCCGGCAGCTTACAATCACAGGATGGGATCGATCGCGTGAGAGTAAGAGAAGCGTGGGTTGAGACCGAGGTCGATAATCTGCCTTTGGGCGAGAAGCTCACGGCGACGGCCGGCAAAATCGACCTTACTAATTATTTCGACGCAAACGAAGTCGCCAATGACGAGATGACGCAGTTTGAGGCCAATTCGCTGGTCAACAATTTAGCCGTTCCTTTTCCGGCCAGCCCATCGCCCGGGGCGCGGCTCGCTTGGGAAATAGGATACGGTTTTACGGCCCAGGCCGGCGTGGGCAAGTGGGACGATTCCGGGGATCAGCTCTTTAATCAGGCGCTTGGTATATGGGAAATCGACTACGCGACGGAATATCTTTTCGGTCTTCCGGGTAATTATCGTTTCTATAATTATGTCGGCAAGCCGCGTTACACGACGGACGACGATGGCGACGGCAACGAAGATGTCGGGAGCAGCGACGTTTCGTGGGGGTTTGGTTTCAGCGCGGACCAAAAAGTGCTGGATAGAGTTACCTTATTCGGGCGTTTCGGGCGCAGCGATAAAGGCTTTGTAAAGCGCGGCTACAATACACCCGTTCACAACAGCCTTTTCTGGTCGACAGGAGGGCAGATCGACAATCCACTTTCTTTCTTGAGCGTCACGGGGCGCGGCAAAGATATACTCGGAATAGGATTCAGTCAGGTTATTCCTTATCAGGACGACAGGACCTATTTACCGGATTTCGGTATCGCGCAGCAGGTGCGGCCCGCGCGGGAAAGCCTGTGGGAGGTTTACTATCGTTATCAGCTTAACGAGAAGATTCAGGTGTCGCCCTTCCTGCAGGTTACGAAAAATACCGGTTCTTTCACCGATTATCACGCGAATAACGAATCCGTGCTCTACGGCGTAAGGAGCCGCGTCAACTTCTAACGGTTGGAAAATGTGGTTGCCTATTTTAGGCGTAATGTTACTATAAAAAGAAAGGAGATTCGGCAATGCATATTCCGGACGGATTCTTGAACGCGCCGACATGGATAGGGAGCGGGATTGTTTCGCTCGCCGGCCTCGGTTTCATTCTCGGTAAAATCCGCGAAAAGCTCAGAGATAAAACCGTTGCCCTGATGGGGGTTATGAGCGCTTTTGTTTTCGCGGCGCAGATGATTAATTTCCCCATCGCAGCAGGGACTTCAGGCCATCTCCTCGGCGGCGTTCTCGCTGCCGTTTTGCTCGGTCCCTTGCCGGCCGTCATCGTCATCACGGTTGTACTGGTGGTGCAGTGTCTTGTTTTTCAGGACGGCGGCGTTACCGCCCTCGGCGCGAATGTCCTCAACATGGCTTTCGTCGGCACCCTTTTAGGCTACGGTGTTTTTAGTATTGTGAGAAGAATTTTCAGAACGCCCGCCGGATTTCTTCTTGCCGTATTTTTAGGAGCGTGGTTTTCCGTCGTGGCGGGCGCTGCGACCTGCAGTGTCGAGCTTTGGCTTTCGGGCCTTGTGCCCCTCGGGCTTTCGCTCGGTATGATGGCCGGAGTTCATGCGCTTATCGGAATAGGCGAGGGGATAATCACCTGTCTTGTGGTTTCCTTTGTTTTGAAGGCAAGGCCAGATCTTGTTGCGGTATTAAATGAGGAGACGCGCCATGAATAAAAGAGATATTATTATCGGTCTTTTGATTGCTGTCGTTATCGGAATGGCGCTGTCGCCTTTTGCCTCATCTTTTCCGGACGGTCTTGAGTGGGTGGCCGAGAAAATGGGGTTTATAGCAAAAGGAGAGGTCGCGCCTGTGGTTAAATCTCCGGTTCCGGATTACGCGTTTCCTTTTGTAAACGAAAAATCCGTCTGGGCAACCTCGCTTTCCGGCCTTTTGGGTGTTTTAATCGTATTCCTCGCCGCCATAGCGGTCGGGAAACTACTTATTCCAAAAAAGTAGTCCTTGTTTTATAATCATACTATTCGCAAGCGTTTTTAGGTACTTGGTACCAAACCCGAAGACGCAATAATGTACCTGGTACCGGACCCATTAATCCGGTACCAGGTACATTATTGAGAAGCTAGTTAGCTAAAAGATAATTAGCGCATGAGACACGCCTTTATAGATCAATACGCCGAGTGCAGGAGCCCGATCCACAGTCTGGATCCGCGCCTTAAGCTACTTAGTTTTCTCATTCTCCTCATCTGTGTCGTTACGGTTTCGCCCGGCGAATACGGCAAACTTGCCATTTATACCGCGCTCACGCTTTTGATAGTATTTTTGTCGAAGATTCCGGTTGGTTTCATCGCGAAAAGAACTCTCCAGATATTTCCTTTTATTCTTGTCATCGCCTTATTTATTCCGTTTATGAAAAACGGTGTGCCCGGATGGCATCTTTTTTTGACTGTGCTCGCGCGCGGTGTCCTGGCGGTAGTTATCCTGACGGTGTTTTTAAATTCGATGCCGTTCTCGCAATGTCTGAAGGCCATGCGGTTCTATCGGGTGCCGGCTCTGTTTACCTCGATTATGGCGTTTATGTATCGCTACCTCTTTCTGATACAGGATGAGTGCGAGCGGATGTTTCAGGCGAAGGCCTCACGCACTCTTAGAAGAAATTGGCCGGCGGAGGTCCGGACGTTTGCCAACATAGCGGGCTCGCTTTTTATCCGCTCCTTCGAGCGCAGCGAGCGTGTTTATCAGGCGATGTGCGCCCGCGGTTTCCGTGGCGAGTGAGAAAGCTAAATAGTCATGGATTGGTAGTTTGCAATGGTTTCGCTGATTACGGTTGTCAGTGTTAAAGTTTTATTGTGAGCCGGTTAGCCAGTGAACGAGTTAGCGGGTTAACCGATGTTGTGTTTAACTGGTACACCGGCTTACCGGCTAACTCGCTAACATAGTTTCTAATAACCAATTACTTAAAGTCGAGACCGAACCTAATGAATACCCCTTACATTATTCAGGTCGAAAACTTGGACTATTCCTACCCCGACGGGACGGAGGCGATCCGCGATATTTCGTTCGCGGTCGCGGACGGCGAGAAACTCGCGCTCATCGGCCCGAACGGCGCGGGAAAGTCGACATTGCTTTTATTGCTGAACGGGGTTATAAGAGCCGGCGGCCGGATCATAATTGACGGAATCGAACTTGCCGAGAAGACTATTTACGATATCCGCCGCCGCATAGGATTGGTCTTTCAGGATCCGGATGACCAGCTTTTTTCGCCCACGGTTTTCGACGACGTCGCCTTCGCGCCGATGAACGCCGGTGCCCCCGAAGATGAAATCCGCCGCAGGGTGGAAGAAGCGCTGGGTTTTGTCGACCTCGCGGGTTACGAGAAGAAGTCGCCGTTTCATCTGAGTTTCGGAGAGAAAAAGCGGATTTCTCTCGCCGGTGTCCTCGCGCAGCGCCCCAAGATACTTCTTTTGGATGAGCCCACAAGCAACCTCGACCCCAAGCACCGCCGCCGTATGATCGAGTGGATGAAAGAATTCGACGGCACGCTACTCGTTGCGACCCATGACCTCGATATGGCCTACGAGGTGAGCAACCGCTGTCTTGTTTTGAACGCGGGACGTGTGACGGCCGAAAGCGTAACAGAGTCGATTTTAAAAGATAAAGATCTTCTAGAGAAGAACAGCCTCGAATTACCCCTTTCTTTTCATACCCTAAGGCCGCAATCGGCCGTTTGAAACGCGTGACGCGCAGGTCCCACGTCTTTTTTTACCGTTTTGGTTGACTATAAAGAGAAATGATTCTATCATAGGGCGGGTCCGGAGATAGTCAACTTCTCCGGAGGTTTATGGATGGTCGGGCCGTCATCCGGAGAATGGTTGGCGGTTTTTTAATTTAAGGAGGCAAATGGGAATGAATCAATTTTTAGCACAGCATACCGGAAAGCTATTGGACATAACGGTGCCGCTGGGTGTTCTTATCGTAACGTTGATTTTGGGATACGTCCTGCGGGGGATATTATTCAGGCGCCTTTCGAGCTGGGCGGAAAAGACTAAATCCAAACTTGATGACATCATTGTGGCGGCGGCCAAAGGGCCGTTCATGATATGGTGCGCCATGTTTGGTATATATTTTGCCCTTGGGATTTCAAAGCTTCCGCAGGAAGCAGTTCACATCTTTGATAAAGTTTTGCTCGTTCTCGGTATTGTCTCGGTAACGGTCGTTCTCTCCCGCATAGCCACAGGCTCGATCAAAGTCTATTCCGCGAAAGGGGATACGGTTCTGCCGGTAAGTTCCTTCAGCGAAAACATGACACGGATCGTGATTTTCGGTGTCGGCGTTCTTGTAATTTTAAACAGCCTCGGTATATCGATAACGCCGATACTGGCCACCTTGGGGGTAGGTGGTCTGGCGGTTGCGCTTGCGCTTCAGGACACACTCGCCAATCTTTTTGCCGGATTTTATACCATTGTGGCCAAGCAGGTGAAAATCGGCGATTACGTGAAGCTGGATTCCGGCGCGGAGGGATACGTCACCGACATAAACTGGCGCACGACCAAGATAAAGATGCTGCCCAATAACGTGGTATTGGTTCCGAACTCAAAGCTGGCGCAGGCCATGGTCACCAATTATTACCTTCCCGATAAGGAGATGGCGGTGCTCGTTAATCTTGGAGTTCATTACAAAAGCGATTTGAACAAGGTCGAGCGCGTCACATGCGAGGTAGCGAAAGAGGTAATGAAAAAGGTAGCGGGAGGCGTTCCCGTTTTCGATCCTTTTATTCGCTACAACAATTTCGGGGATTTCAGTATCGGTTTCACGGTCATCCTGAGGGCGAAGGAATTTACCGACCAGTATCTGATTAAGCATGAATTTATCAAACGGCTGCACGATAGGTATGAAAAGGAAGGAATTATCATACCCTATCCGACTAGGACGTTGACTTACGAAGAAAAGAAACCGCAATAGATTTCAGTCCGTCAGCCGGAGCGGCTGTCGGCAAAACGGGAGGTCGTTATGTGGACTAAAAAAGACCTGCAGCAGTTAATCAAAGATAAGATGGGGGACTATCTTTTTATAGTTGTGTCTAACAGGCAGCCTTATGTGCACGTATCCAAAAAAGGCAAAATTGAATGCCAGCGCGGCGCGGGCGGCGTCATCACGGCGCTGGATCCGGTTATGCAGGCCTGCAACGGCACTTGGGTGGCCTTTGGCAGTGGCGACGCCGACCGCAAAGTCGCGGATAAAGCCGGAAGACTAAAGGTGCCTACGGATAACCCCGCCTATACCTTGAGGCGCGTTTGGCTTACGAAGGAGGAGGAAAACGGGTATTACTACGGTTATTCGAACGAAGCGCTCTGGCCCTTATGCCACACGGCGTTCGAGAGACCTCAATTCAGGAAAGAGGATTGGGAATGCTATCGAAAAGTCAACGAGAAATTTGCCAAGGCCGTAATCGACGAGGTTGGCGGTAAAAAGGCCTTTGTGTGGATACAAGATTATCACCTTTGCCTTTTACCCAAGTATCTCAAGGAAATCGCGCCGAACCAATTGATCGTGGCCCACTTTTGGCACATACCGTGGCCGAGTTACGAGACATTCAGGATTTGCCCACAGAAGAAGGAACTCTTGGACGGCCTGCTCGCGAATGATCTTCTCGGGTTTCACATACGTTACCATTGCGACAATTTCTTTAATGTCGTGGACCGCGAGGTGGAGTGCAAGATCGACCGTGAGCGCTTTTCGATAGTGCGGGGAGGCCACGAGACACTTGTAAGGCCTTATCCCATAAGCGTGGATTTTGAGGGAATCGATAAGATGTCTGCCTCTCCGAACGTTGCCAAGGCAAAAAATAGTTTAGTCGAAGAATTTGGTTTGTCGGGTACAAAGGTTCTGTTAGGGCTCGATCGCATAGATTATACAAAGGGGATACCTGAGAGGCTGCTCGCGATCGACCGCTTGCTCGAAAAACATCCGGAGCTTAAAGAGAAAATTGTTTTTCTGCAAATGGGCGAGATAAGCCGTCTCCACATACCAAAGTACAAGGTCTTGAACGATGAGCTCAACGCCCTTGTCGAGGAAATCAACTGGAAACATTCGACCGATAGCTGGAAGCCCGTCATTCTGGTAAGGCGCCATTTGTCCTTCGAAGAACTGCTGGCTTTTTACCACATAGGAGACGTGTGCGTCGTTAGTTCTTTGCACGACGGGATGAATCTTGTGGCGAAGGAATTTATTTCTACCTGTTCGGACGAAAGGGGAATGCTTGTTCTGAGTAGTTTTACCGGCGCGTCGAGGGAATTAACCGACGCAATCTTGGTCAATCCTTACGACCGCGAGCAGTTCAGCGAGGGAATATTTAGAGCGCTGACCCTGCCCGAAGAAGAGCGCGCGAAAAGGATGAAAAAGATGCGCGAAGTCGTCGGCCACGATAACATATATCGCTGGGCAGGCATGGTTTTGGCGGATCTTTTCAAGTTCGAATTTAAGGAGCAATTCGTACAAAATGGAACATCTTTTTAGGGCGCTCGATCACTTTAGCAACGATCTGACGAACAAAGAAGTAATTTTGTTTTTGGATTATGACGGTACATTAACGCCGATTGTCAAGACACCTGAGATAGCCGTTCTTTCGAGCGAAGCCAGGGACACACTCGAAAAGTTATCCAGGAATCCGAAATTCCGGGTGGCTATTATAAGCGGCAGGTCGTTGAAAGATGTTAAGAAATTAGTCGGTTTGAAGAATATTGTTTATGTAGGAAATCACGGCCTCGAAATTGAAGGTCCGGCAATTGGGTATAAATGTTTTGTTCCGGACAACACGAGACTGATAATACGGGAAATATGCGAGAAGCTGAGCAATCGGTTATCGGACCTAAAGGGAGTTTTTACGGAAAATAAAGGTTTAACTTTAAGCGTTCATTACCGCCTGGCACGCCCGCGCGATGCCTCGGCGGCGCGGAAGATTGCCGAAGAGATTGTCCGGCCGTATATCCGCAAGAATAAAGTAAAATTAAATTCGGGTAAAAAGGTTGTTGAAATTAAGCCCGCCGGCAGGCACGACAAAGGCAAGGCCGTTCTTTGGCTTCTCGCGCGGCCGATTTTTGCGAGGGAGATGAAGGATTTCTTTCCGATTTATATAGGCGACGACACTACCGATGAGGACGGCTTTAAGGCGTTGGAGGGCAGAGGTTTGGCCGTATTTGTCGGCAGGCCGAAACCTTCGCGCGCCCGGTATTACTTAAAAAATGCCCGTGAGACGATTTCGTTTCTTGAGAAACTATTGAAGCTGAAGAGGATAGCGAATGGCTGATCTTGTGAGGGCAAAAGAACCGTTCCGGTTCTATACGAGATTGAACCTAACAGAACTTACCGGTTTGGCGGCGTCCAACCTTGTCCAATTGTCCGATTTGATAAAACAGGTACCGGGCGCTTCGATTTATCAGCATACCCACAGATTTCTACAACAGCATCTTTACCTTTCTCCGGAACCACCCAACGATTTCGCTTACTGGATAACTACGGTACTTGGTGAAGATGAGCTTGGTGAGAAGCTGGCGAGTATCGACACGATCCAGTTTTCAACTATACACGGCCTGCGGGAGAAAATTGCCGGCACGATCGAGGGCTATCTGAAGGATAATCCCCGCGCTAGCTCGAAATTCGCGCACAAAGACGAAGAATTCCATTTTATGAAATCGGTAAGTTTTATCCTTCCCACGCCATACGCGGCCTACAATCTGCGTGAATTCGCGGATATCCTCGGGAAGGTAACGATCGACTCCATATATTTCCATATCTTTGAGGCACGGCTTAGGCTCGAAAAAGGCGCCAACGATTTCTCAAGCTGGATAGAGACATCACTCGGAAACAAAAAGCTGGCTAACGAAATCGCGAAGCTTGATCCCTACGTCTACACCTTAGAAGACCTGAGGAAAAAGCTTATTAAAATAGTCGAGAAGGGAATACCCCGTTAAAAATGGCAAAGATAGAAGAATATGTCCCGATTGTCGGGCAATCGATTATAGATGACCTGAGGCTTCTTGCCGAGAAGCTGAAAGGGAAGGTCATCCAAAACATTAATTCCACATCGGTAGGCGGAGGTGTCGCGGAGATCCTGAACCGGCTGATTCCCCTCTTGAGGGAACTCGGCGTTGACGGCCGGTGGGATTTGATAAAGGGGGGAGAGCAGTTCTTTGGGGTGACTAAGAAATTCCACAACGCCCTTCACGGCCGGCCGGCCGAGATAAGCGAGCGGGATTTTGACGTCTTTATGGATACCAGCTTGAAGAACGTGGAAGAGGTGAACATCTACGGCGATATTGTTTTTGTCCACGATCCCCAACCGATAGTTCTGATAAAGAAAAAAGCCGCCAATAAATGGATTTGGCGCTGTCACGTTGACGTTTCTAATCCCGACAAGCGGGTGTGGGATTTCCTTAGAGGTTTTATAGTCAATTATGACGCGGCGGTATTTTCCGCTCCGGCTTTTTCCCAGCATTTACCGATAAGGCAGTTTCTAATTTCTCCTTCTATCGATCCTTTGAGCGATAAAAATAAAGAGTTGCCAGAGGAACTTATAGATGCGGTACTTGCCAAGTATAACGTTCCCAAAGACAAGCCTATAGTTACTCAGATTTCGCGGTTCGACCGCCTAAAAGATCCATTAGGCGTTATCGAGGCTTACCGGCAAGTGAAGAAATATGTGGATTGCCGCCTTGTATTGGCCGGCGGAACGGCGGCGGACGATCCGGAAGGAATCAAGGTGCTCGAGGAGGTTAAGGAGAAGGCGGATAAGGATTCCGATATACATATTCTCTTGCTGCCCCAGAACGACATTGAGGTAAACGCCCTGCAGAGGGCGTCGGATGTGGTTGTACAGAAATCGTTGAAGGAGGGATTCGGCTTGACGGTTGCGGAGGCCTTGTGGAAAGCAAAACCGGTGGTGGCTTCGAATGTGGGTGGGATACCGCTTCAGATAAAGCACAAGTACTCGGGCTTGCTTTGCCACTCCGCAGAGGGTGCCGCCTTCGCCATAAAGCAGATTTTAAACAGCCCGGAGTACGCGAAGAAACTCGGTGAAAACGGCCATGAACATATAAAGAGCAACTTTCTGCTGACACGCCACTTAAGAGATTATATGTTGCTTTTCCTTTCGCTCGATTATCAGGAAGACGTAATTCATTTATAGTCTTTACCTTGCATTATGGTTCATTTATAATACGATATTAAGCACTACCTTATGTACATGGTACCTCTTGGATGCGGTACCAGGTACGTAAAGGCAGTACCAGGTACCGGATCCGGTCGGGCAATGATCGGGTACCTGGTACCGAGTCAATTAATCCGGTACCAGGTACCCCATAATGGTATGCGTGATAGAAGCGTTCATATATTTAAGGAATTAGGCGAGCACCTGCCGTATTCCATCTTCGGCGTCGTCGTGGCGATGCTCATTGTCGGCATAATGACTTTTTTCGCCATCATCCTTAACGCGATGGATCGATTTCCCGAAGCCGCGGACGAACTATTTCATATTTTTCATCCCATCCACATTCTTTTGAGTGCGACCGTCACCACAGCGATGTTCTGGAAGCACGACAAAAGGGTGGTAAAGGCGTTTGCAGTCGGTTTTATAGGCTCGGTCGGAATCTGCGCCTTAAGCGATATTTTCTTTCCTTATGTCGGCGGCTGGATTGCCGGCATGCCGATGCATCTTCATATTTGCATTATCGAGCATCCCCATATCATTCTTCCTTTCGCCTTTTTTGGCATAGCCATCGGTTTCCTGATTCCGGGGGTAATCGAGAAGAGCACGCAGTTTTCCCACTCGATGCACATACTCGTAAGCAGTATGGCGTCCATACTTTACCTCACATCGTTTGGTTTCACGCACTGGATGGAGCAGGCCGGCACTGTTTTCCTTATCACGGTTTTCGCCGTCCTGGTTCCATGCTGCACGAGCGATATTATTTTCCCGCTTTGTTTTATTAAACATTCCTGTTATCCCCATAAGTCATTGAAGGAATAAGAGCATTTACCCCTCAAGCCGGCGTGTTTTTATCTTAGCTGTGTCTTTACGCCTAATATTCTTATTTATTATCGGGACTTTTACTTGACAAAGTTATAGAATGCGGTATAATTCTTATTGGTAATGGTTCTCATTAGCGAAAACAGGGAAGGTAAAGCCTAAGATGCGTGGAAGATTTAGAATGCGGCCAGAGTGGTGGCGCGGACGCTGTGAAAGATTTTGGCAGAGGATGACTATGCCAAGAGAGGCTATACTTTCTACCTTGGGCAAGGCCTCAAAACACCTCAGCGCCGAGGAAATATATTTGGCAGTCCATAAAATCTATCCTAACATAGGTCTTACAACAGTATATCGGAATCTTGAACTACTAATTGGGACAGGGCTAGTTAATAAGTTTGACTTTGGGGACGGGAGGGCGCGTTATGAGCTCTCGGAAGGCCCTATGGGTGCCAGGCATCACCATCATCTTATATGCACGAATTGCGGGCGCGTTATTGACTACACGGATTTTATCAACGAGGAAGTGGAACTGCTAAAAAAGACTGAGAGGGGGTTGTCTAAGAAGTATGATTTCAGGATCGCAGGACATCTTATTCAATTTCACGGTCTGTGCAATAGATGCAAAGGTAAGAAGTGAGAAAATTTTTTTGTGATATAATGACAATGGTTGTCATTAGCATTAAAGGAGGTGATAACTATGCCGGGTTTTGACGGGACGGGTCCTATGGGAATAGGTCCTATGACAGGCGGAGGCAGGGGCTGTTGTGCAGTACCTTTTTCTGGCGCCGGAACAAGACCTTTCGCTTTTTCGAGAGGATTTTTGGGTCGAGGTGGCGGAAGGGGACGGAGAAATTGGTATTATGCCACCGGCCTTTCTGGTTGGCAAAGAGCTTCTATGAGGTTATTTGCTTTTGGCGGTTGGGTGGATCCCGCTATGTATCCTTATGGTGCGGAGGTTACTCCGAAACAGGAAGCCGATATCCTAAAAAGCGAAGCTGATATTTTGAAGAAACAGCTTGGGGATATCCAGAGTCGGATAGAGATTTTAGAAAAAGGTCAAGCGCAGGAAGGGAAGAATGAGTAAGAGTAAATGATGGGGAGTAAGTTTTATATCTATTCCCCATCCATTCTCTTCCAGAAAAAGGAGAGATTATGCGTGTTGCTATATCTACAGACGGAGATCTTGTATCCGCCCATTTTGGCAGATGCCCTTCTTTTACAATCGTAGACATTGAAGGAAATAAGGTTGTGAAAAAGGAAGTTGTGAATAATCCGGGCCACCAACCTGGGTTAATACCACAATTTCTGCACACAAGAGGGGTGAACTGTATTGTTGCCGGAGGGATGGGCGCGAGGGCCGAGATGTTTTTCAACGACCTTGGGATTCGGGTTGTTGTGGGGATCGAAGGAAGGATTGATGATGTGATTGAGAAAGTCTTGAAGGGAACCTTGGAAGGCGGCGAAAGCTTGTGCAAGCCGGGTTTAGGTAAAGGGTATGGTTTAGATAAAACGGAATGCGACCATCCTCATAAAAACGGTTGTGAACACTAAGGGAGGTGATGGGATGAAAATCTGCGTAACTTCGCAGGGCGACAATTTAAATTCAAGAGTGGATCCGCGTTTTGGCAGATGCAAATATTTTATCATTGTGGATACAGATAATTTGCAATTTGAGGCAATTAGAAATCCGAGTATCGATGCCGCAAGCGGAGCGGGGATCCAGTCAGGGCAGCTTATGGCGTCCAAGCAGGTAAAGGTGGTTTTGAGCGGGAACATCGGGCCAAACGCGCATGAGACATTAACCCAAGCCGGCATAGAGGTCATCACCGGTGTAACAGGGTCTATTAAAGAAGCGATAGAGGATTACAAGGCAGGCAAATTAAAAGCAAAAGATGGCCCAAGCGTCAACTCAAAATTTGGCATAAGCGGAAAATAATTCAGGAGGAAGAAATGGCGGCTGAAGCAGATAAGAACAAATGCACCGGTTGCGGCGTTTGCGTTGATATATGCCCAGTCGGGGCAATAAAGATAATCGGAGAGAAAGCTGTAATCAGTAACGACTGTATCGATTGTGGAATGTGTGTTGGTTCCTGTCCGAGTGAAGCAATCTCAAATTAGGATGGAGGATTATTATGCCATTTTTCGAACCGCTGGAAAAATTGAATCCGAAACATGTTAATTTGGAAAGGGCAAGGAAATCTTTGAGGGAAGAACTTGAAGCGATAGATTTTTATCAGGAGAGAATAGATGCAACGAATGACGAAACGTTAAAGAAAATATTGGCTCATAATATGAACGAAGAAAAAGAACACACTGCTATGCTTATAGAGTGGATTAGGAAAAATGATCCGACGCAAGACAAAGTGTTTAAAGAACACGATTAGCGCTTCAACTCGAAGCGTTCTGAGTGAACAAGGTGAGTCGAAGGAGAGGTGATTGACGTGCCTTTTGGAGATGGGACTGGCCCTTTAGGCCAAGACTCGGGAAGAAGCGGAGGTAGAAGGCTCGGTAGTGGTGGTGGCAGGTGGGGTAGTAATCGTTCCGGCAGAGGGCCGGGCGGGGATTGTATCTGCCCAAGCTGCGGGGAGAAAGTACCGCATCAAGCTGGAGCCCCTTGCTATTCGCTAAATTGTCCTAAGTGTGGAACACAAATGGTGAGAGGGTAAGGATAAATCTTGGATAAGGGTGTCTTAGAAAATCATCAAAGATATCTGGAGCGTAAGAAGCTTTATGAAAGCTTTGGTTACGATGTGGATAGGGAAAGGAAATTCATTCTTGGTAAAACCCTGCCCATTTACGGCCATATCCTTGAGGTCGGAACAGGGAAGGGTTATTTTGCGCTTACCCTCGCCGAGGAAGGGTATAAATTTACCAGCGTTGACGTTTCCGAAGAAGAACAAGATACCGCCAAACTAAACTTACGATATTACAATCTGGAAAGATTTGTAGATTTCAGAATTGAAAATGCCGAGCGTTTGAGTTTTAAGAATAGAAGTTTTGATCTGGTCTTTTCCGTAAACACAATACACCATCTTACCGATCCTTTTAAAATTGTAAACGAGTTGATACGAGTGACAAATTTCTACGGAAGGATTATTTTGAGTGATTTCACGGAGGAAGGTTTTAAACTTGTAGATGAAATTCATAAGACCGAAGGAGGAAAACACGAGGCGGGTTCTGTAGGCTTAAAGAGCATAGGCGATTATTTAACCGGTAGAAAATTAGAAGTCGAGAGTTGTAAAAGCAGGTTTCAAGAAGTTATAATTGCGCGTCGTGTGGTGATCTGATTGTATGATTATTTCGATAGCGAGCGGTAAGGGCGGAACCGGTAAGACCACCGTTGCCGTTAACTTGGCCTTGTCATTGGATAATATCCAGTTTCTTGACTGCGATGTTGAAGAACCCGATGCCCACATTTTCCTTAAACCCGAAATAAAAACGAAACTATCCGCCCATATTCCTATACCCGAAATTGATAAAGAAAGGTGCAATTACTGCGGAAAGTGCGGACAAGTTTGTGCCTATAACGCTGTCGCGGTAATTCCCCCGAGGGATGATGGAAAGGGCAGTGTCCTTATTTTTCCAAATCTTTGCCACGGCTGCGGTGCCTGCAGCCTGCTCTGTCCGCAAAAGGCTATTACGGAAGTAAACAAAGAAATAGGTGTCGTTGAAATTGGAAACTCTGGTGGTATTCAGTTTATCCACGGCAGGCTCAATATCGGTGAGGTAATGTCCTCGCCTTTAATCAAGCAGGTTAAGGAATATATAAATCCCACACGCACAGTAATCATCGACGCCCCTCCGGGAACGTCCTGCTCCGTTATCGCTTCCATTAAAAGCAGTGACTTTTGCATACTGGTGACCGAACCAACGCCTTTTGGATTAAATGATTTAATCCTGGCGGTTGGGGTTGTAAAGAAACTTAAGATTCCCTTTGGTGTAGTAATCAACCGCGCTGATATCGGCGACAATAAGGTAGAGGACTACTGCCAGGAAAATAAAATCCCCATTCTTATGCGTATACCGTTCGATAGGCAGATTGCGGTTTCATATTCAAAAGGTATTCCCTTGGTGGAAGCAAGGGAAGAATATAAAAGAGAACTCCAAGAGATGTTTAACTTTATAAAGGAAAAATATGGAAATCAAACCCATAGGCACGATACATACGCCTTTTAAGCGCAAGAAAGGCACTCCTATTCAGCCATTCAAATCGAAGGCAGCGGGTAAGATAGAACTGTTTAAAAAGTACCAGGATGGTTTGAACGATATAGAAGGATTTTCGCATATTATTTTGATTTATAGATTTCATAAGTCAAAAGGGTTTTGTCTTAAGGTAAAACCGTTTATGGACAGCAAACTTAGAGGGCTTTTTGCCACACGGTATCCAAGGAGGCCGAATCAAATTGGATTAACCATAGTTAAGCTGTTAGGACGCAAAGGCAATGTACTTTTCGTAAAAGGTATAGATGTGATTGACGGAGCGCCTCTTTTGGATGTAAAGCCTTATGTTCCCGAATTTGGCCCCAAAACAAGCGTAAGAATCGGTTGGCTTAAAGGGAAAATGTAATGAAGCAGATAGTGATTATAAGCGGGAAAGGCGGGACGGGCAAGACTGTCATAAGCGCTTCTTTTGCCGCGCTGGCTAAAAATAAAGTAATGGTTGACTGCGACGTAGATGCGGCAGACCTGCATCTCCTTTTGCGACCCGTTATAAAGGAGCGTAATGAGTTTAGAAGCGGCATGACCGCCAGAATCGACAAAGGATTGTGCCAGGAATGCGGCCGGTGCATTGCCGTATGCCGGTTTAAGGCGATAACCGATGATTTTACAGTCGATCCTATTTCGTGCGAGGGATGCGCCTTATGCAGTTATATATGTCCGGCCGCGGCAATCCGTATGGAAGAAAACATATCCGGCGAATGGTTTGTTTCTAAAACTCAGTACGGGCCTTTTGTGCACGCGAAATTGGGTATTGCCGAAGAAAACTCGGGTAAACTTGTTGCTAAAATAAGACAGGCAGCAAAAGAAATCGCCGAAAAAGATGGTCTTGACTATATTATCGTTGACGGGTCTCCCGGAATCGGCTGCCCCGTTATCGCGTCTTTGGCAAATGCGGATTTGGCCCTGATCGTTACAGAGCCGACGCTTTCCGGCATTCACGATATGGAAAGGGTTGCCGATCTTGCCCGGCATTTTGGCGTTCATACCAAGGTTGTTATAAATAAGTATGATATTAATTTGGAGAACGCCCGCGGCATTAAGAAAATCTGCCAGCAAAGAAATATAGAAGTTTTAGCCGAGCTGCCTTTTTCCGAAGACGTGCCCCATTCTATTGTTAACGGTATGCCTGTTGTTGAGTTTTGCAACAGCCAAATAGCCAAGGATATTATTGATTTATGGGGAAAATTAAATGATTAAAAACAGGGAGGGCCAAAGTGGCTAACATTAGCAAAGAAATTTTGGGCGATGAAGATTTATCAATTTATCCAGAGAATGTTTTGGCGTATGCCAAGAGCCCGAGTCATTTCGGAAGAATGAACGATCCTACGGCCAGCGCATTTATCAAGGGACCTTGCGGCGACGAGATGGAGTTCTATCTTACTATTAAGCACGGGATTATTGAGGAAATAAAATTTTGCATAAAAGGTTGTATGTCTACATTAGCCTGCGGAGAAGCGACCGCGAGGCTTGCGGAAGGCAAATCCATCGACGAGGCTCTGGGGATTTCTCCGAAACAGGTTATAGGGGCGTTAGGAAAACTGCCCGAAGACCATAGCCACTGCTCTATTTTAGCCGTCAGCACGCTTTATAGAGCAATTGCGGATTATTTACTCAAAGGATAAATTTCATATCGGGAAAAGAAAAAGTTTTTTTATAAACGAGAAATTTTTTAATATCGGGGAAGTCATCGATTTACTTACGATAACAGATTGCGGTTAATGATAAAGAGAGGAGAGAGTACATGGGCGAGTCTGTTCGTGATATTGTTGATATGGGAAGGAAAATGCGAAAACTCGGGCCTGGCATGGCGCTTGCCTTTACGCCTGAGGAAGTGAGAGAGATTAAAGAGAGCAAGGGGGCGCGTCTTGGGTCGCTTGATATAGAGCTAACGACATTCTGTAATCTGAAATGTGTCTACTGCTATTGCTATGCCGGACCGGTTAGGCCGGCAAACGAATTAACAATCGGCGAGATTAAGGGGATAATAGACGAGGGGGCCAATTTGCAAATAAAAGTTTTGAATTTGACCGGCGGGGAACCTCTGCTCCATCCCGATTTCTTTGAGATCGTAGAGTATGCTCGTTATAGGAAGATTCCGTCTATCATCAATTTTACGGACGGTATGCTTGTAGACAAGAAAAAAGCAAGGCGTATGTATGATCTAGGGCTTTCGATGTGCGTCAAACTTGATTCAATAGACCCTGCGATTCAAGATGAGCTAGTACAACAAAAAGGGGCGCTCGCAAAAATTATGCAGGGCATCGAAAATTTACTCGCGGTCGGTTACGGCAAGCCCGAGATGCCTATGTCGATAAATTGCGTTATCAACCGAATGAACTACAAGGATGTGCCGAATGTTTTCAGATGGGCCAGAGAGAGGGGAATTACACCCTTTGTGGCGCGCATGCATCCGCACGGAAGGGCGAGGGAAAACCCGGACCTTATTTTGGGGGTCAACGAGATTAAAGAGGTATTTTACGAATTATCGAAGATCGACAAGGAATACGGTTTTGACTGGGAACCAAACACCCCATGGGTCGAGAACAAGGCCTGCCGCCGGCACTATCTCGGAAATTTCATAAATCATGTCGGAGATGTGATGCCGTGCTCTGAGGCGCCGCCCGAGTTTAAGTTAGGAAATATTCGAGAACAGAAACTTTCTGATATATTAAGATCGGAAAACGTTCTCCTTTATCGCGACATAGAGGTGAACCTAAAAGGGGCATGCAGTCCGGAAAACTGTAAGTACAGCCGCGAGAAAATATGCTATGGCTGCCGTGTCCTAGCGTATGACGCGAGCGGTCTTGAGAAAGGGACTAAGAAATGGCATGGCAAGACCCGCAAAGAAGCCTTTTTCGAGGGGGATCCTTGCTGCTGGCAGAACCCAGACGCTATAGCGTAGGGAAGTTTCAGCTGTCTTGTCCATTATCAAACGATGCTCAAATTTTATGGCAAAAAACATTCCATTAAAAGGCCCCAAATAGATTTTGATTAAAGCGGTTTTGATGTGATGGGCGGATATAAACCAAGGATTTAGGGACCCGTAGCTCCGCTTCGCAATCCCGTAAGATACGGGTGAAGGACACAAAGCCCGGAAACACGCTCTCTGCTATAAGTGTTATGAGTGTTAAAATTACCTGTGTCTGTGATAATCATAGCGCCCGCGAAGGGCTTAAGCCCGAACACGGGCTGAGCCTTCTTATAGAATTTTCCGGCGCAAGATTGCTTTTTGATACCGGCAGTGGAAAGACGGT
>JAQTRP010000013.1 GCA_028711765.1 Candidatus Omnitrophota bacterium | reverse complement strand
GAACCATCAATGACGCGTTCGGCCGTAAGGGAAATCTCTTTCTTCTGCAGTTCCGCAAGCAGCTCGTCGTAAAGCTTGCCTTCGTTTATTATCTCAACCGAACCGTTAATCTGATAACCGGTAAGCTCGTCATAATCCATCACCGATAAAGAGACGCGCGGATTAATACTTAAGTTTTTCCATATCCTACCCATCACAAAATCGATGAGATAAATCGTCTCCGGCTCGACCCTAAGCAAAAGTTTCGGCGCCGCGAGAGGGATGTTATCCGTGCCGCAGGTAGCGATGCTTATAAATTTCCTACTTCTGAGGAATCTGATGATTTTGGGAGTAAGCATTTGAAAAATGCAGCTTTAAGCTGTAAGCTGTAAGTAAAAAATTATCACAAAACCCTTAGGAGATTGAGGCCGGTCTCGGGATCGATTTCCTTAGACGCCCTTACCCCTTTAAGTTCAAAAACAACCGCTTCGATAACGAGAAAAACCCGCGAGTCTTTACGGACGCAGCCGGTCAAGGTTTTCTTCGCCTTTCCCATCGCGGCGTGGACGTGAACCTGTGGTCCCGACTTATTTGTGAATATGGTCCCTATCCCTAAGGCCTCCCACGCGTTCTTAAACCGCACCCAATTAGGCACGGGCGGAATAACCGGCTTCTTCGGCCCCGTTACAAGATCGCCTTTCTTGAGTGCGCCCAGAAAAATAACGGAGGCTACTTTGATGCGTTCTTTGCGTGCGAAGCCTGCAAGCTCCTTAACGAAGGAATCCCCATCGTTGAATTTAAGGATAAATATCCTGCCGACCCTGCCCTGTGTATAATGCATATCGCTTTCCTCTTTTGTGTCAGCGTGAACTCAACTCGTCGATTTTATCGAGCAGTTCCAGCACAAAATCCATAGAGGGCCAGCTCACGCCGAGTTCATAATGCAGCCTCATGAGCTTCTCGATCTTCGGGATTATATCAGTGGAGAAATAAAGTTCGGGCTCTCTCTCCACCGGCTCGATGAGCTCAAGGTCTACAAGCCTCTTAATAAGACGCGGCGGCTTCCCAAAATGAAAAGCAAGGTCGTATGCAGTGATTATGCGGCAGGCCTCGCTTGGGCCTATTTTCTTACGCGTCTCCCGCTTTCTTCCGCTTCTTTTCATAACCATAACCCTGACATTATTGCGCTAACGCGCCTTGAAAGCCGACACCTTTTGTAATTCCTCAAAAAGCTGTTTTTCCCTCTGGCTTAAATTTTTAGGAACAACGATTTTCACGACCGCGATTAAGTCTCCGGCAGGATACCTGCCTTGAGCAGGAAACCCCTTTGCCCGCAAACGCAGTCTCTGACCGCTTTCGGTGCCGGGTTTAAGATTGAGAGAAATATTCCCTTCGATAGTCGGAAACGAAACCTTGGCTCCCAATGCCGCTTCCCATGGCGTAACGGGAAGATCCATTTCGAGATCGCGGCCCCTAAGCCGGAAGGTAGCGTGCGGCGCTATGTGAATCCTTAAATAGAGATCGCCGGCCTCTCCCCCGCGCTGAGACTTCCCTCCCTGTCCGCTCAAACGGATGCGCGAGCCCTCCGTCGTGCCCGGAGGAATTTTTACGGTGTAATTCTTTACGTTCCGTCTGACTTCGCCATTGCTCGTGAGTTCCGCGGCCTGAAGGGCAAAACTTTTTCTGGCGCCATGAAACGCCTCACTAAGCGTGATTGTAAGCTCCGCTTCGTGGTCACGGCCTCGGGCGGAATATCCCCGGGAGCCACCGGCACCGGCAAACCCTCCGCCGAATAAGCTTTCAAAGAAATCGCTGAAGCCGCCGAATTCGCCGAAGTTAACCCCGCCGCCGGCGTCCGGCGCGCCGTGGAATTCAAAGTGCACGTTTTCCCATCCGGGAGGAGGGGTAAAATCCTGGCCGCTCTTCCAGTTCGAGCCTAAGGTATCGTATTTCTTACGCTTATCGGGATCGGTTAAGACCTGATAGGCCTCGGCTACCTGTTTGAATTTCTCCTCCGCGCCGGGGTTTTTATTAACGTCGGGATGGTACTTTCTTGCAAGCTTGCGGTAGGCGCGCTTAATTTCATCGGCGCTTGCCGTCCTCGCGACCCCTAACGTCTCATAATAATCCTGAAATTTAACGCCCATTAAAACCTAATACTCCCTAGTTCAATGTTACGGAAGCTATTTTCTCGTCTTGGCCCGTATTTTAGCGTAAAGGACGAGTCCCCCATGAAACAAAACAAGTACCAGTGTGGTAATGCCCATTATCTCGTGGGCCTCGATATTCAGCCTTGTTACGCCCAAGAAAAAAGTCGCGACAAACGAGATAAGGGCAAGCACACCCGAATAAATAACAAGATTGTATAATTTGAACAAAACTATTCTCCCTTATTACCACCAAACAAACCTTTAACCGCAGAGCCGACCTTTTGCGCCCCTGCCTTTACATCCCTCCCCACCTCTTTCGCGACGACCTTCGTCTCGGCCGCAGCTTTCTTCATTGTGCCGGCGCTCTCGCGTGCCATTTCTTTTGCCGAACTCAACGCCTCTTGTGCGTTCGCCTTAAGCTCTCCCGCGTCAAAACCGGTAAGTTGAGCTACTGCCGTGTTTTTAAGGGCTGAAAAGATAATTAGGCTTGTGAGCATACGCATATCTTTTATGTTTTTATACCGCTCATCAAGATTAACGTTAAACTCCTTAACCTCAGGCACCCCGTCCTTTGAATAATCTTTATATACAACTTTTCCGATTTTAAGCTCAAGGTTATCTATCTGAATTTCCATGGCCTTTTCTTTCTTAGCCGCTTTCTCTTTTGTCTTCGCAGGTTCCTTCGCGGTTCCCTTTTGGGGCTTTTCTTTCTTGGCCATCTTAAGGGAATTAAGATTGAGCTCTCCGTTCTTGTTCTTTATGACCGTGAGCTCCTTAAGATTAAAACGCATTTCGGTAAGATGCACCTTGCTCTTAAACACGGCCGGCAAGTCGTAGGCGACATAAACCTCCGGCGCATCAAGCATCGCTTTTTCGGGATATCCTTCGGGGTTGAAAAGCCTGAGGTCTTTGATCGAGACAACCGTGCGTATAATACCGACGTGCATGCTTTTTATACCGAGACGCAGGCCGGTTACGAGCTCTGTTCCCTTCTCAACGGAGACTTTCACGATGATGTCTTTGGCGGACGACAGCAAAACCAGCGCGACCGCGACACAAATTATGACAACAAGTACCTTTTTCATCGCATCCCCCCTTCTTTTCCTAACTGCTTTATTATTTCTTTCCGTCCGACTTTGATATCTGCCAGGAATCTTTCATCGCCTCCGCGACATGAAGATACGCGTCATACAAACCGAGAGGCGCCGTATAAGACCACGCGTAGAAGGCCTCGCCGCCTTCGCGCGGAACGACAATAACCCATTCCTTGAATTTTTCTCCTCTGCTCACGTATTCGGCTGTAAACTGTCTTCCCGAAAGCTCGAGCTTCTTAAATTTATAAAGGTAGGGTTCCTCGTTATAAATAATCACACCCTCCGAACCGGACCGAATTTGATTTTTAAAATCTTCGAGGACGGAATCCAAACTCTCGTATTTGCCGCCGATCTTTGCCGAGGCCAGATTCTGGATGCTCACAGACAAATTATAAGCCTCGGTATCTTTTGCGCCGCCGAAGACAACCGTAAAAGTGCTCGGCCTCGTATACTCCCACTTTTTAGGATATTTTATAGTATAGCCAAAACCCTTCTTCTTGAAAGTGTTTGTCAGCCATTTATCCTTCGGAAGGTCGGGTTCTTTGTTTTTCTCGGGCGCCGGCATTGGCAGCACCTTCTCGCGAGGAACCGCTTGCACGCCGGTGCGCGAAAAACTGCGCAGGATACGTTCGAAAATGGCTTCGTTCTCGTCAAAGGTTTTCGCAAGCGAATAAAACTTGAAAATATAAACGTTTTTCATCCCGTCGCGGGATGTCAGAACGGTTTTGGATTTAACCTCGTTATTTTCCTGAAGCCAAAGCATACTGCCTGAGGCAAGGCCTTTGCCGTAGAAATCTTCAGAGAAGGAAAAAGAGAGCATTTTGTGATTTTCGTCTTTTCTCTCAAGCTCAACGAGAGAATCGAAAAACTTCCTGAAAGACGGATTATCCGTATTCTCCACTACCTGAACACTAAAAATAGACTGAATCTCTTTATTCCTGATCGCCAGGTCGTGGCCTTCTTCGGTGATAATCTCCCAGTCGGAAGGCACCTCGACGGTATAGCCGTACTTTTGGCTCTCGTAGGCAATGTAGCCTTCGGCGGCGGAGGCAACGGGAGTAAAAAACAACATCGAAAGAATAATTATTGATGAGAGAAAACCAACCATCGCGAATATTTTGCCTTTACTGTGTATCATATCCAAATTCCCTTCGATCGGTTTCGGGGGTTAGAATCTGTATTCAAAAGTCATCTCAATCTGCCAGGCGTTGTCGGCATCGCCATCATAGCGAGGCGCCGCATTAACACCCAAGGGATCGCCGTCGTCCCGGATCTGCCTGAAATAGTACCCCGGCATAAAATAAGCGGCACAGACGCCGAGCGTAATATTGTCATTCACTTCGTATTCCCCCTCCCAATCCAGCTCATGCCCCAAATCCGTAGGGAGCGCGAAAGGAATGAAATTCTGCTCGCCGTCATTCCAACGCGTGCCTATCGCGTGCTTGTCGCTCCTCATATACCAATAATCCATAGAGAAAAGAATCTTCTTTGTGAGTTGCACATCTACGCCTACGTTGGGCATAATCATATTATTCAGCAGGTACGGATCGTCGAAGGTGTTCGGATGCAAAACGCCGTAATTCAGGGCGTCGCACTGCCCGCAGAAAAGCCGCGGGCCGAAAGACAAGGGATAATGGGAATCGGTCAAATTACCATTGGTCGGTGAAAATACGGAAAAATCGTGGCTGCTTGAGCGGTCGATCTGGCCGTTTATAACATCCTCTCCGGTATACCGTTCTCCCGGCATATAAACAACCCTGCCTCTCGGAGTAATAAAATTCTTAAAATTATAGGCCCCGTCGGCGTAGATGAAAAACCCTTTGTGCTCTATATCCGGCAGGGTCGAATCTTTCGATTTTGCTTCTCCGAAATTAAAAGCCGCCTCAAAACCTAGATTAAGATCCCCCAAATCAAGATTGATGTCTCCGCCGAAAGTACCGAGGAGATCGCGGTCCACCGGCGTTATAAAAACATTCCTTCTGCGATCCGACTTTGTCATATCGAGAAGAAAACCCAGATAGGGCTGAAAAGAGAACGGTTTCAGTTTGACGGTTGTATCTCCCGCCCAAAAATAAGCCTCGCTGTTATATTTGAAACCCGCTTTCTGGTCTTCCCTGCGGCGCGGCCCCACGCGAAGGCGGTTCTCGAGATCCGGCACGGAGAAGATAAAATTCCAGTCGACGTAATCCCCCTCGTGATAAAACTTGCAGCCGTATTCCTCATAATCGCCGCACAAGGCAAGCTCATTGCCGACGCTGTACTTAAAAAGACCACCCTTAACGCGAACGGGGTACGAAAACGGATTCGGAACGGGTGCCGTAACCCACCACTCGCGGAGCGCAGGCAAGAGCTGCATTCCTACATTACTGCCCACCGTGCCAAAAGCCGTACCGACCTTGCCGTCGGAAATGAGTATGCCGTTATAGTTTGACGCACCAAGGCTCCTGAACTGGATATAGCCTTCGTAATCGTCGCCATATTTGACACCCAGACCTGTCTTATAAATATAGCCCATATAATTCTGGAAATCGTGGCTGTCGCCGCTGTCTAGGGTAACTACGCGGCCTAACTGGTTGTACGAGAACTTGGCCGAACCGTCTATATCGACCCGCCAGTCGAGGCCGTTTGCTTTAATTAATTTTCCCTCTTTACCGATAAGCTCGATTTTTGCCTCGGCGGACGACACCATGAGAAAGACCGCGAGCAAACAAATCGGCCAGCTAAGCCTGTATGAACTCATAATATTTCTTATCTCGCGTAAAATTCCGCGACCGATCGGACGATATACTCTTGTTCCTCGTTTGTAATACCGTGGAATAGCGGAAGGGAAATTGTTTCTCTCGAAGCGCGCTCGGTTTCGGGGAGATCGTTCTCTTTATAACCCAAAAAACTCATGGCCTTCTGGAGATGTATCGGGCGGGGATAATATACGCCTGCCGAAATTCCCTTTTCCTTAAGGAAATTAAGAAGCTCGTCGCGCTTCGGAACGCGCAGGATATACTGGTGGAAGGTCGAACGGCAGGTCTTTTCAACGTACGGCGGAATAACGCCGCCTATTTTAGCTTTCGAAAAAAGTTCGGTATAGCGCCCTGCCGCGGCAATACGCTCGTCTAGCCAGCCGTCTAAATGTCTTAGCTTGATTCTCAGTATGGCGGCCTGAATTTCATCCAGGCGGGAATTGATTCCTAATTTGTCCGAAAAATACCTCACCCACTCTCCGTGGACATGGAGCCCCTTCACCTCGCGGTAAAGCGAATCGTCATTTGTCGTCACGATACCCGCGTCACCGCAGGCGCCGAGATTCTTTGTGGGATAACAGCTGAAACAGCCGAGATCGCCGAAGGTGCCGACTTTTTTGCCGCCTATTGCGCTGCCGTGCGCCTGCGCGCAATCTTCAACAACCTTGAGGCGGTGTTCTTTGGCGAGCGCCATAATTTCCGCCATCGCCGCCGGATGGCCGTAGAGATGGACCGGAAGAATGGCCTGCGTCTTTTTTGTGATCTTTTTGGCGATAAGTTTCGGGTCGATATTGTAAGTCTTCGGGTCTATATCGACGAAAACCGGCTTAGCGCCCGCCCACGCGATCGAACCGGACGTCGCGAAGAAACTCCACGAGGGCGTGATTACCTCATCGCCCGCGCCTATACCGAGCGCTTTAAGCGCTAAGAGAAGCGCGTCTGTTCCGGAGGCGACGCCCGCGGCGAAACGCGAGCCGTTCCAGGCTGCAAACTCTCGCTCAAACGCCTCGACGTTAGGCCCGAGGATATAATGCCCGGCGCGCAGAACTTTTTCGATCTCCGGCAACAGCTCCTTTTCTATTTCTTTAAACTCGAGATCGAGGCGAAGCGGGGGTACCTTCTTCACGGTCGTTTTATCCATATCGCTTATCCTATAAACATTTTAGTCGCGATTATAAAAAGAAAAACGGCGAACAGCCGCCGGAGCACAACTTCGTTAATGCCCAGCGAGATTTTCGTGCCGATCATGGTGCCAAGCGCCACGACAACTGCCATCCACAACACTAATTTAAGATCCACGTTGCCGGCGCGGTAATTGAGAAAGCTTCCCATAAACGCGACGGGAATAATTAGAGCGAAAGAAGTCCCGATCGCCTTGTGAACATTCATCTTAAAAAAATAGAGGCATACCGGAACAATAACAGTCCCGCCGCCGACGCCAAACATCCCTCCTAAAAAACCGGCCGCGAAAATCCCGATAATCGAAAGTACGATGGACATTGTCAACCCCCCACTTCCGCCTCATTCAGCGCCCGATTAACCATTTTATCAACTAACCTCATTTTTTCGTGCGTACGCGGCAAATAACCGTAAGTCACCTTTTTAAACTTCTTCTCCGCCGCCTTGACCTCGCGGCAGAGTTTACGCAGGGGCTCGGAATTAATCTTATATTCCCCGCGCGCCTGATGAACGACAAGCTCGCTGTCTAAAAACGCCTCGACCTCCTTGGCGCCAAGCGAGAGGGCAAGCTCAAGCGCGGCAATCAACGCGCAATACTCAGCGACGTTATTGGTGGCCTCGCCTATCGTGTCCTGATACTCCTGGAGTTCTTCGTCTTTCTCGTCGCAAACGAGAACGCCTATCGCCGCTGGTCCCGGATTACCGCGCGCGCCGCCGTCTGAATATACTCTGAGCTTCATTGTGATGTTCTTCGAAGTAAAAAGTTCAATTAAGGGATGGGCTAAATATTTAGGTTCCTAGTACCGAATTAGTGAAACCGGTACCAGGAACTGGTTCCATAAGTACCTGTGAGCGCACCTTTACGCCTTTACGTACCTGGTACCGGTCCAATTAATCCGGTACCAGGTACGTAAAGGCAACCTTGACTTATGAAACCACTTCCAGGTACCTAAATTTCAAACCGAAACGACCTTTTTGACGCTCGGAACCTTCTCCCTGAGGAGCCTCTCGACGCCCATCGCGAGCGTGTGTTTTGCTCCGGGACAGCACGAACAAGCGCCCTGGAGGCGCACCTTAACTGTTCCGTCGGCCTCGATGCTTACAAACTCAATATTTCCGCCGTCCGCCTGCAGCGCGGGACGGATATCGCGCTCGAGAACTTCTTTGACCTTAGCTTCAATTGTATTGTCCATTTAACTACTCCTTATTGTGCCGCTTGATATATTCTCCCAACCGGCCGATTTCCGACTCCAGTTTCGCAACGCGGTCGCGCAGTTCCATTACCGGATCGGGCAGGTCGCCGTGTTCCAAGTCCGACGTCTCGATACGCTTGCCACCGCGCCGCACAATCTCGGCGGGGACTCCGACAACCGTGCAGTCATCCGGCACGGATTTTACCACCACGGAACCCGCACCTATGCGGACATTATTACCTATGCTGATATTGCCCAAAACTTTAGCGCCCGCGCCGACAACAACATTCTCGCCCAGTGTCGGATGGCGCTTGCCGCGCTCTTTGCCTGTTCCGCCGAGCGTTACGCCCTGATACAGGGTGACGTTCCTGCCGATCTCGGTGGTCTCGCCGATCACGACTCCCATACCATGGTCGATAAAAAATCCCGGTGCGATCTTGGCGGCGGGATGAATCTCCACTCCCGTCAGAAATCTTACAATCTGCGAGAACCATCGCGGGAAAAACGGTATGTGCCACCTGTGCAAGACATGATTTATCCTATGCGCCACAATGGCGTGGAAACCGGCGTAGGTAAGCAAAACTTCAAGAACGCCGAGCGGCTCCCTTGCCGCCGGGTCCCTGTCGATAACTGCCCTAAAATCCTCAATTATAGTTTTAAACATATACCTTAATCTCCGTGCCGTGTATTATATACTTAATTCTTAATCCGTGTAATAAAAAATTTATGGCCTATTTCCTATTTTCCGTTATCATAAGTACCTATGAACACGCATATTAACCTCATAATAGGACGGTTAAAAAAAGAGGCGAAGCGGTGGCGGGTGCCTATAATCACGGCGATGCACCACCGCCGGACCGATCCCTTCCGCATACTCATCTCAACCGTGCTGAGCACACGCACAAAAGACGAAACGACGGAAGCGGCGTCAGCACGGCTTTTCGCCATCGCCAAAACACCCGGGGCTCTCTTGCGGCTTTCCCGCTCAAAAATCGAACGCGCCATTTATCCCGTGGGGTTCTATAAGACTAAAGCTAAGAATGTAAAGACAATCTCGAAAATCATCCTTAAAAAATACGCCGGGCGCGTGCCACATACTCTTGAAGAACTAATGACGCTGCCAGGAGTCGGGCGGAAGGTCGCCAATCTTGTCATGACGCGCGGCTTCGGCTTGGACGGCATCTGCGTAGACACACACGTCCACCGCATCTCAAACCGCTGGGGATATGTCCGCACAAAAACGCCGCACGAAACAGAAATGACTCTAAGGAGGAAACTGCCGCGCCGCTACTGGATCATTTACAACGACCTTTTGGTCGCCTTCGGCCAGACAATCTGTAAGCCTGTCTCGCCGTTTTGCTCGCGTTGTCCGGTGGCGGGGTATTGCAAGAAAATCGGTGTGACAACCCACAGATAGAAATTTAAAGCGAAAAATGCAAAGTCACAGTTCAAAACTTTAAATTTTGGGTTGTGATTTTGCGCTTTGCGATTTCAGCTTTAAATTTGGATTAAATCGCAAATTTAAAGTGCACGACGTCGCCGTCCTGGACGACGTAGTCTTTCCCTTCCGTACGGAAGCAACCCTTTTCGCGGGCGGCGTGGATTGAACCATATTTGGCAAGATCGCTGAATTTGACGACTTCCGCGCGGATAAAACCCCTCTCGAAATCCGTGTGAATCTTTCCGGCCGCCTGCGGGGCGCGGGAAGTACGCTTAATGGTCCACGCCCTGACTTCGGGGCCGTCCGTCGTGAAAAAACTGATAAGATCAAGCAGCGCGTAACCGGAATTAATTAAACGCCTGAGGCCGGACTCCTCGAAATGAAACTCCTTTACGTACTCTTTCTTTTCTTCTTCGCTCAGTTCCGCCAGCTCGGCCTCCATTTCGGCCGCAAGGATGACAAGACCGGCGCCTTCTTTCTCGGCAATGGCACGGATTTTCTTCCCAGCCTCTCTTCCGTCGGGAAGGTCCTTATCGGAAACGTTTAAAAGATAAAGCACCGGCTTCGACGTGAGGAGAAAAAGGCCGTCTATGACCGCCTTCTCCTCTTCGCCCCAGGAAACCTGCCGCAAAGAAATACCCTTTTCCAGATTGCCTCTCGCCTTCGCGAGCGCATCCATCGCCGCCTGCGCCTTCTTATCGCCAGCGCGCGCTATTTTTCCCTCTTTTTCCATCCTCTTGGTCACAGTCTCGAGGTCCTTGACGAAGAGTTCCGTTTTTATGATTTCGATATCGCGGATCGGATCAACCGTCGAATAGATATGGGAAACGTTTTCGCTTTCGAAAAGCCGCACGATGTGAAGTATGGCGTCCACCTCCCGTATCTCCGCGAGAAACTGATTGCCCAGCCCCTCGCCGTTGGACGCGCCCTTGACAAGACCCGCGATATCCAAAAACTCTATCGTGGTCGGCACTTTTTTCTTATCCGGAAATAGGCCGTGAAGCTTATCGAGCCGCTCATCCGGCACCGCCACGACGCCGCGGTTCGGCTCCTTTGTGCAAAAAGGATAATTGGCGACCGCCGCGTGAGCCTGGGCGAGCGCGTTAAAAACGGTGGACTTTCCCACGTTCGGAAGCCCCACTATACCGCAGGTAAATCCCAAGTGTCCCTCCTTGTTCTCAGTGCCTCGTGACTCGTGTCCCGTGACTCGCAAAAAATAGATAAAAGAAAGCCTTGCAGGTTTTACGAGGCACGGGCGACGGGTGACGAGTGACTGCCTTTATTGTAACGGCTGCAAGGCAAAATTCTAAACAAAAAATCATTGACACAAATATGATTTTAATGTATAAAAACTATGCATTAAAACTAACCCACCCCTGCTTTAACCCATAAAAAGGAGATTGTGGATATGTTGTGGAAAAGAGCCGTTTTATTCGGGGTGGTTATCCACATATTGTGTGTCACCCCCATTCTGGCCCAATCGCAGGCAGCTTCCCTATTCGCGAACACCCTCAAAATCCAGCCCCTCGAAAGAACGGTCGTAGGACACTCAGGGTGGGAGAAGCTGCCGTCACCCCTCGCGGAGAAGGGCCTTACAGTAATCGAAACCTCGCCTACCGCGCCCGGCACTATGTGCGCGGCAAGCCTTTCAAACCTCTACTGTACGACTAACGGCGGGCAAGACTGGGAGAGAATCCTGGCGCTGCCTTGCGGGGAAAAAACCATAAATTTCATACTCATAGAAAGCTCGCCGCAGAAAACCCTGTATGCCGCGACCTCAAACGGCCTATTCGAAAGCCGCGATTTAGGCGCCAAATGGCGTAACCTGTTTGAGGGCATCGGCGAAAAAGAAAATAGAGTTAACGTCGTTTTCGTAAGCCCGGCGGATGGAAAAATTATGCTTGCCGGCACCGGCGCGGGTCTATTCCGAAGCTATGATAGCGGCCAGACATGGACAAAAGAAAAAGGAGAATTGGGCCGGAACGAGATCGTTTCCATAATATCCCCGGCCGAAACGGCTAATCCGATATTAGCCGCTACGGCAAACAGGCTTTACGTCTCCAATAACGAAGGGCAGAGTTTCGAGTTGTGCTTTGTTATATCAGGCTCCCCGCAAGCTGAGGCCGAAATAGACGATGAAAAACCGGGTGATGATAATTCTGCCGCCGAAGAATCCGGCCGTAAGGTGGAAATAAAAAAGCTCGCCCTTCTCGCCGGACCGCAACCCAGAATTTATATCGCGACAACCGACGGCTTATTCGAAGGAACGGGTTCACCGCTTGAGTGGAGAAAATTACCTTTGGCGGGCCTGCGGAGCGGCTCTATTGAAGATATTGTAATTTCAACCCGCGGGCAAAATATTTTCGTCGCGACGAAAAAGGGCGCCTACGTTTTTAAATATGAAAGCGAGCGCTGGGAAGAGCTGTACCGGGGGCTTTCCATAAACGATGTGCGGTCGTTGTCTCTCATCGAGGGCGGGGAAGAAACTCTGATTGCGGCGACGGCGGACGGGCTTTACCGAATGAATATAGAAGGCCCTCAATTGCCGTTGAACGCGACGGAAATAATGTTTTCCCCTGATGACTTAAAAGCTCTGCGCGCCATAATATCGAAAGAGCCTACCGTCATAGAAGTCCAACGCGCCGCCGTGCGGTATGCCGACGTCGATAACGGCAAAATCACATGGTGGCATATCGGCTCCAGGCTTCGCGCGCTCGTCCCTTCCCTGTCGATAGCCCGGAACCGCACAATCGGCACTAACATCGATATAGACCGCGGAGGAACGGCAGACAGAGACTTCTATTTCTCCGGCCCGGATGATATCACGCGGTACAACAACGTGGGCCTCCAATGGGATTTGGCCGACCTCATCTGGAGCTCAAGCCAGACATCGATTGACAGCCGCGAAAAACTGATGGTGGAGCTGAGAGATGAAATCTTAAGCGAGGTAACGCGGCTTTATTTTGAGCGCCGGCGGGTGCTCATCCAGCTTATCCTTGGACGGCCGGAGGACATCAGGGAATGCCTCGAGCTATCGCTCCGCCTGGAGGAACTTACCGCCCACATAGACGCCCTGACCGGCGGCTACCTGAGCCGCGAGCTTGAAAAGAGAAACATAAACTACGATTAAAATGCAAAGCGAAAAATGCAAAACCAAAGCTCAAAACCCAAAATTGATCTAAAAACAAGAAGCTATAGATATTCATTAAGTATGATAGCTTTTATAGATAATCTATCAAAAGACATGACTATACAAACTATTGCAAAACAACTTTTAAGATCGGCGACTTCCATAGGAGCTAATATAATCGAAGCTCAAGCGAGTTCATCAAGACGAGATTTCACAAACTTCTTAAACCATTCTCTAAAATCAGCCAACGAAACTAAATATTGGCTAGGATTATTAAAAGACTCTCATAAAGCAGACAATAATACGGTTGAATTCCTGCTTAGAGAGGTAACAGAAATTGCAAATATTCTTGCTGCAAGCATACTAACCCTAAAAGGCAAAAGGTAACTTTGAATTTTAGGCTGTGATTTTAAACTTTGCATTTTGCGTTTTTCGCTAAATTGAAAGATTACAGACATATCACAAAATGTGATAAGTTCCAGAATGGCGAATCCTACACAGCGCAATACCTAACAACGAATCCTACGTGGCGCGCTGGCCCGAGGGCGATATCCAAGATTCTGGATGGCCGCGGCGTTTTTCGTACCCAACATCTCTGACTCTTAACATCAGAAGCGCCGCAATTGCCATGCACACGCCTCCGGTAACGACACCGGCAAGGCGGTTATTATTCAGGACATGAAGCATAATCCAGCCAAAGCCGAGCGAGACTAAAATTTCTGGAATGGTAATGAAAAAATTGAAGATCCCCATATAAACACCCATTTTTGACTTTGGTATCGCGGTGGAAAGTATCGCGTAAGGCATCGCGAGGGTGCTCGCCCAGGCGAAACCCACGCCGACCATGAGCAAAAGAAGCATGTTCTTATCGTGAACCACCAGAGTTCCCAAGAGGCCCGCACCACCCGAGAGAAGACAGAGCATGTGGGTGAATTTACGCGTAAGCTTATCGGCAATTTTCGCCAAGAACAAAGAAAAGACAAGGCAGACAGCATTGTAGGTGGCGAAACATATTCCTGCCCACTCAATCCCCTCGAGATAAGCCTTTGAATTCCCTTCGCCTCCAAAAATATTATTGGCCACGGTAACCGGGAAATAAATAAACATGCAGAAAAATCCCATCCATGTGAATATCTGAACCCATGCGAGCTCTCTCATCGTCTTGGGCATCGCTATGAGGTCCGCGAAAATTTCTTTTGCCGCCGTGCCGAGGCCGCCCGATTTTTCTTTCATCTTCCTGAAGGCTTCCATATCCTCAGGGGGATATTCCTTGGTCGTGAGAATAGTCCATAACACAGCGCCGAGAAAAACAACAGCGCCAATAATAAAAGAGATTTTGACCGTCTCGGGAACGGCGTTCTGCAAAAAAGGAAGCTTCGCAAGTATGTGGTGAACCGCGCCGTGGACGGGCACGATCGCCGAGTGGGGATGGGGTGTAGTTACGGTGCCGCTTGTGCCGAATACATTCTCCATAATCCACGGCAGGGCGGACGCGCTGACCGCGCCGATACCGATAAACACCGCCTGCATCGTAAAACCAAAAGTCCTCTGCTCCTCGGGGAGAAGATCGGCCACAAACGCCCTGAAAGGTTCCATGCTGATATTAACGGACGCGTCCAAAATCCAAAGAAGGCCCGCCGCCATCCACAAAGCGCCGGAATAAGGCATAATGAATAGTGCGCATGTCGAAAGAATGGCGCCGATTAGAAAGTAAGGGCGCCGCCGCCCCAGCCAGCACCAGGTGTAATCGCTCATACGGCCGATAAACGGCTGGACCAATAAACCCGTGAGAGGCGCCGCGAGCCACAGAATCGGAATCTTATCCGGCTGGGCACCGAGATATTCGTAAATAGCGCTCATATTCGCCATTTGCAGGCCCCAGCCGAACTGAATGCCCATAAAACCTATGCTCATATTGCAGATCTGCCAGATACTTAAACGAGGTTTTTCCATCCTTAATCCCCCCTTTGATAACTTTGCAAAACTTCACAAAAAACGCCCTTCTGTGCAAAACCTGCCCTCTTAGTGTTTCGACCGAAATACTACATTTATTACGTATTTTTTGAATGGTCCGGCCTAAAAATCCATTAAGACAACTTCTGTAAATGCCGATAGTTAGAGTAGAAAATAGACATAGAAATAGAGATAACAATGAATATAAACAACCCGAAAACCAAATTTATATATCTGGCTACACTTGCCTTTGTTCTATGTTCCTTTACAACCACGGCTTACTCAGAAACAACAAAATCTGAACCATCATCACAAACACCGGACGTAACTTGCACTAATGGAACCATGCTTGAGATTTCCCCTCTTGATGATTACAACCCGCAGGACGCCTCTCCTTCGTTCGAAGAAGCAGAATGCGGATTTAGCAAAAATTGCGCAACCGGCAATTGGTGGGGCTGGCGCAATAAACTTGCGGACGCCGGTATACTCATGTCGTCAAGTTACGTATTCGACGTGCTCGGAAATCCGGCGGGTGGAAAAGACAACGGTATCTGTTACAACCATTCTTGGGGACTCGACTTAAATTTTGATCTCGAGAAAATGGCGAAATTAAAAGGCACGCAATTCCACACCTCGGCCGTGTGGCGCAGCGGACAGAACCTTTCTGCCAGATACATAGACAATCTCTTTGTGGCAAGCAGTATCTACGGCTCCCAAGTAATAAAGCTTTACTCGTTATATCTCGACCAGAGCCTTTTTGATAATTGGATTAACTTCCGCATAGGCCGCATAGGGGTTGGCGATGATTTTACCGCCGCGCCCATATACTGGTACTACGTGAATAACGCCATCGACGGCAACCCCATTAGTGCCCCGATTAATATGAAATCCTACACTACATATCCGACGGCGACATGGGGGATGCGGCTTAAAATTAAACTCACGAAAGCGACATACATTATGTCGGGCCTTTATAACGGAGATTCCCGTGTCGGCCGCAATTCGGCGCACGGATGCGACTTCAATCTGAAACTCAACCGAGGATTCTTCTCGGCGCATGAGATAGGTTTCACGCCCAATCAGGAAAAAGATGCCAAGGGCATGCCGGGAGTTTATAAGGGGGGTATATATTTCCAGACCGATAGGACCGATGAATTTTATCGTGATATAGACGGTAATTCATATATAGTAACAGGACGTCCTAAACAACGACAACACGGAAACTACGGCTTTTACTTCCATACCGAGCAGATGCTTTACCGTGAAGGCGGACCCGGCAGCACCCAAGGCTTGACACCATTCGCAGCAGCAACATTCGGGCCCGACAAAACGAACAAATTCCCGTTTTTTATAGACGGCGGCCTTATCTACAAAGGATTGATTCCGCGGCGGGACGATGACGTCGCTATATTCGGCTTTGCCTACGGTAAATTCAGTACGGCACTCGCGAATTCCGAGCGCGATGACCGCGACGTCAACGGTACTAACGTAACTCCCCAGAGATTTGAGATGATGTTGGAATGGTCATATAGAGTCCAAGTTACCCCGTGGCTTTATATACAGCCCGACATGCAATATATTGGCCATCCAAAAGGAACGGGAAAGACTAAGGACGCCTACGTTTTGGGATTCAGGACCGGGGTCACTTTCTAAGTTATAAGCTATAAGCTGTAAGCTGTAAGTAAAACGATTCGTATATAAAGATTAAAATTGGTTCCGCGAAGACCTTTGATTTATCTGGATTTTGCTTTCCCTTACAACTTATAGCTTAAAGCTTATAGCTTACAGCTGCTTTAGCGGCTCTTCCATAAGCGGTGGTCATTTCCAAGAGTTTCTTCGCGAGATCAGGCGTGAGCTTGCCCGGAAGGAGTCTCCATCTATAATTGCCCTCGCAAGTCGAAGGGGTATTCATCCTCGCCTCCTTCCCCAGACCCAAAACATCCTGAACGGGAAAAACGGTGGCGTTTGAAATCGACATCATAGCCGCCCGGATAAGCTCCCAGCTCACTTCGTTGCGCGAGACCTCGCGGCCAAGATAGCGGAATAGCCTTTTCTTCTCTTCGGCCTTTGCCTCGCCGTCAAACCACCCCACAACCGTATTATTATCGTGGGTACCCGTATAAACGACGCAATTCCTCACAAAATTATGAGGTAGATAAGGATGCTCCGGATTGTCTTCTCCGAAGGCGAAAAGGAGAACCTTCATTCCCGGAAAACCGAAGCGTTGCATAACCTCTCTCACGTCCTCGGTAATTATACCCAAATCTTCGGCGATGATAGGAAGACCGGGAAAAGTTTCAAGAAGGGTATCAAAAAAATCAATTACCGGCGCCTTAATCCACCGGCCGTTTATGGCCGTTTTCTCCTTTACCGGTACTTCCCAAAACGCCACGAAACCGCGGAAGTGGTCCACCCTGAGGATATCGACGAGGCTGAAGTTTTGCGCCATCCTGTCAATCCACCACTTATACCCCTTTTCCTTCAGCACATCCCACCGGTAAACCGGATTGCCCCAGAGCTGCCCGGTGGCGCTGAAATAATCGGGCGGGACACCAGAGACAAAAGTCGGCCGCCTTTCCTCATCCAATTTGAAAATCTCGTAGTTCACCCAAACATCAACGCTGTCATAGCTCACATAAATGGGAATATCCCCGATAATCTGAATCCCCTTGTCATTGCAATATCCCTTGAACGCGAACCACTGTTTAAAGAAAATGTACTGCAGGAATTTTACTTTTTCCAATTCCTCGCCGTGCTGTGATTTAAAAATATCGAGGGCCTTCGGCTCCCGATTCCTGAGTTTGGCCGGCCACTCATTCCATGCCCTGCCCTCGCAGAAGCCTTTAATGACTACGTATAAGGCATAATCCTCAAGCCAGGCTGAGTTTTCCGAGCAAAATTTGTCATACCCTTTACTGTGGCGCGCGCGATCCTTCTTAAAACACTCAAACACCTTGCCGAAAAGCCCCTCTTTAAAAGAAATAACCTTCGCGTAATCACAGTAATCCACGGGAAACGAGGGCCTGGATTTTAAACCATCATCGGAAAGCAAATTTTCCTTAACGAGGATATCGGGACTGATAAGGAGCGTATTACCGGCGAAGGCGGACGGGCTGCTGTAGGGATTATTGCCTAAGGCCTGAGTCGTAGGATTAAGCGGCACAATCTGCCAGAAACCCTGGCCTGCGGCCGCCAAAAAATCCGCGAACTCATAGGCAGAAGGGCCCAGATCGCCTATTCCGTAAGGCGAAGGAAGTGAAGTAATATGGAGAAGCAGACCGCTTTTTCTTGCCATATTTCCTTATCCTTTTCTTGCTATCCGCATCCAATATGCATGTCACTGTATTACTGATAACTGACTACTGACGACTTACGACTGTTCTTTCACGACCACGACGCGCCATTCGTTGTCGTAGAGCCCGACGGTTACCCAGGAGGCGTCCTTAGTTGTTTTTCTTTCGAGCCCCGCGGCCAAACCTTCGTAAGACCCGGAGCCGGTTTTCTCTTTAGAAATCCTCTCCGCAATGGAAAGAAAATCGGTAAAGGGTTTATACAGGGGATCGGTAAAAACATTTTTGCCTATTTCTTCCCTGTCCTGATCATACAGAACCAACCCATCCGTCTGCATTACCCACACCTCAACACCGTTCTTATTGGCGATAGGAGCGATCGTGCCCGCGAGCATGGCCTCCGACCTTATCAGGGCGCTAACGGAACCGGCCAGCTCTTTCCCCGTGGAAAATACGGGATACCCAAAATTAACGGCGTTAAAACCCTCGATGGTAAGAAATGTATCGCTAAAAACCGGTTCTTTAGTCTCGTGCAGCTTTATAACATGTTCCTGTTCGCTTACATCGCTGCCTTCCACGCTCGCATAATCTTTTGGTTCGACGGCGGATATTTTTCCGCTAGCGTCAAGCGCCGCGCAATTTATCACGTAAGGCACCTTCTTGTAGAGATCACCGAGAATCGTTCTTGTCTCGGGATCCTCTATCCCCTTTTGCGAAAGCTCCCCCGCGGCCCGGGAAAGCCCGCCGTCAATCCTGGCAAATAACGAATTAATCTTCCTTTCTATATCGCCGGCCGTCAGTCCGAGATCGCCCGTATCGGCGCTTTCTGCGCTTGGGGCAACCTGACTAAAAGATACGGCGGCAAACGAGAAAAAAACAATGACCGCTAAACAACCCGCAAATCTTTTCATGTCGTCTCTCCTCTTGGTAATGTGGCTATCACAAAAAGAACCATGTAACAACTAAGCTAAGAACAGCCAGCGCAGCTAACGTAATTACCAGATATTTAACTACTTTTTTCGTGTCCATTCAACACCTCTTTGTTAGACGCTCTAAGACAAAGACCCAACTACCAAAATTAACGGCAGTTGGGCCATTTTCCTAAACTAAAAGTACGTTAACAGAGCGGATAGTTGCCGCAAAACGTGTCTAAAAACACTTAGGGACAGGCTTGAGCCTGTCCCTAAGAAAATTGCGGAAAAAAGGATTAAAGATCCGCCGGTTTTACTGTGGAGCGGCGATTCTCTTTGCAGCGTTTTGCCGCTTCGCCGAGAAGAGATTCGACCTTTTTGCTGAGGGCATCAAGAGAATCGGAAGCGGTATGGCAACCCTTCGCCTTGATGAATTCCTTCACTTTGCTTGCCACAATGAGTAAATCTCCCATTGCTATCCTCCTTTGTTAGTGGCGTTAAAACGTTAAAAGATACGTTTAATATTGCGTACGGTGCATTATAAATAAAAATAAACCGAAGTCAACGTAAATTAAACCTTCCCAATGCCCCTCAAAATGAGAAATACCCCCGCCACAAAGAACCCCAAAAAACTTAGTAAACCCCAGAAAAATGGCAAAGGGCCGCCTAAAGCCAGGCCAAATAGTATTAACCCGACGCCCGCAACTACATACGAAAAACGTACCTTCCGGAGATTTTCCTTCACTACTTCAGCACCTTTTTGGAAAATACCTTTTTGAAACAGAAAACCGCAAGCGCCAGAATAGCCAGCCAAGAAACAGTAAGAAAAATCCAACCGCCCGCCGTCATACCGCTTTACCCCCTCTCAAGCGCCTGCGGCGCCACGCAATCTTGACCATGACCGCCAAAACTATAAACATCAATATAAGACCGACCCTCGTGGCTAAGACGTAAATGCGATCCGCCGGCGAGACTTTTTTCATCAGTATTATCGGCAACCACTCCTGCCAAAACCACATACCTAAAATGAAGAACAAAAAGAGCGGAGTAACGTATTTAATAATAAACTTATATATTTTCGGCACCATCATATCGGCGCCCTTGTGAATTTCATCCCAAGCATTTTCCATCCCGAAAACCCAGGCAAAGAGTATCGTCTCAACGGTTGCAAATACAACGAGGAAGAAAGTGCCACCCCAGAAATCAAGCTCGTCAACCACGCCGTTTTTAAGGAAAAATACGGGGGCCTGGCACAGGATGAAAGACACGACGCCGAATATCCACACCGCGTGCTTTCTGTCGACATCAAATTCATCCTCGAGAAAAGCTATTGCCGGCTGGGCCAGAGACACAGAAGAGGTTATGCCCGCAAGAAATAGAAGGAAAAACCAGCAGAAACCAAATATCTGGGCAAACGGTAATTTATTTAAGACAAGCGGCATCGTTACGAAACCCAGATCGAAAACGCCGGCAGTCGCAATTGACTTAATATCCGCGGGCCCGAAAAAGATAAAGGCGGCCGGAATAATAATGCTGCCGCCGAGGATCACTTCCGTAACTTCATTTATGCTCGCCGCCGTAAGACCGGAGAGAACCACATCATCGCCTTTCGACAAATAACTCGCGTAAGTAAGGATGACTCCGATACCGACGCTCAGCGTAAAAAATATCTGCCCCGCGGCTTCAAGCCAGACCTTGGCCGATTTGAGGGCGCTGAAGTCGGGGTTCCACAAAAATCCGAATCCATTGGATATATTCCAGGCGGGCTTCGTAGGATCGGGTGCGCCGAGTGTTATAACCCTCACAAATAAAATTAGGGCGAAGATAAATAAGAGCGGCATCGCAATCTTGCACAACCGCTCTATGCCGCCCCTTATACCGTGATAGATAACCCCTATATTCAACGCGAACGTGATCAAAAAGAAGAAATACGCCGTGCCGAGTCCGCTAAAATACTGATTGTTCTCAAGGCCCTGAAACCCCCTGAGAAAACTGTGCATAGCTGTCTTGTCGGCTAAACCGGCATACTTGCCGGATAGGGCGAAGAAACTGTAAGCGAGCGTCCATGACTCTATATACGTGTAAAAAGTAAAAATAACGATGGGACCAAATATCCCGATTACTCCGAAATATTTAATAAAGCGGTTCTTCCGCCACACGCTGTGGAATATGCCAGGGGCCGTTCCATGCTCAAAACCTCCGCCGTAGCGGCCGAGGGTCCATTCAATCCACATCAAAGGTATACCCAAAAGAACCAGCGAAATAAAATACGGAATTAAGAACGCACCTCCGCCATTCGAGGCTGCCTTGGCCGGAAAACGCAGAAAATTCCCCAACCCTATGGCAGAACCTGCTACCGCCATAATAATACCTATTCGCGACGCCCACGTATCCCGTTTTTTTGTTTTCGTATCTTTCATAATTCTAATTTTATTATTACCAAAGGGTAACCTCAAGCTACCCTTTTAATCTCAATTGTCCGCAGGCGGCGTGGATATCGGAACCCGCACTTCTTCTTATCGTCGTACGTACGCCGCGAGTTTCCAAACCCCTGCTGAATTTCTCCATCTCGTCTACCGATGGAGGGTGGTACTTGCACTTCTCGACCGCGTTAAAAGGGATAAGGTTCACTTTCGCCTTGAGGAATCTAGCGATACGGGCTACTCCTTCGGCATCGCTATCGCTGTCATTAACACCGGCTATGGTTAAATATTCGAGGGTGATTTCCCTTTTCCCCAGCTCGTGATACTTTCGAAGAAGCGGGAAAATATCATCCAGAGAAAAGTGCCGCGCGGCCGGCATAAGCTTCTCGCGTTTAACAGGGTCCGGACTATGGAGAGACAGCGACAGTCTCACCGGCGGAATATTTTTCTCCTTCACAAACTGCCTAAGCCCCGGCGTGAAACCGAACGTGGAAACGGTTATCCGCCTAGATCCTAGGTTGTAACCCCACGGGGCGTGAATGATCCTTATCGCCTTAAAAAGATTGTGTACATTGTCAAGCGGCTCGCCCATCCCCATAAAAACCACGTTCGTCACAGGCTTTCCGGCGCTACGCCTCGCGAGCGAAAGCTGATCGAGAAGTTCGGCAACCGACAGGTTCCTTATAAAGGGTCCCTTCCCGCTCGCGCAGAAAACACATTTCATCTTGCAGCCAAGCTGTGTGGAAAGGCACACCGTGCCGCGGGAGCGGGATGGGATAAAAACGGTCTCAAGAAAATGCCCGTCGTTTGTCTTAAACAGAAATTTCCTGCTCCCGTCCTTAGAGCGTAAATCCTTCGCCGGCGCAAGCGAGCTTACGGAAAAATTACTCCTGAGCTTATCAAGAAAGCCCGCGGGAAGATTCTTTAGGTCGGAGAAATCCCGGGCGTCTTTTCTATAGAGCCAATCCGCGATTTGCGCCGCCCTGTAAGACGGTTCTTTTTCTTTGCGGCAGAGCGCGCGCAGGTCTTCTATGTCGAGATTGCGTAAGTTATGCATCGCTTTCCAAAATTTAGAATGCAAAACGAAAAACGCAAAACCAAAGTTTAAAATTCAAAACTTCCTGAAAACTTTGAGTTTTCAATTTTACACTTTGCGTTTTACGACTTTCGCTTTATTTAAATGGTCTTCTCTTTTTAAAATCGGGCAGAAAAACGGATGAAGAAGAAAGCTCCTGAAAATATCCCCTGTGAACTCCGCATTTCTCGGCGATCCTCACGGCCTCGTCGTATTCCTTTCTCGTAAGGCCGCGATCTAGTTCCGGATGCTCGGGGGCCTTATAACAAGGATGATACTGCGCCATAAGGCTCAAGTAAATACCCTTTGAGACTTCCTCTGTGAGAAACCTGAGACAGCTTTCAGTACCGGAAAGGCCGTTCGGCAACACTAAGTGCCTCACGAGAAGGCCTCTCACGGCAACTCCCTTATTATCAAGCTCGAGGTCGCCGACCTGCCGGTGCATTTCCTTTAAGGCCTCACGGTTGCGTTCCACGTAATCGCCGACGCCCGAAAGCCGTGCGGCGGAATTATCGCTGCCGTACTTTATATCCGGCATATAAATATCGACAACACCGTCCAAAAGCCGCAGCATCTCGACGCTGTCGTAACCTCCGCTATTATAAACGATCGGGAGCCTCAAACCTCTCTCGCATGCAATCGCGAGGGCCTTAAGAATCTGCGGAACATAATGAGACGGTGATACCCAATTGATATTGTGAACGCCCTCTGATTCGAGCTGCAGCATTTTCCCAGCAAGTGTTTCCTCGTCCATTTTTTCGCCGAAACCCTCCTGTGAAATATCGTGGTTCTGACAGTAAAGGCACCGGAGATTGCAATGCGTGAAAAAGATAGTGCCGGAACCGCGGACACCGCTTATGGAAGGCTCCTCGCCAAGGTGGGGCGTTACGCTCGAAACCTCGGCATAACGACCAGCACGGCAAAAACCCTTTTCGTCCCTAAACCGATCGACGCCGCAATTTCGCGGACAGACGCGGCAGGGCGAGAGAAGCTTAATCGTCTCTTCCGCTCTCGGCTCAAGCTCACCGCGTTCGAATAGGGTTAAATAAGCCGGTCTTGGCATATTAAAATAAAAAATTAAAATGCAAAGCGCAAAACCAAAATTTAAAATTCAAATGTAATTGTAAGTCGATGGCGGGAATCGCAATGACTGTTTCGCAATCATCTGCGATCATCGGTGTGTGCTTCTCAAAACTGGCGTTGGCCGGGATAGGCTTGTGATGTCATGGGATCGGCTTTGGGTTTAGCTTCCGGCTCTTTGCCTTTAACTGGCTTTTCACTTTTCTCGCCGATACTGTCAAAAATCTGTCCGAAGAAATCAAAGCCAAAGGAAACACCTCCGCCTACAACATTAGGGGCCTCAACTGCACCCTTGACACCGCCGGCCGCCACTTTGCCGACACCTTCGACAATACCACCTTTATCACCGGCGATTTCGTCCGCGGCATAGGCAAAAGATGCAGCAACGACAAGCATAAAAATTACGATAAAAGACTTTGTGAGAATGGCGGGCGTCATAAATCACCTCCAAATATATTTAATTACCACAAAACCGCCCACAAGAACAACTACAAAAACGATTGTAAGCAAATTAAAGTACTTGTCAATGAAGAGCTTGATCCTCTCGCCGAAGATACTTATCAGGAACGCGACAATAAAGAAACGCGCGCCCCGGCTTAAGATCGAGGCCGCCATAAAATGGACGAAATTAATGCGGCAGACGCCGCCCGCAATGGTAAATACCTTATAGGGAATCGGGGTAAAACCCGCCGCAAAAACCGCGAGGAAGTCATTATGCTGATAAGCCCTCTGGACGGCCTCAAAGGCAGACTGCGGAAAAACATATTTAAAAAAGAAAGGACTTACGGCCTCCCACACCCCAAAACCTATGAGATAACCCGCTATCCCGCCTAAAACAGAGGCAGCGGTGCAAATAATCCAAAATCGAACCCACTTTTTGGGAACGGCGAGGACGAGGGCACTGAGTAGGACATCGGGGGGAACAGGAAAAAACGACGCCTCGGCAAAAGATAAGGCGAAAAGGGCCGCTACACCATGAGTGGTATCTGCCCAGTGGAGAACCCAGTCGTAAAGCCTGCGGAACATAAGTTACGCTTCCCGAATCTTCTTAAGCTTTTCGGGAATAACCACGATTTCGACGCGTCTGTTCTTCCGCTTATTTTCCAGCGTATCATTCGGGACCACAGGATGAAATTCCCCGTAGCCTACAAACGAAAGCCTCTCGGGGGCAACAGCCTCTTTATCGACGAAATAATGCAAAACGGCGAGCGAGCGAGCGCTTGAAAGATCCCAGTTGGACTTCCACCCTGAATATTTTATGGGGTCGTTATCCGTATGGCCCTCGATGGCGACGGGGCGTTCTTTAAGCGTGGTATTAAGAACTTCGGCGACCTTATCGAGAGTCGCGTAACTTTCCGGTTTGATATCGGCCTTCCCCGAATCGAAAAAGACTTCGCTCAGGAAGGTAATGACAAGGCCCTTTTCCGTAATCTCAAGTTTCGCCCTCGCGTCCGCTAACTCCGCCTCGAGTTGTTTCGCCAAGGCTTCGCGCGCCTCTTCAAGATCGCGGATCTTGCTGCCTTTTTCCTCCAAAAACCGTGCGATCTCGGCGTCCTTTTCTTTCCTCATGGCCTCAAACTTACCTTCCGCTTCGGCAAGCTGGGCCTTAAGAGAATCTACTTCGGTTTGCAACGCGGAAGTTTTCTTCTTCGACGAGGCACAACCGAAAGAAACAGCGAGAGCGCACACAAGAATCGCGAGGAGAATTTTTTTCATTATCGCTTGCTGACCTACGGCCTTGGTTACTTAACGTTTTTCAAATATTGGGAAAGCTTGGTCCAAGTCTGGCGCCCGCAGACGCCATCCGCTTCCAAACCGTTGTCGCGTTGGAAATCCTGAATGGCCTGCTTCGTGCCTTTTCCGACTACACCGTCAATCGGGCCTGTGTAATAACCCGCGTTCTTCAAGGCAACCTGAAGATCCTTTGCCGGTATGGTAAAACCGCTTGGGGTGCGGTACATGCCTTCTGTCATCTCCGCGCCTGCCGTTGTAGCGACTCCGCCCGACTTAAGGGCATCGATTTCTTCCTGCATGCGGAGCCTTTCGCCCTCGCTTTGCTTCAGAAGCTCGCGGGTAGACGCCAACTCAGCCTCTATCCTCTCAAGCTCTGAGGAGAGAGCGGCCTGCTGTGTCTCGGTTTCCTTTGCCTTTTTCTTATTCTTCGCGCAACCGGCAACGCAAAGAGTCAGCATCATAAAAAAGATACAACCAAAAACTATGAACCGCTTCATACTGAACCCTCCTTTTAAATGAGCACATCGCTTAGCGAACGAAGTGAAGCTAAGCGATAGGTGCGAATTTAATCCACCGTAGCCTACTTCGTAGGTCCACCCCCTATAGGCGAAGGTGGATAATGTCTATATCAAAGGTTATTGTTTGACAAATATACAACATCCTGCCGAATGTCTTTGTATTATCTCAAATTAAACGATTAGTTCAAGGAGAATTTAGCACGGCTTATTGAAATACCCAAACTGGAGCCTGGGAAAGCGTTTTTTAAGGTTGGCGACCATCCGCGTAATACCGATCCGTTTCGCCCCCTTAAAACCGATTGAGCGCAGATAGTAATCGGGGTCGATATTTAGATTCCGCATCTGAACGAGATCGATTTTATTATCCCCGATAATCGAGGCGAGCCCGTCGTACTCCTCCTCGCTATCCGTGAACCCTGGAAATACGAGCAGGTTTATTGACACAAAAAGTCCGAGTTTTTTCGCCAAACCGATGAACTCAAGGACATCTTTAAATTTATAAGAACTCTGCCTGTAGTAAATATTGTAAAAAGCCTCGCGCGTGCTGTTTAAGCTAACACGCACGGACTGAATCCCGGCCCCCGCTAATTTCGGCAGGACGGAGGGGAGAGACCCGTTTGTGTTCATGTTGATCGTTCCCTTATCCGTCCTCCGCCTGATTTCGCGGATGGCCTCGCATATGACGTCGGCCGCAAGGAGCGGCTCGCCCTCGCAACCCTGGCCGAAGCTTGCGATGGCATTTTTTACCCGCTCGAGATGCGGAACGGCGATTTCCGTAATTTCCTCGGGGCTAGGCACAAAATTAATGCGCTCCTGGGAGGACGGGCAGCATTCGGACTCCTGAAGCGAAATACAGCCCACGCAGTTCGCGTTACAATACGGAGATGCCGGCAGCGCGATTTCCGAGCGCCTCAAGAAAACATTTCTCGCCGTAAAGCAACGGTACTCCAACGCGCATCTGCCGAGTTGTTTAAGTAAACGGTTATTCGATGACTCCTTTAAGCGTTTTTTCACCTCGGGCTCAATTACCCGCTCGTCAAAATGACGGGGATTCCACGCATCGCTTTCATCAACCCGGATACCGGCCGCGCAAAATTCACCGTCCTTCCATCCAAGCGCCGTATAACTCCACAGAGGAAGCATCGTCTCTTCTTCGATGCGCGAGGCCGGCAAAAGTGTCCGTGTGTAAGCCGGCGGGAGGAAACACGATACGGCCTGCGGCTTTATCTTGCGGCCGTCAAGCTCGAACTCGCTTAGGACCTCGAAACCCTGCTCCTTCTCATTCCACCCGACAGGCTGCCTGCCGGGCAGAGTGAAAAACCTGCTCGCTCCGGGGAGTTTTATAATTTCGTCTTTTTCGGGGAGAACATACTGGACACCGCTTGATGCCGCCATGCGGAGATAGGGATGGTCATAAATTTTTCCGCTTGAGTCAGCGAAGACAAGATAAGGAAGTTCGGCGTCAGTTGTCATGTAAGATTGCCCCCATCCCCACTTTTATCACTTAACGGCTCGCTATTAGCTGACTTGGTTTATTTTTCTCAGGGACGCCTGCTAAGCAGGAAGCTTGATTTGTTTCTGGCGGGGACGCTCGTTTTGCCCCAGCGAGGCAAAACTCACTCGGTTCCGGCCCCTCGCCTTGACCGACCGTGCAGTCTCGGGGCCTTCACACGCCCCGCTACGAAACAAACCAAGCTGCCTATTTTTTAAGGATGTGAGGAAAAATCGGGACATCGAGTCCCCGCCACAAACCGTTGGCGGGCAGGCCGATTTTTCCTAGGGGATCAAGAGGCTTAGCCTCAGACAGCTAACTACTGCCGACTGTCGACTATATCGAACCCCGCACTTTTAGAAGGGGTACCTTTTATTTACTTTTGGGTGTCCATTAAATCGGGGGAAGTCCACCCTGACCCCAGAATTTACTGACTGTTCCTATTTTTCCCTATTTTGCATATTTCTTAGCCCTGTAAACATGAGAACAACCGCACTCGCTCTCAAAAGCATATGCACCAACATAATCTTATACAAGCTGCTCCCGACTACGCTTGAGACAAAAAATGGCACTTTAACTATAAAAGCAATGATATGATAGATTGTAAGAAAGATAACGGGGCCCAGTCCCGGCCTAAGTATAAGCCAGACCAAACCTCCTAGTAAAACCATAATATCAATAAAAGGGTCCAAGCGACCTAGAAATAAACAACCAAGAATAAGCCAGAAAGCGTATCCTGCTTGTACAGCAAAGGCTGGCACCATTGGTTTTAAAGAAAGTTTAAATGTCTTATCAGCAATTAACCATGCTAAGAAAATTCCTAGAAACGGAACCAACACATGAACTGAAAAATACTTTCCAATACAGAAAATTATGCACAATACAATAAATTTATATATGACATCTGCCCGCTTTGAGGTATCTACAATTTTGTTTTCTTCGCCAGCCTTTTCTTTAAGAATTAATTCTATATTCTCATTTATTCCACGGTTGGTGAGTTCGGCAACTGCAACCCTTATAGCTTCGG
>JAQTRP010000104.1 GCA_028711765.1 Candidatus Omnitrophota bacterium | reverse complement strand
GGGGGTAACGGTCCCGATGGTTATGGCGGCGGTTGGTGTGCTTGCCTCCGTTATCGGGACGTTCTTTGTAAAGAGTAAGGAGGAAGCCAGCCAAAAGATACTGCTGGCGGCTTTACGGAAGGGAGTATTCGCAAGCTCGATTATTGTCGCGATCGTATCGTATTTTCTTATAAGATATACGTTGGGGACACAGCATATGGGAGTGTACTGGTCGGTCCTTTCCGGGCTTATCGCAGGAGTTATAATAGGTTTAGTCACCGAATATTACACCTCAAGCGGTTTTAAGCCCACGCGGCTTGTCGCCGACGCGAGCGTGACCGGGCCGGCTACCGTTATCATCGCCGGTATTTCAGTCGGCATGATGTCGACAGCTATTCCGGTTATCGTGGTTTGTGTGGCGATATTGGCCAGTTTCTTCCTGTCCGGCGGCGCCGCTAATTATAACGCCGGTCTCTACGGCATAGCGATTTCGGCCGTAGGCATGCTTTCGACATTGGGCATCACTCTGGCTACCGATGCGTACGGCCCGGTGGCCGACAATGCCGGAGGCAACGCCGAAATGTCACACCTTCCCGCCGAGGTAAGAAAGAGGACGGATGCCTTAGACGCGCTCGGTAATACTACGGCCGCTACCGGCAAGGGTTTCGCCATCGGCTCGGCGGCCTTGACCGCGCTGGCATTGATCGCCGCTTACAGAGATCAAGTATTGGTCATATCAGGCAGGGATCTTAACCTGAGTCTGATGAACCCGACAGTGCTGGTAGGGCTTTTCTTGGGCGGAATGCTGCCTTTCCTGTTTTGTTCCATGACAATGCGTGCCGTAGGCAGGGCAGCCGCTAAAATTGTTATAGAAGTGAGGAGGCAGTTTAAGGAGATAATCGGTCTTATGGAAGGCAAGGCCAAGCCCGATTACGCCCGTTGCGTCAATATTGCTACGGCGGCGGCCCAGAAAGAGATGATCGCCCCATCGCTCCTCGCCATAATTTCACCCATAGCTGTCGGTCTTCTTGTGGGTATTGAAGCAGAGGCGGGCCTCCTTACCGGAGCGACCGTATCGGGTTTTGTATTGGCCGTGATGATGGCCAATTCCGGCGGTAGTTGGGATAATGCCAAGAAATATATAGAAGAAGGGCATCACGGCGGCAAGGGTTCGTTTTGTCACAAGGCCGGTGTTGTCGGCGATACGGTGGGCGATCCCTTCAAAGACACATCAGGTCCTTCGCTCAATATTTTAATCAAGCTGATGTCGATGGTTTCGATAGTTTTTGCCAGTTTTATTATTTCCAACACTTTGTTTAAATAAGGCGTACCGAATGAGCGACCTTGAGATTTTAAAAAAGGCGCAGGTGCTCGATAAGGAAATCTACGGCGAGCGGGCTATCCTTGAGTCGATTCCAGAAAATCGTCATGCACTTGATTCGGTTTTTGAGGAAGAGAAGGAAAATCTCAAGAAATTGGAAGCAGCACTAACGGCGGCGCGCATGAAACAGAAAGAACGCGAAAACGACCTTCAGGAGAAGGAAACAAATATAAGAAAGTTAGACGGACAGCTTTCCCTCGTGAAGACCAATAAGGAATACGCGGCGATCCAACAGCAGGTTGCTTCCCTCAAGGCCGACAATTCGCTTCTGGAAGAGGAAATCATCAAACTGATGGACGAGGTTGAGCGTGCCGAGAAAGAAACAAACGCGGAGAAAAATCGCCTCCAGACGCTTCATGCAAAATGCGAGGAAGAAAAACTTGTATTGGGTCGGAAAGAGGAAGAGGCGAAGAAGAGAATTGCCGAACTTAAAGCCGAGCGCGAGAATGTCGTAAAAGATATTTCACCTGAGACGCGCCAGCTGTATGAAAGAATCATTTCTGCCAAGAGAGGAATCGCGCTTTCTCCTGTGAAAAATGAAGGATGCGGCATTTGCCATATGCAGTTGAGGGCGCAAGTTTTGAATGAAGTTATGTCGAAAGATAAGCTCGTACTCTGCGAAAATTGTTCCCGCATACTTTACATACCTGAGTAACGTCGAAGTCTAAAGTCTAAAGTCTAAAGTCTAAAGTCTAAAGTCTAAAGTCTAAAGTTACAAAATCCCAATTATCAGTTAAAAATCCATCCTTTTTAGCCTAAAGTTTTCCCTCAGTTTTGTCTGTAAAACCTATATCTTGTAGTCTATCTCCTATAAGTACCCATCATATAGAGCAGAGAAGACGTTTCCCTAGGGTCGCAAATTCTTTATAACTTTTTTCTTGACATAGAGTTACCAAAACAATATACTCTCAATTGTAAACGATGTGGTACAAAGTGGAGTAAAGTGGAGAACTAAATGTTTTACGGTGAATACGTTCACGGCTTAGACAAAAAGGACAGAGCGATTATTCCCGCAAAGTTCAGGGAAATCTTCAAAGAGAACTTTGTAGAAAAATTTTATGTCACCCGAGGTTTGGATAAGTGCCTTTTTGTTTTCACGGAAGCCGAATGGAAAAATCAGGAAAGAAAATTCAAAGAGATGCCATTCACGAAGAGTGAGGCGCGGCGTTTCAACCGCCTCTATTTTTCGGGCGCCTGCGATGTTGTTTGCGACAAACAGGGGAGGATTCTCATTCCGCAGTACCTGAAGGATTATGCCGGAATCCAGAAGAATATTGTCATTGTCGGCGTATCGGACCGCATCGAGATATGGGCTAAGGAAAAGTGGGATGAGTTTTTTAAGACTTCGGTGGATTCTTTCGAAGAGCTCGCGGAGAAATTGGTCTAATAATTTTAAAAAATGGGGAGGTGAATGATGAGATACAGTGTAACACGGGTGGACATTTTAAGGTGTTCCGGTGATCTCAGTGCGAACGGTATGGTCAGGATCAAGAACAAAGTTACGCGCCTCATGGAAAGGAATCATATTAATCTGTTGATCGATCTCAAAGACGCGCGGCACGTTGATCTTGCTGGCCTTGGTATTCTCATTGAGCGCCTTAAGCGTGTCCGTTCGATGAACGGAGACATCAAACTTTACAATCTTAAACCGCAGGTTTCCGAGACATTCCGCATGGTGGGCGTTGATAACTTGATCGAATCTTACGGTTCGAAAGAGGAAGCGCTGAGGAGCTTTGAAACTGTATGCTCCAGTTCTCATGCATGTTCCGGTTCTCGCTGATAAGGTAGTAGAGCTTTTAGATCCGCATCCGGGCGACTGTGTCCTTGATTGCACAGTGGGTAGCGCCGGTACCGCAAGCGCAATCTCGGCTAAGATCGGGCCTTCGGGATGTTTGATATGCCTTGACCGCGACGATGAAGCCCTCGAGCGGGCAAGAAAAACTCTTGCTAGTTCATCAAGCCGCAAATTCTTCCATAAATCCAATTTTGCCGACCTTGATAATGTCCTCGAATCTTTAGGTTTTTCTTCCGTAGATAAAATATTCTTCGATTTAGGTGTTTCCCGCGACCAGCTGTATTCTGCCGAGCGCGGTTTCAGCTTTATTTCCAACGGCCCCCTTGATATGCGTATGGATCGTGCCAGCCCCCTTACGGCGGCCGATTTGGTGAATGGGCTTTTCCCAGATAAACTGGAGGATATCCTACGCCGTTTCGGAGAGGAACACGAGGCCCGCAGAATTGTTCAAAAAATAGTCGAGGCCCGTTCAAAACACCCCATTCAGACAACACTAGAGCTGGCCGATATAATTAAAAGAGCTGTCCACCCGCGCCGCGTGAGGCAGAGGCTTCATCCCGCGACGAAGACTTTTCAGGCGTTACGCATAGCGGTAAACGCCGAGCTCGAAAATATCGAAGAGGCGCTGCCGAAGGCCGTTGCAAAACTCAAAACGGGCGGGAGGGTGGCCGTTATCTCTTTTCACTCTCTTGAGGACAGGATAGTTAAGAACTTCTTTAGGGATGAGGCGAAGGCCGGCCGTCTCAGGGTTATTACAAAAAAAGTGTTGCGACCTTCGTATATTGAGGTAAAATCAAATCCGAGTTCGCGCAGTGCGCGTTTACGCGCCGCCGAGAAAGTGATTTAGGATGAACCGGGCCGCAAAAATAATGTTTGGCGTTGTTTGTGTAACGCTTATATTGGTGGGTTATATTGCCCAGACAGTATGTCATCTTAAGCTTTCCTACCGCATCCTTCATTATTCCAAAGAGCTGTCGTCGCTTTACGAGAAGCACCGTCGTCTCGAGTATAAATTGGCGGCGTTTACCTCACCGTCCGCCCTTGAGGAGCAGTGCGCCCGCCGCCGTCTTAATCTTGCCGTGCCGCGCGCCGTCAAGTTTTTCGATCCCGTCTCCGCAAGCCGCGCGCCGTCTCGTATGCAGAACGCCGTTCAAGACAGAGGTGTCTTTAAGCCGATGAATTTTACGACGCTCGCACAGGCTGAGACATCCGGTTCGGCCAAAAGGGGATAGCCACGGTATGCAGCGGGCGATAACTATTGACGAAATATGGAGGCTACGTTTTTTCAGAGTCAGCGCCTTTTTATCCGTTGTCTTCCTCCTCGTTTTTCTCCAGCTTATCTCTCTTACAGTCTTTCAGCGGCCCCATCTTACCCGGCTTGCCGACCAGCAGCGGCTCCTGCATATCGAACTCCAGCCGCGGCGGGGGGATTTCCTTGACCGGAACGGGAGGGAGCTTACGACCTCGCTCAAGGTGCCCAGTGTATTCGTGGTTTCCCGCGAAATTAGGCCGTCCACAGTTCTTGTCAATAAATTGGCTAAAATACTTTCTCTCGACCCGGCCTTTGTCAGGGAGCGCCTCGCGCGGGATAAGGCGTTTGTATGGCTTAAGCGCCGTGTTTCGGAAGAAGAGGGCCGGGCGATAGAGGCCATTAAAAATCCATCCATACGCCTTCTTTACGAGAGCCAGAGGTTTTATCCCCACAGCGCCCTTGGCGCGCACATCATCGGTTTTTGCAATATAGATAATACAGGCCTCGAGGGCCTGGAGCTTGTTTATGATAAATATTTAAAGGGCGGGACCGGCTATAAGATAACGGAGCGCGACGCGCTCGGGCGCGAAATAGCGGCGCGTGAAAGAAAAGTGCTTCCCGCCGCAGACGGTGCCAGTGTCGTGCTGACGATAGATCTTTTTATCCAGCACGTCCTTGAACGCGAATTAGATAAGGCTTATAAAAAGTGGCATGCCAAAGGCGCTTTCGGAATTATAATCGACCCCAATGACGGAAGCATCCTGGCGATGGCATCACGGCCTACATTTGATTTGAATAAGTATAAGACCGCCGATGTGGCCGCGCGGCGCAACCGGGCAATCACCGATTTTTACGAGCCAGGCTCGGTATTTAAGATTGTCACGGCGTCGGCCGCTCTTTCCGAGAAAGCATTTTCGGTAAAAGACAGAGTGAACTGCGAGAGCGGAAACTATAACCGCGGTTGTAATGTCCTTCACGATGTCCATCCTTACGGCATGCTTTCTTTCCCCGAGGTATTTATTAAATCCTCCAATATCGGCACCGTTAAGATTGCCGAGAGACTCGGCCCCGAGGTCATTTATAGTTACGTTAAGAAATTTGGTTTCGGCGGCCTGACAGGAATAGATTTACCGGGTGAAGTTTCGGGGATCGTCCGTCCGCCGAGGCTGTGGTCAAAGACATCGATGGGGGCGATTCCTATCGGCCAGGAAGTTACCGTAACGACCTTGCAGATGGTCAGGGCTATGTCCGTAATAGCGAACGGAGGTGAGCTTGTCCATCCGTTCATAGTAAAAGAGATACGCGACGCGAAAGGAGTCACGCTGCATGCGACAACGCAGAAACCTAATGAGCGCGTGATTAGCCCTGAGGTCGCGGCGGTTCTAAGGGAGATATTAGTCGGGGTTGTTGAGGTGGGGACGGGTAAGCCCGCACGCATCGAGGGTATTGCCATAGGCGGCAAGACCGGCACAGCACAGAAAATAGATCCCGCGACTAAGACCTATTCCCATTCTAGTTTTACCTCTTCTTTTGTGGGGTTCGCCCCCGCGGAAAAACCTCTTTTTGTCATGATGATTGTTCTCGACGATCCTCATCCTTCGTATTACGGAGCTACCGTTGCGGCCCCGCCGTTCCGCGAAATCACACGCGAGATTCTTCCTTACCTCGGTTACGAACCACCCGAGAAAAAGGTAATAGGCAATAAGTTAGATCAAAGCTCAAGAGCGTAAAGTTAAAAGCGAAAAGTGTAAAGCTGCAGTGTAAAATTTAAAACCTGCTCGTGTTCGTTCCGAGTTTTGAATCTCAATTTTGCGTTTTTCGCTTTAAACTTTTCGCTTCAACCTATTACGCCTAACCCGCCTTTCCCATAGAAATCCGATTTTCTCTATGTTATAATCGCCCTTCGTGTTACGCAATACAAACGGGATGTAGCTTAGTCTGGCTTAGAGCGCTCGGTTCGGGACCGAGAGGCCGGCGGTTCGAATCCGCCCATCCCGATTCTTCTTCGCCGTGATGCTTACGCTCACGGCTTCGAAGCAATTTGATATGGAAGGCGGATTCGAAGAGAGCCGCCGAA
>JAQTRP010000012.1 GCA_028711765.1 Candidatus Omnitrophota bacterium | reverse complement strand
AGCCCTCGGTGCCTGCGACATAGCATTACTAATATTCGACGCCTCAGAACCCCTCGGCGCCGACACCAAGGTAACAGCCGAACTCATCCACGACCTTTATAAAGGCTGCGTACTTGTGGCCAACAAATGGGATCTCGTAAAAGGCGTCTCGCAGGAGGCTTATTCCAAGAATCTGTTCCAGTATTTCAAATTCCTCTCGCATTATCCGATCTGTTACATTTCTGCAATAAAAGGAAAGAATTTAGAGAAACCCCTGGATCTCGCCGTATTGGTATATGAATCCTTCAAGAAAAGGGCAACAACCAACGAGCTGAACACTATGTTAAAAAAGATTGAAAATTCGCGCGCATGGCCCCGTGCGATTAGGTTAAAATACATAGTACAAACCGTTACCGAACCGCCGTCGTTTGCCGTTTTTATAAAGGGCAAAAAAATGCTTACGGGATCAAACATGTCTTACCTTGAAAATCAAATCGCAAAACACCTTTCTCTAACCGGCGTGAGGATCCGCTTATCCATCAGGGAAACAGAGGCAAGATGATAATAGTTTACGCCACCTTGGCGGCATTAAGCGCTTATATCGTCGGCTCCATCCCGACAGCCTATCTCGTCGGTAAATTTGCCAAGCGCATGGATATAAGGCGCGAAGGCTCGGGAAACGTCGGGGCGACAAACGTCTTCCGTGTGATCGGCGTAAAGTGGGGGTTCTTTGTGCTGGCGTGCGATATCGTCAAGGGCCTCTTCGTGGTAACTCTTCTTTATTACATTTGGTCTCTGATATTTCCGCCTTTGACTTCTATCGATAGGGGGCTAAAGATAGGAATGGGTTTCGCCGCAATCGCCGGCCACAACTGGACTATTTTCCTCAACTTTAAGGGGGGAAAGGGCATCGCGACAAGCACCGGCGCCTTTCTTGGAATTATACCGGGGGTTGTCGGGCTTTGCGCAATCGTCTGGGGGATAGTGTTTCTCGCCTGCCGGTATGTAAGCCTTGCCTCGATTATATGCGGCCTCTCCGCACCGATATTTGTGTTTATCCTCCACCGTCACAAATCCGACCTTTGTCCTTTGCTAATTCCGATAACACTCCTCGCGCTCGGTATTATCTATACCCACCGTTCAAATATCCGACGGCTCATTAAGGGGGAAGAGAAAAAGGTCAGGTTTTCCCGGAAATCCCAGTAATTCATTAATATCAAATATTTATTGCATAATATTCAACTTTGTGATATAGGCAAGCAACCTGCCCAAGGCCTGCCTTTTCGAAAAACCCAAAAGGGAGGATAATCATGGGAAAAGAGTGTATCCATTCGTTTCGCAAGTCCGACGCCGAGGAAGTGCGTTTCTCCGCGGGACAGTACCGCGACAAGCATTACCTTGACATAAGGATATTTTTCAGGCCCGGTAAAGACGCAAAACAAGAGATGGTGCCTTCAAAGAAAGGCGTAACTCTGCCGATTGATATGCTGGCCGAGGTCGAAAAGGGCGTCTCTCTCATAAGGAAGTATGAGCGGGGCCTGAAAGCAAGTTAGCAAGAGTCGTCGGACGTCAGTCGTCAGACGTTAGTCGTCAGTTGTCAGTAAAATCCGAAAACAAGGTGGAAAAAATTTTTGGTACACCCTTGCGGTTCTTTTGGTTATGACTGACGGCTGACGACTGATGCCTGCCCTCCGTAGCCCTGCCTCGCCGGCAGGCAGGCTTGGCGAAGGAGGGTCTGACGACTTATATAAATCTTGTACTTTACAAACGAAAACTAAACAAGTATAATCAAGCGCATTAACTCGTTCAGAAAGAAAGAGTTACATAATAATGGAGAATTAAAAATGGATAAGAAAAACATAAAGAAAGATAAAACTTCCGAATCCCCAAAAGTGCCTTCGGAAAGAGAAAAGGCCCTGGGGCTCGCACTTACCCAAATCGAGAAACAGTTTGGCAAGGGGTCTATAATGAAATTAGGCCAGGATGTCCGCGAGGATGTCCAGTCCATTTCGACAGGTTCACTGATGCTGGATCTCGCCACCGGCATCGGAGGCGTTCCGCGAGGGAGGGTGATCGAAGTCTTCGGCCCGGAATCAAGCGGAAAAACTACATTGAGCCTTAGTATTGTCGCTCAAGTGCAGAAAAAAGGCGGTGTTGCAGCCTTTATCGACGCCGAACACGCGATGGATCCTACCTACGCGGAGAAATTGGGCGTAAAGCTTGACGACCTTCTTATATCACAGCCTGATACCGGTGAACAGGCATTGCAAATAGCAGAGATGCTTGTCCGCTCGAACGCGGTCGATGTAATCGTGATAGACTCAGTCGCGGCGCTTGTCCCCCGGGCCGAGATTGAAGGTGATATGGGTGATTCCCATATGGGGCTCCAAGCGAGGCTTATGTCACAGGCCTTGCGTAAGCTCACGGCCATAATCAACAAGTCAAAGACATGTGTCATCTTTATCAACCAGATAAGGCTGAAGATAGGCATAATGTTCGGAAATCCCGAGACGACACCCGGCGGAAACGCACTCAAGTTTTATGCCTCTATGCGCCTTGACATACGCCGCGTGAGCTCCATTAAGAAAGATGAGGATGTCATCGGGAACCGCGTCCGCGTGAAGGTCGTTAAAAATAAGGTTGCCCCTCCATTTAAAAGCGCCGAGTTTGACATAATGTTCGATGAAGGCATTTCCCGGGCTGGCAGCATTATTGACATCGCCCTCGAGAAACAGGTCCTCGACAAGTCCGGTTCCTGGATCATGTTCAAGGATGAGCGGCTGGGGCAGGGGCGCGAGAATGTAAGGCATTTCCTCAGAGAGAACCCGAAACTGCTTGAGGAGATCGAGATTCAGGTAAAGGAAAAAGTCCTTCAGACGGCTCAGTAAAGCGTTGTTTTTACGGGACTACTTCAGACAAAATCCCTCCTTATAGCATGTGATCCCGAAGGGAAAAGGTATGGATGTAACCGAGGCTTCGATAAAAAAGTGCCTGCAATACGCGCTCAGGCTTCTTTCCATCAGCCCACGGACGCAGAGCAAGCTCGAAGAGCGGCTTAAGGAAAAGGGGTACGGCGTAACGGCAGTAAGAGAGGTTATGAACTACCTCTCGGAGCGTAAGTTAATAAACGACGCATCCTATGCCAGGGCATACGTAGAAGAGATGACCGAGAGGAAACCCTGCGGCCGGCATCGCCTTAAATATGAATTAAAACGGAGGGGTGTCAAAGAAGCGGTGACCGAAGAGGCGCTCTCCTCGCGCGATAAGCAATCCGAATACAAGCTTGCCCTCGAGCTTGCAAAGGAACGCGCCGGGAGACTTGCGAGTATCGAAACAATGAAGCGCAAAAAGAGAATATATGACTTTCTCATCCGCCGCGGGTTCGATTTTGAAGTGGCACGGAAGGTTATAGGGGATATTGATGAAGACTGACGAAATAAGAGAACGATTTCTTAAATTTTTTAAGGCGCGGGACCACAAAATCGTATCGTCGGATTCCCTGATTCCCGCAAAAGACCCCACGCTCCTTTTCACGGGCGCCGGGATGAACCAGTTCAAGGATTATTTCCTCGGTCTGAAGAAAGATATTAAACGCGCCGCAAGCTCGCAGAAATGCCTCCGGACAGGCGACCTTGAGCGGGTCGGGTTCACGGCGTATCACCACTCGTTCTTTGAGATGCTCGGCAATTTCTCATTCGGCGATTACTTTAAACGCGAGGCGATTCTCTGGGCGTATGAATTCATGACTAAAGAGCTTGCAATCCCGGGGGAGCGGCTTCATGCCAGCGTCCACGAGAAAGACGAAGAGGCGTATAAAATCTGGCGCGATGAGATCGGAATGCCCGATCGGCGGATATACCGTTTCGGGGACAAGACCAACTTTTGGCCGTCAAACGCGCCGGCCGACGGCCCGAACGGCCCATGCGGGCCGTGCTCCGAAATATTTTACGACCAGGGCGAGGGCGTAGGGTGCGGCAAGAAAACCTGTAACGTGGAATGCGATTGCGGCCGCTATGCGGAGGTGTGGAACCTCGTCTTCACGCAGTTTGACCGCGAGGACGCAGGCAAACTCACGCCGCTTGAGGCCAAGAATATCGACACCGGCATGGGCCTCGAGCGCATAGCCTGCGTCATGCAGGGGAAACGTAATAATTTTGAAACCGACATATTCGATCCCCTCGTGCAACACCTGAAGGGGCTGCTTAAAAAATCGCCCGCCGCGGATGAAAAACGCATGATATACGTTATCGCCGACCACACGCGGGCGGCGGTGTTTTCCATAGCAGACGGCGCGATCCCTTCAAACGAAGGCCGCGGCTACGTCGTCAGGAAATTAATACGGCGCGCCGCGATGTACGCCAAGAAAATGGGGAGCGGGGAACCGGTACTATACACGCTCGTTCCTATAATAGAAAAACTCATGGGAAAGACCTATCCGGAGCTCGTGAACGCCGGCCCTCACATAAGCGAGGTCCTCAAGCAGGAAGAGGAACGGTTTCTCGACCGTTTAGAGGAAGGCCTCCGGATGCTTAAAGACGAGGCGAAACGCTCGAAGCAAAACAATATGGACACCATCCCGGCCGAAGTTGTTTTCTACCTGCACGACACCTGCGGCCTGCCCATAGAAATTACAACCGAGGTTGCTCGGGAATTGGGTATGAAGATCAACAGCAAGGAGTGCGAGGCCCTTATGGACGAACAGCGCAAGCGGGCGCGTGAAAACACACAGATAGCCGGCGCGATTTTCGTGACGGAAGAAATGGACCGCAAGCTTCACGGAATCCCGGCGACAAAGTTCGTCGGGTACGAAACAAATGACGCGGAGGCAACGGTACTCGCGGTAATCGATGGCAAGTGGGCCGTCCTTGACAGGACGTCTCTCTACGCCGAATCGGGCGGTCAAGTCGGAGACACGGGCATGATATCGGGGGAAGGTTTCAAACTTGAAGTTACGGACGTTAAAAAACGCGATACGCACTTTCTCCATAAAATCGAAAATATGTCTTCGAAACTCCGCGTTGGATGTAAAGTACGCGTTTCGATTGACAGCCAGCGTCGGCTTGACATTATGCGGAACCATACGGCAACACACCTCCTGCAGGCGGCCCTCAGGAACATTCTAGGCAAGGGGGTGCGCCAGCTCGGTTCCCTCGTCGCGCCCGATAGATTGAGGTTTGATTTCTCCTACGGCAAGGCCTTGACACCCGGCGAGATAGAGAAGATAGAAAAAGAAGTAAACGGCAACATTCTAAAAAATAGCGCCCTCAGGGTATCGGAAAAAACGACGGAAGAGGCCAAAAGAGAGGGCGCCCTCGCTTTCTTCGGCGAAAAGTACGGGGAGCGGGTCAGGCTCGTCGAAATAGAAAATACAAGCAAAGAGCTGTGTGGGGGAACGCACGCGGCAAAAACCGGCGACATCGGGTGTTTTATTATAGTTTCCGAAAGCTCCGTCGCGAGCGGGGTGCGCCGGATCGAGGCCGTCACAGGCAGGGGGGCGCTTGAACATATTCAGAAATCAAGAACGGCCCTGGATGAAATCGCCTCTCTCCTTAAGGTAAAGCCCGAAGATGCCGCTACGCGGGTTAAAAAACTGATGTCTCGCACGAAAGAACTTGAACGCGGCGCAAAGGCCTCGCAGATCAGCGTCGAGGACTTGAGGAAGCTTTCGTCCAAACTTGACGGCTATAACCTGATATGCGGTTCCTTTAAGGGCGCAACCATCGATGAGCTCCGCGATGCTTCAGATGAGATCCGCCACAAAGAGGCGAAAACGGTAATCGTTCTATTCGGCATAACGGAGGATAAGGCGCATTTCATAGTGGCGTGCAGCCCCGATGCCGTTAAGAAAATATCGGCCAATGACATTATACGCGACATCGCCAAAACCGTTGAGGGACAGGGTGGGGGACGCAAAGACCTCGCCCAGGGCGGCACAAAGAGGCTTGATCTAACCGAAAAAGTATTGTCAAGAATTGCCGATATAGTAAGAAAACATCTTTCGTAATCGTCATTGCGAGGAGGCCGCCATGATTACTGCCTGCCGGTAGGCAGGTATGGCGGACGACGAAGCCTGCCTCGCCGGCAGGCAGGCAATCTCAAAACCGAGATTGCCGTGCCCCTTCGGGGCTCGCAATGACAGTAAGGCAAAAACTTTTATGCAGGTATTTCGCTGGGACAAGACAATATTGAAGAAGATAGGCCGCGATACGGCTCAGCTTGTCGATAAGAACCTCTTTAAGAAAATAAACCGTATAATCACGGAGGTTCAAAGAAACGGCGATACGGCGTTGAGGCGTTTCACGCGGGAGTTTGACGGCATAGACCTGCCATTGAAGCGCCTGCGTGTCTCGGAGGGTGACATAAACCGCGCCTATCAAAAGACGAAAATCGACTTGGTTTCCCTCCTTAAATTTGTCAGGGAAAATATCACCGCGTATTACCAGAAAGAGCTGAGGCGGTCCTACAAGGTCGAATCGCGGGAGGGGACAAAGCTTGGGAAGCTCTACCGTCCGATAGAGCGGGTCGGTGTATATATCCCCGGCGGAACGGCACCGCTAATTTCAACCGTATACATGACGGTGGTGCCCGCGCAGATTGCGGGTGTGCCCGAGATCGCGATCGTTAGCCCGCCGAATCGGGAGACGGGAGATGTCGACCCGCATATTCTTGTCGCAGCCGATCTCTTGGGTGTCAAGGAAATCTACCGCGCGGGTGGCGCGCAAGCGATCGCGGCGCTCGCATTCGGGACCCGCACGATAAAAAAAGTCGATAAGATCGTGGGCCCCGGCAATATGTACGTCGCCGAGGCAAAACGGCAGGTCTTCGGATACGTCGATATCGACATGGTCGCGGGGCCGAGCGAGATCGCGATTATCGCGGATAAAACGGCGAATCCGACGTATGTCACCTGCGATTTATTATCGCAGACAGAGCACTACGCGGGAACAGCAGTACTTGTGACAAACTCAAAGCTACTCTGCGAGACGATGCGCAAGCGCATCGACGCGGGATACATCATACTGGTCGATAGTCTTGACGAGGCCTGCGAGGTTGTAAACGAGATCGCCCCCGAGCATCTCGAGATAATGACCCGCAACCCTGAAAAACTATTGAAAAAGATCAAAAATGCGGGCGCGATCTTCCTCGGCGATTATACGCCGACGGTGGTAGGGGATTATGTCGCCGGCCCGAGCCACGTGCTGCCGACGGGCGGGACCGCGCGTTATTTCTCGCCCCTGAGCACGTCGGATTTTATAAAAAGTTCGCAGACCATTTTCTACACAAAGGAAAATTTATCGCGGGTGAGGCCTTTTATCCGGCAGCTTGCAGACATAGAAGGCCTTGTCCTCCACAGGATCTCGATGGAATCAAGATTCGTCGACCTTGAAAAGAAAGAGGCAAGCGGTGAAAAAAAGAAGACCTAATAAAGAAACAAAACTGTCAAAGAAACGTTTCGCTAAGTTTGAAAGAAAAACGCGGGAAACCGATATCACGGTAAAAGTCGAAATAGACGGTTCTGGCGAATCAAAAATATCGACCGGTATCGGATTTCTCGACCACATGCTCGAGCTTTTCGCGAAACACGGACTTTTCGATATCGAAATACGCGCCAAAGGCGACCTTGCCGTCGACTCACATCACACAAACGAGGATACTGCAATCTGCCTCGGTCAGGCGTTTTCCAAAGCCCTCGGCGACAAGAAAGGGATCCGCCGCTTCGGCTTCTTTTATGTTCCTATGGGAGATGCTTTAGCAAGAGTTGTCCTTGATCTTTCATCAAGAACAAGCTTTAAGTGGAACCAAGCTCGTCTTACTCAAGCGGAACGGGATATTTCCCCTCCCGAAAGCGGTTATGCCATCGAGGATGCCAGGCACTTCCTTGAAAGTTTTGCCAGCGAGATCAAGGCCGAGCTCTGGGTCGATTTCGTTGCCGCACGTGATGTACATCATACTCTTGAGGCTATTTTTAAGGCCCTTTCTAAGGCACTTGGCCAAGCAACCCAGATTGATCCTCGGGTAAAAGGTATCCCTTCTACAAAAGGGAAATTAGGTTAGTCCATGATCGCGGTAATCGACTACGGAATGGGCAACCTGCGGAGCGTAACCAAAGCACTTGAAAAGTTCACGCCCGACGTAAAAATAATCAATGACGCTAGGGCACTCGCTCAGGCCTCGAAGATAGTGCTTCCCGGGGTGGGCGCTTTCGGGGATTGCGTTAAGGAATTAAAAAAGCGGAACCTCTTTAAACCTTTAAAAAAAATCCTGGCCGAGAGAAAGAAACCATTTTTAGGTATCTGCCTCGGCCTCCAGGTCCTTTTCGAAAATAGCGAAGAAAACCCGGATGTGGAAGGCTTGGGGACCATTAAAGGCAAAGTGGTGCGTTTTAGCTTTAAGGATTCATCGCTAAAAATACCCCACATGGGTTGGAACTCAGTCAGGTTCCTCAAACCCGATTCGCCGCTTACCAAAAACGTAGAAGACGGAAGTTTTTTCTATTTTGTCCACTCCTACTACGCCGTTGTGCAGAACCTGCAGGTAACGCTCGGCGAAACAGAGTACGGCGGCGTTCGTTGGGCGTCGATGGTCGAAGACGGCGTCATTTTTGGGATTCAATTTCACCCTGAGAAAAGCCAGCAGGCCGGCCTAAAAATATTGGAAAATTTCGTCAGGCTGTAAATTATGCTCATAATACCGGCGATAGATTTAAGGGGTGGCAAGGTTGTGCGGCTTGAGCAGGGCAACTTTGATAAAGAAACCGCCTACAAGGGAGATGGGGCTTTCTTCGCGAAGAAATGGGAAGGGGAAGGCGCCCGTTGGATCCACGTAGTTGACCTCGACGGCGCGAAAGAGGGAAGCCCTCAAAACTGGGATTCCTTAAAGAAAGTGAGGTCCGCGGTATCGATCTCAATCGAGTTCGGCGGCGGGATCCGCAGCGAAGAGGCCATAAAAAAGGCATTGGAAATCGGCGTTAACCGCATAGTCGTCGGGACCAAGGCCCTCGACGAAAAGTGGGTAAAGGAAATACTCGCGAAATACGGCGATAAAATAGCAGTCGGCCTCGATTTCAGGCGCAGGGATGAAGCCTTCAAGATCTCGACGGCGGGATGGCTCGACTCGAAAGAGTACACAAGAGAGGAGCTCCTTGGGAAAATATCGGAGCTCGAGGCAAGCGGCACGCGGCATTTTATTTTTACGGACATTATGAGGGACGGCGTCCTCGAAGGGCCGGCCGGCGATATACTCGATATGATCTTTAAGGAAATCAAAACGTCGGGCGTAATTTTGTCGGGTGGTGTTTCTTCGCTTAAAGACATCCAAAACCTTATAAAATTTAAAGCGAAAAACTTTGAGGGCGTAATCGTGGGAAAAGCGCTCTACGAAAACAGGTTTTCACTCGCGGAGGCGGTCAATCTCGCAAGCAAAAACTATGGGGGTATAAACCATGCAAAAAGAAATAGCGAACCTGCTTAATCAATACGGGCTCAGTGGCAATTGGGCAATCGTGGTAATAGCGGCGATTATCATCGCCCTTGTGATCCGCCATTTCTTGATAGGATCCACGCTGCGCTCAATAAAAAAACTCAACAAGGATATGTACAAAGCGGCCACGAAAAACTACCTCAGGAAATCGGCGCTGGGGTGGCTCTTTTTCGCCGCGGGCATTGCCATCGCCGTGCTCGTATGGCTCGGCCAACTGCCGTTTAAGGGATGTCTTTGCGATATATGCTGGCTCTTCGTTTCTCTTATCGCGCTGCTACTAGGCACCTATTTACACTTGTGCTTTTATGTAAACGGGATCGTGGACGTCCTTAAGCAAGAGGAAAATCCGGAGGTTACAGGAAGTGCTGACTAAGCGCATTATTCCGTGCCTTGATGTGAAAGAGGGCCGCGTCGTTAAAGGTGTAAATTTTGTCGGCCTGCGGGACGCGGGCGATCCCGTCCAATGCGCGATCAATTATGACAAGCAGAACTCGGATGAGCTCGTATTCCTCGACATCACCGCCTCGCACGAGAAACGTTCGATAATGCTCGATGTGGTAAGGAAGGTGGCCGAGTCTATTTACATTCCTTTTACCGTAGGCGGCGGCATCACGGATATTGACACCATACGCGGACTCCTCGAGTCAGGCTCGGACAAGGTATCGATAAATACCGCTGCCGTCCTGAGGCCGAAGTTTGTGGAGGAGGCGGCAAAACGCTTCGGCTCGCAGTGCATCGTAGTCGCCATAGACGCGAAGCGTAATGACAAGGGCGGCTGGACGGTATTCACGCACGGCGGACGGTGTCCGACGGAACTCGATGCCGTCGAGTGGGCGAAGGATGCGGCCTCGCGCGGCGCGGGGGAAATCCTCCTTACGAGCATGGATAAGGACGGCACAAAGGAAGGGTATGACATCGAGCTCACGCGCGCGATATCGCGTGCGGTGCAGATACCGGTCATCGCCTCGGGCGGGGCCGGTACGCTTAAGCAGATATATCAGGCATTCGCGGAAGGCCAAGCCGACGCCGTCCTGGCGGCATCGATCTTTCACTACGGCGAGTATACGGTGACGGACGTTAAACGATATCTCCAAGACAAGGGGATACCGATGCGGATGTAATAAAAACCAAGGTTAAGGAGCAACCTAATATGGAAGAGCTTAAATTCGGTAAAGATGGACTGATGCCTGCTATAATTCAGGATGCCCAAAACGGTGAAGTGCTTATGATGGGCTATATGAACAGGGAATCGCTCGGCCAGACGCTAAAAACCCGCAAGACCTGTTTCTACTCACGCTCGAGGAACAAATTATGGGTTAAGGGTGAAACCTCCGGCCACACTCAAGAGGTAAAAGAAATTTTAACGGACTGCGACAGGGATACGCTGCTAATCAGGGTCACGCAAAAAGGCGGGGCCTGTCATTTGGGATACCGGAGCTGTTTTGTCCACCAGCTCGATAACGAGGGGAAGATTTGCAAAATAACCGAAGAAAAGGTATTTGATCCCGACAAGACATACGGGGTGTAAAATGAGACATGTTGAAACCAGTAGCGTGCTGGATTTTAAAAGCTTCAGGAAACTCTCCAGGAAATTTAACCTGATTCCTATCTGCCGCGAGATACTCGCCGATCTGGAAACGCCGGTAACGGCATTCCTTAAAACGGGCGCCAGGCTCGCTCACAGTTTTCTGCTTGAATCGGTGGAATACGGCGAGAAGCTTGGGCGTTATTCGTTTATAGGGTTAGAGCCGAGAATAATCGTCGAATCGCGCGAAGGCAAACTCTACCTCAAGGAAAGGGGGGCTTCGAAGTATATCGGTAAAGCAAGCGCCCTCACGGATGAACTCAAGAAGAGACTCCATAGCTACCGCATAGCCTCTCCGAACGGCCTCCCAAGCTTTTCGGGCGGATGGGTGGGTTACATAGGCTACGAAAACGTCAAATATTTCGAGGACGTGCGGCTGCGCTCCAAGAAGAGACTGGCGCTTCCGGACGCGGTATTTTTCCTTGCCGACCGGTTTATAATGTTCGATCACGTTAAGCGGACGCTCAAGATAGTTGTGCTCGCCGATACCAAGGGCAACTTGAAGAAAAACTATAACGACGGCATCCGCGCTATCGACAAAATACTCGGCCAGCTTCTTAAATCCACGCCGTATTCGAAACTCCGCGCCGAGATAAAAGGGACTCCGAAACTTGTCTCAAATATTTCCCGCGAGAGCTTCGAGGCTAAGGTAAGAAGAATAAAAAGCTATATCCGAGCGGGTGATGTCGTACAGGCCGTGCCGTCCCAACGGTTCAGTATCGGCACAGTCAAAAATGATTTTCCCATTTACCGTGTCCTGCGCTCGATTAATCCATCACCTTATATGTTCTATTTCGCGCACGGAAAGCTGAGACTCGTCGGCTCATCTCCCGAGCTACTTGTCAAGAAAACGGGGCAAAAAGCGGAAGTCCGCCCTATAGCCGGCACAAGACACAGGGGCCTGACCGAGGAGGAAGACCAGAGGCTCGAAAACGAACTGCGGCGCTCGAAGAAGGAAATGGCCGAACACCTGATGCTTGTCGATCTCGGGCGCAACGACCTCGGGCGCGTATGCGATTTTAAATCCGTCAGTGTCCCTGAATTCGCGAGGGTCGAGCGTTACTCTCACGTGATGCACCTCGTGAGCGACGTCATCGGAAAACTCAAGAAAGGGAAGGACGCCTTCGACCTTCTCAAGGCCGCTTTCCCGGCGGGAACGGTGACGGGGGCGCCCAAAATCCGCGCCATGGAAATAATCGATGAGCTGGAACCTGAAGAACGCGGCCCTTATGCTGGGTCTCTGGGGTACTTCAGCTTTTCGGGCGATATGGATATGTGTATCACAATCCGCACTATAGTAATAAACGATGGGAAGGTGTTCGTGCAGGCCGGCGCGGGGATAGTCAACGATTCCGACCCGGCGTTCGAGTATAAAGAGACGCTCCACAAAGCGCGGGCGCTTCTCGAGGCAGTGGAAAAGAGCGCGGCGATACAATGATTCTCGTAATAGATAACTACGATTCATTCACCTATAACCTGGTCCAGTATCTCGGAGAGTTGGGAGCGACGCTTGAAGTTTTTAGGAATGACAAAATTACAATCCCGCGCATCAAGGCATTGCGTCCCGAGAAGATAGTAATTTCTCCCGGGCCGGGCACTCCGCGGGAGGCAGGGATTTCAAACGACGTCATAAAAACTTTTAGCGGGAAAATTCCGATTCTCGGCGTCTGCCTCGGCCATCAGTGTATAGGCTACACATTCGGAGGCAAAGTTATACAAGCCAAACGGATCATGCACGGCAAGACCTCCCTTATTTATCATGACCGGAAGACAATTTTTAAAGGCATCGCCAATCCCTTCATCGCGACACGCTACCATTCTCTCATTGTCGATGACAAGAGCCTGCCCAAAGTCCTCAGGGTCACGGCGTGGACAAAAGAAGACGAGATTATGGGGCTAAAGCACATCACTCATCCCACTTGGGGAGTTCAGTTCCATCCGGAATCAATCCTTACCCTTGAAGGTAAAAAGATACTGAAGAATTTCCTCCGAATGTAATCCGTACCAGGTACCGGATATTCGGGCTCGGTACCTGGTACCTGACCGTGATCGCGATCTATATTTCCCTTGAAGAAAAATAAAGCTTATAATAGAATGTGTGGCAAATTGTCACATTCTTAATCAGATGCTGACTCAGGTACCTGGTACCGGTCCCTCGGGCTCGGTACCAGGTACCTGAGTGCTACTCTATGCAAAACAACATTGTTAACATATTGGTAAACAAAGACTTAGGCGATAAGGTCTCGAGGCTTCTTTTCCGGAAGTTCTTTTTCGATGAAATCCCGGATAGCGAGAAGAAGCTGCTACTTGCCGCCTTGCATAAAAAGGGTGAGACGGTAGAGGAAATAACCGGATTAATACGGGCGTTAACGCCGTTTATGTCGCATTACAGCCCTCATCTTCCTTACTTGGTAGATACCTGCGGAACGGGGGGCGATTGCCAAGGCACATTTAATATTTCCACGATTTCGGCCTTCGTTGTGGCAGCGGCCGGTGCTAAGGTGGCGAAACACGGCAACCGCTCGATATCGTCAAGATGCGGGAGTTCGGACCTCATGGAGTCGCTGGGAGTGAATATAGAATCGCCTCCACGCGTTATGCTCAGATGCCTCCGCGAAGCCGGAATAGCATACCTCCACGCGCCGCTTTATAACCGGGCGATGCGCGTTGCCCAGCCCATCAGGAAGGAACTCGGCATCCGGACGATTTTCAATATAATCGGCCCGCTCGTTAACCCTTTTAAAGTAAAACGTCAGATCATAGGCCTTCCCGCCGAATCGGTGCTCGTTAAATATGCCGAGGTAATGAAACGCCTCGAGTATAAACACGCCATTATCGTGCACGGCAGGGACGGGCTCGATGAAATCACGATAACCAAACCGACGGTTATCGTAGAGCTAAAGGCCAACCACATCCGGCGTTACACATTCGATCCGCGGTCATGGGGAATCCCGCGCGCGAAGTTATCTCAACTTCGCGGCGGCGATGTTAAGAAAAACAGAAGAATAGCGCTTGAAATACTCAAGAATAAACTGCGCGGGCCCAAGCGCGATATCGTCTCGCTCAACGCGGCCTTCGCTCTGTACGCAAGCGGGCGTTGCCGGACACCGCGCGACGGATGGAGGCTCGCGAATGACGTACTCACAAGAGGCCTTGCACTTAAAACCCTTTATAAATTAAGGCGTATGACAAACTCTTAATAAAAAACGATGATCTTAGGCGAGATAATTACACATAAAAGAAGAGAAATCGACGAATGCAAGGCGCGTTTCCCTCTGGGCAAGATCTGGGATGCACTCGCTAAATACGAGGAGCCGCGAAGATCGTTCAGGAACAGCCTGAGCGATGTTACCGAGACGAATATCATAGCCGAGATCAAGAAGGCGTCGCCGTCCGAAGGAGTCCTCCGCGAGGATTTTAACGCCATGAAACTCGCTCAGCTCTACGAGGCGGGAGGCGCGGCGGCCATATCCATTATCACCGAATCGCACTTTTTTAAAGGCAGGCCGAGTTATTTAAAAACGATCCGTCCCATCGTAAGCTGCCCGATCCTAAGAAAAGATTTTGTCATCGACCGCTACCAGATATTCGAGACGGCGCTTCTCGGCTCAGACGCGCTGCTGCTCATAGCGGCGATCCTGACGGAAGAGGAGCTCAAAAACTTCATCGATGAGCTAAAACGCTTTAAAATCGATCCCCTGGTAGAAGTCCACACCGAGCGTGATGTATCTAAGGCCGTGGACGCCGGCGCCACTATAATAGGCATAAACAACCGCAATCTAAACGACATGCAGATCGATTTACGCACGGCGGAGCGGCTCATCCCGCGCATACCTAAAGGGGCGCTCGTAATCGTCGAGTCGGGCATAGAAAAACGCGAAGATATACTGCGTATGAAAAGCCACGGCATAAACGCCTTCCTTATCGGGAGTTCGCTTATTAAATCCAACGACATTATAGCGAAGCTGAAAGATTTGCGAGGAGTCCCAAGATGATCAAGCTAAAAATCTGCGGCCTGACAAACCTGGATGACGCGCGGAGGGCAGAAGAGTTGGGGGCGGATTTTCTCGGAATGGTGTTCGCCCCGAGTGTCCGCCGTATTGATTTGAATGAGGCGGAGAAAATCACGCGCGGGATGCCGCAGTACCGGTCATTTGTCGGGGTATTCGTAAACGAGAAAGAAGACAACGTTATCCGGACCGCCGAAAGCTTAGGCCTTCGCCTCTTGCAGTTTCATGGCGATGAGAGCGCGGAATACTGTTTGTCTTTTGTTAAAAAAGGTTTCCACGTAATAAAGGCGCTCGCTATCTCATCATATAAAGACTTGACCCGTCTTAAGAAATACGACGTTCCTTATTACCTCTTCGACGCCTCGTCCTCAAAAGGGAGGGGCGGAACAGGGGAAAGTTTTGACTGGGCGGTTCTTGAAGCGCCTGAAATACAAAACCTAAAAGGGCGGCTTTTTATTTCCGGCGGCCTAACGCCCGATAACCTGCCGTCGATGCTTAAGCGTATAACTCCCTATGCCGTCGATGTCTCAAGCGGGGTTGAAAAATCCCCCGGCAGGAAAGATCCCGCGCTCATGGATAATTTCATAAAAACCTTAAGAAAATCCGAGAAGGCCTGTCTCCATGCCAAAAACTAATTTCATAGACAAGTTTCTTGACCGTTTTGACAGGCTCGACCGCCTGACAATCCGTAATACCTTTATGAAACTTGAGGAGGAGCACAATCTCGCCCAGCTTGTCCTTTCCAACTTACCGGATGGCGTTGTTGTTTTTGATACGGGCTGCCGTTTCGTATTTGCAAACCGTATCGCGAGGCTTATCCTCGGAATAGGCGCCGACGAGACGGTTAGGAATAAATCAATAGACGGACTGGTACAGGATCCCGACCTAGGGCTTCTCCTTAAGGAATATCTCGGCGAGCACAAACAGCTCCTTTCCGAAGAAGTCAAAATGCTCGAGCCGCGTGAAAGGGCCGTCAGCCTCGGCATAATGCCTCTTCACGATAACGAAGGGACATGGCGCGGGAACGTCGTTGTTTTAAGCGACCTCTCGGCAAAAAGAGAGCGCGAGCGCCAGCGCTCGAGATCAGAACATATCGAAACCCTTACGAGCCTCGCATCGGGTATCGCGCACGAGATAGGCAACCCTCTCAACTCCATAGGAATTCACCTTGATTTAATAAAACGTGAGATAAAGACCTTCCCGAAAGCTCAGAGAGAAGCTCTGTCTGCCTATCTTGAGGTTGTCGAACGGGAAACCAAACGCCTCAATAAAATGGTCAAGAATTTTCTCCAGGCAACGCGGCCCGCACTGCCCGCTTTCGAGGAAAGCGACATAAACCACATCCTTGCGAATTCTATCCGGCTGCTCAAACCCGAGCTGAAAGAGAAAAATATCGCTCTCGGCCTCAAACTCAACCGCCGCATACCGCCCTTTCTCATCGACGCCGAAAAAATGCATCGGGCCTTTGTAAATGTTATCCGCAATGCCATCCAATCAATGCCAAAAGGCGGGACTGTAGTAATCGAGACAAAACAAAAAGAAAAACTTTGCCTCGTTTCATTCAAAGACGAGGGGTACGGAATACCCGAGGGGGATATACCCCGCATATTCGAGGCTTACTACACGACCAAGGAAGAGGGATCCGGTCTCGGGCTCCTTATAACATACAACATAGTCAAAGAACACGGTGGCAGAATCGATGTTAAGAGCTCTGTCGGCAAAGGTACGGAAATAACCATAGTCCTGCCGATAAGGCGCGAAAAGCTCCAGCTGCCCTATAAGAAAAAGCGGGAACCAGCATGAGTATCAGGCCGACGATATTAATCGTGGAAGACGAAAAGGACACGGCCGACGGACTTAAAAAACTCTTAGAGCCGTCTTATGATGTTGTCCTTTCACAAAGTGCCGAGGCAGCGATACCGCTCGTTAAGTCCGATAGCCCGGATATAATCCTAAGCGACCTTAGGCTGACAGGAATGGACGGCCTGGAACTCCTCCGCGAGATCAAGAAAATCAAGAAAGACCCCGTAGTTATAATCCTCACGGCTTATGGAACGGTCGAGAACGCGGTCAAGGCGATGCGCCTCGGCGCGTTCCATTACCTTACTAAGCCGTTAAACTCCGAAGAGCTGACCCACGTCTTAGAGAAGGCGATTGAAGCGAAGAGGCTCGTCGAAGATAACGTCGAGCTCCGGCGCGAACTCGAGCGCCAGCGCGGAGGCGAAAATATTATCGGCGAGAGCGCCGTGATAAAAACACTCCTTGAGACAGCTTCGCAGGTTGCCCGCTCAAACGCATCGGTGCTAATCGAGGGCGAAAGCGGCACGGGAAAAGAACTCCTTGCCCATTACATCCACGCGATGAGCCCGCGCAAGGACAAACCTTTTGTCGTGGTGCATTGCGCCTCGCTCACCGAAACGTTGCTCGCAAGCGAACTTTTCGGACATGAAAGGGGGGCATTCACCGGCGCGATAGAGCGTAAAATAGGCCGCTTTGAACGCGCAAACGAAGGAACGGTGTTCCTCGATGAAGTATCGGAAATCAGGGAGGACATGCAGGTAAAACTGCTCAGAATTCTGCAGGAAGGCGAATTCGAAAGGGTGGGCGGCACCAAAACCATTAAGGCCGATGTCAGGATAATCTCGGCGACAAACAAGGTGCTTCAGGAAGAAGTAAAAAAAGGTAATTTCAGAGAGGATCTCTTCTACCGCCTTAATGTGATAACGCTTGAAGTGCCGCCCCTTCGCGAAAGAAAAGAAGACATACCGCTTCTTGTAAATTACTATAAAGATTTCTTTGCCGAAACAAACCGTAAAGAAATCCGGAGCGTTGAAGTGTCCGCAATGGAAGCGCTTAAAAATTACGGGTGGCCGGGCAATATCAGAGAGCTGAAAAACGTGATAGAGCGTATCGTAGTCCTCTCGCAGGGCGATATAATCCGTATCGGCGAGATACCGTCCGATATCCGCGGCGGAGGAGTCGGGGGCGAGAGAGAGGGCACGGAACTTAAGGCAACCAACCTTAGGGAAGCCGAAAAGGAACTGATACAGAAAAAGTTAATCGAATGCAAAGGGAATAAATCCAAGGCAGCGGAAACGCTTGGCATTTCCCGCCGTACCTTATATAGGAAGATTGAGGAATATGGTTTGAAATGAGCCACCTTGGTGTGCCAAATATACACAAGATGGCACAAATCATAAATAAACGTAAATCGTCTATAATACATAACATACTGCAATACAACATGTTAAGATAGAAGTTGGTTAACACCATATTGGCATGGTAATTGTTGTTATTACATCAAACGGTAAGTTAGCACACTTAAATCCGGAATAAATTCCATGAAAGGAGATTACTAAAATGGGAAAAGTTATAGGCATTGATTTAGGAACCACATTCTCGTGCGTAGCTGTAATGGAAGGAGGGGAACCAAAGGTAATACCCAACGCCGAAGGCGGGCGTATAACTCCTTCTGTTGTCGCTTTCACCAAATCCGGCGAAAGACTCGTGGGACAGGTCGCGAAACGCCAGGCGATCACAAACTCCGAAAACACGGTCTTCAGCGCAAAAAGGTTTATCGGAAGGCGCTTCTCCGAAGTCCAATCGGAAATCAAACTCGTTCCTTTCAAGGTGAAGGAAGGAAAACATGGAGAGGCAGTCATCGTCGCCGGCGGGAGAGACTATACGCCGCCTGAGATATCCGCGATGGTGCTTCAGAAGCTCAAGGCGGATGCCGAGGCGTTTCTCGGCGAAGAGATTAAGCAGGCCGTCATCACGGTGCCCGCGTATTTCAACGATTCGCAAAGACAGGCCACAAAGGATGCCGGAACTATCGCGGGGCTTGATGTCTTGCGCATTATAAACGAACCGACGGCGGCTTCTTTAGCGTACGGCCTCGATAAGAAAAAGGATGAGACAATCGCCGTTTACGATCTGGGCGGCGGTACCTTCGATATTTCCATCCTGGAAATAGGAGAGGGGGTATTTGAGGTTAAGGCAACCAACGGCGATACGCACCTGGGAGGCGACGACCTTGATCAGCGCGTGATCAACTACCTCGTTGATGAGTTCAAAAAGAGCGACGGTATAGATCTTACGAAAGACCGCATGGCCCTTCAGCGGCTGAGGGAAGCCTCCGAGAAAGCGAAATGCGAGCTTTCGTCATCGCTCCAGACGGAAATTAACCTTCCTTTCATCACCGCAGACCAGTCGGGCCCACGCCATCTGAATATTACCTTAACAAGGGCCAAACTCGAGCAGCTGACTCAAGACCTGCTTGAGCGTACCGTCGGACCCTGCAAGCGGGCGTTGGCTGATGCCGGCATCACAAAAGACAAAATCGATGAGGTTGTCCTGGTGGGCGGCCAGACGCGCATGCCGGCGGTCCAGGAACTCGTAAAAAAGCTTTTCGGAAAGGAACCTCACAAAGGGGTAAACCCCGATGAAGTCGTCGCTGTCGGAGCGGCAATCCAGGCAGGGGTGCTTACCGGAGAAGTAAAAGACATTCTCCTCCTTGATGTTACGCCTCTTTCTCTCGGAATAGAAACACTCGGCGGCGTAATGACGAAGCTTATCGAGCGCAACACTACTATTCCGACGAAAAAAAGCGAGATCTTTTCAACAGCCGCCGACAGCCAAACAGCCGTGACAGTCCACGTATTGCAGGGCGAAAGGGAAATGGCATCCGACAACAGGACCCTCGGGCGATTTAACCTTGAGGGTATCCCGCCCGCGCCGCGCGGCGTGCCGCAGATAGAAGTAACGTTTGACATCGACGCGAACGGTATAGTGCACGTCTCAGCGAAGGACCTGGGAACCGGCAAGGAACAGAGGATCCGGATCGAGTCCTCGTCCGGCCTTAACAAAGACGAAGTCGAGAAATTAGTTAAAGAGGCTGATGTCCACAGGGAAGACGACATAAAGAAGCACGAGCTCATACAGGGCCGAAATCAGCTCGATAATCTCATCTATGCCACCGAGAAAAGCCTCAAAGACTACGGTGACAAGATAACCCAGGACGAGAAAAAGAAGATTGAGGACGCGATAAAGGACGCGAAATCGGCGCTGACATCAAGCGATGTAAACACCATAAAAAATGCCACCGATAAGCTTTCGACGGCTTCCCACGGCATAGCCCAAAAGATGTATGAGGAAGCCGCAAGAAAACAGGAACAATCAAAGTCTCAGGGCAAGAAACCTGAAACCGACTCCGGCCCAAAAACGAAGGAAGGAAAGAAAGATGACGTTGTAGACGCGGAGTATGAAGTCATGGATGATGACAAGGAAGAAGGCAAGGAATAAATGAAACGGCTCATCCTTCTGGCCGGGTTATACAGCTTTCTTATCCTTACACCTAATCTGTATGCCCAGACGGGAAAGTTTCCCGATGCAGATCAGCCAAAAGAGGATAAGATCGAGCTCGTCCCCGAAATCAACAAGCGCAAAGTCGAGGTCGGGGAGACAGTTGAGCTCCGCCTCATCTTGAAATGGAAGGGCACGGGCGACAGATATAGACTCGGCATATCCGACATAAAAACGAGAAACCTCGTCTTAAAGAGACAATCTCAATCGAGCGAGCGGGAACGCGGATCGGAGGGCGATATCAACCTGCGTTACTACCTATACGAACTCTCACCGCCCGCGAGCGGCGAGGCTATAATAGAACCTATCTCGATTAAGTACGACGATAAAGTCACCGGCCAATCAGCCACTATCGACGTGCCGGCCTTCTACCTCAAGGTACGGCCGAAACCCTTCGAGCCGAGAAATCTTATCATACCCTCTATTATTATTCTGTTCATCGTCTCCGGCGGCATAGTCGCAATGACATTCCGTAAGAGGGTAAAAAAGAAGGCCTCTGCCCAAAAAAGTACCGCCCCTGAAGATACGGCGCTCGGTGCGCTTGTAAGCGCCGATGTTATCCTGCGTGATCATGAGATCCAAAACTACATTGAGAAGCTCGACGGCATCCTCCGCAATTTCCTATACGAGAAATACAATCTAGTTCTTGAAGGGCAATCGCAAAAAGAGCTGTCCGCCGAGCTTGAAGGGAACAAACAATTTGAAAGGCAGGATATAAGGCTCCTCATCTCGCTTTTAATGCGATTCCAAGAGGCGAGGTTCGGAGGAATAGCGCCGTCATATGCGGAGGCAACGGCAATAAAAAACCAGGTGCACGATTTTATAGCCGGGAAAAAGGCTACATGAAGACATAGATTGTGCCCGTCTGTCTGTCCGGCAGATATAAATTATATTCTTCATTCATAGGAAGGTGCTTTTTAACAAATATTAACTGAGATACTTCAACATTATCCGCCTTCGCCTAATGCAAGCAATACGAGGCAGCTGGCTTCGACGGATTTAATTCGCACCTATTATTTACGTCGCGCTTTGCGCCCCGTAAATAATGTGCTCATTGAAGGAGGGGTCATGGAAGCAAATATCAGAGAAATCAATGAAAAGATTAAGCGCGAACACGTAATAATCGAACAGCTATTTGCCGAAATCGGGAAGGTCATCGTAGGACAGAAATATATAATCGAGAGACTTCTTATAGGGCTTCTCGCAAACGGACACATACTCATAGAAGGAGTGCCCGGGCTTGCCAAGACAATGTGCGTCAGGACCCTCGCGCATACAATCCACACGAAATTCCAGCGCATACAATTTACACCTGACCTCCTGCCGGCCGACCTCATAGGAACGCTTGTCTATAACCCGAAGGACGGTAACTTTACGACAAAGAAGGGCCCGATCTTTTCCAATATTATACTCGCCGACGAGATTAACCGCGCGCCGTCCAAGGTTCAGAGCGCGCTGCTTGAGGCTATGCAGGAGCGGCAGGTAACTATCAGCGAGAACACATTTCCCCTAGAGGAACCGTTTCTTGTCCTCGCGACGCAAAACCCTATCGAGCAGGAGGGAACTTATCCGTTGCCCGAGGCACAGGTAGACCGTTTTATGCTGAAACTCAAGATCACGTACCCAAATAAAAACGAGGAGAAGCAAATCCTCGAGCGCATGTCGCGCGGCACGGAACCTTCCGTCAACGCGGTAATAGAGCCCAAAGAAATTTTCCGCCTGCGCGAACTTATGCACAGCATCTATATCGATGAAAAAATCAAAGATTATATAATCGACATAGTTTTCGCAACCCGCCAGCCTGAAAAATACAAACTTGAATCCCTCAAAAATCTGATAGCCTACGGCGCTTCACCCCGCGCAAGCATAATGATGACCGTGGCCGCAAAGTCCCACGCCTTCATTCAGGGGCGCGGATACGTAACGCCCGAGGATGTCAAACAAATGGGCATGGACATCTTGAGGCACCGCGTACTCCTTAGCTATGAGGCGGAGGCTGAGGAAAAGACATCGGAAGACATTATCTCAGCCATATTTGACCAGATCGAAGTGCCGTAATCAGGCCGTACATGATACCAAAGGAAATACTCCGTCAGGTTAAGCGCATTGAGATCCGCACAACACGGCTTGTCAACGATATGTTCGGCGGCGAATACGAGTCTGTGTTTAAGGGCAGGGGAATCGAATTCGCCGATGTAAGGGAGTATGTGCCGGGCGACGACATCCGTACAATCGACTGGAACGTAACAGCCAGGTCTCAGCGCCCATTCGTCAAAAAATTCGTTGAGGAGCGGCAACTTACCGTCCTATTTTTAGTCGACGCGTCATCGTCCTGCTACTTCGGAACATCCGCTAAGACCAAATCCGAAATAGCCGCTGAAATCTGCGCCCTGCTCGCGTTTTCGGCGGTTAAGAATAACGACAGAATAGGGGTCATCTTCTTCACGGACAGAATCGAGAAATACATCCCCGTTAAAAAGGGGAGGACCCATGTACTTCGCGTAATCAGGGAAATACTCTTTTTCCAGCCCCGGCGCAAGAAGACAGACCTCAGGCGCGCGCTCGAATATATCTTTAATGTGCTTACGCGCCGCGCCATTATTTTCATAGTCTCCGACTTCCTCGCGGCGGATTACGAAAAACCGCTTAAGATCCTCAGTAAAGAACACGACGTAGTCGCGGTCAACCTTATAGACCCCAAGGAAACCGAGCTTCCGAAGACCGGCCTAATCGAATGGGAAGACGCGGAGACCGGCGAACGCGTACTGATAGACACGGGAAACGAAAAGGTCCTTAAGACATACCGCGAGTTAAACGAAAAACGCCTCGCCCGGCTTGACAGCATGTTTAAGCATATCGGTGTCGACAGAATTATAATAGACACCTCAAAATCATACATCGAACCGCTCATGAAATTTTTCGCACTACGGGAAAAAAGGTTATGAAGAAAATTGTTTTTTGTAGCCTCCTTGCTGTATTTAGTCTAATTCTCACCGTAGAATGCCTTGCCGAAAATAAAGACCGAATAGCTGTAAAGGCCGAGGTCGACAAGGCCTCCATAACAATAGGGGAGAGGATCACCTATACGGTATCAATCAGGCGCGATCCCTCAGTAAGGATTGTTTCGCCGGTACAATTTCCGAATACGCGGGACTTTGAAGTAAAAGTCATTCAGGACATAAAACCAGCAACCCTTGAAAACGGCCTTATACTCGAAAGACGCGGTTTCGTAATAACAGCCTACACGCTGGGCGAATATGTCATAGAAGGGGCGCGGGTTGAATATGCCGATTCCGACAATGTCACAAAAACCATCCAGACCGACCAACTCTATATCACCGTAGAATCAGTCGACAAATCCGGAAAGGAAAAATCCGACATACGCGCTATAAAGGGAACCGCAAATATCACAAGCCGCTGGCTCAAGATTCTTTTAATAGCTGTTTTTCTAGCAGGGGCAGCGGGTGCTATTTCCTTCCTTATAATCAGAAAATTCTTCATAAAAAACGGGTTAGAAACCGAGCCACCGCCACTACCGCCTTACGAAGAAGCTAGCGAAGCGCTTCTCCGTTTGTTCGAGTCCGATCTCATCCATAATAAACAGTTTAAAACATATTATTTCCGCTTCTCCGAAATTATGCGCCGCTATCTTGAAAGAAGATACGAGGTACGCGCCGTGGAGATGACAACAATGGAAATACTTTTTAATCTAAAATCGATTCACTTTGACGAAGCGATACGAAAAAAGATCGGCTCGCTCCTAGCCAACTGCGACTTGGTAAAATTCGCAAAATACCTGCCCGAAGAGGAAGAGATCGAGGCGGATCAAAAAATCTCAAAAGATATTTTAGAAGCGACAAAACCCGCTCCCGAGCCCGAGCAAACATCCGAGGCAACAACTAAAAACGGTTAAAAACAAAAACTTCTGCAACGCGTAATTTATGGAACAAATTTACTTTAAAGACCCGATCTATTTCCTTCTTCTTTTGCTCTTGCCCCTGCTTGCTATATGGCTTAAGCGCCAGAAAAGAGCAAGCCTGAGGCTTTCCTCCTCGGAAATAACCAAGGCGATCAAACCCACTTTACGCACCGAGGCAAGCCGGCACTTAAAGTGGCTCCCGCTTATTACCTTCACTTTGTTGGTTATAGCGATCGCCCGGCCCCAGAGCGTTGAATCAGAAAGAGAATTTAATACGGAAGGTATAGATATAATGATGTGTCTCGATATCTCGGGCTCAATGATGGCCGAGGACTTTCAACCGGAAAACCGCCTTGCCGTCGCAAAGGAAGAGGCAAAAAAATTCATCGCCGGCCGCTCCAACGACAGAATAGGGCTTGTAGTATTCTCGCGTCATGCCTACACACAATGCCCGCTGACCTTAGACTACAACGTTCTTGACCGCCTAATCGATAATGTCCATATAGGTATGATTGAGGACGGCACGGCTATAGGAATGGCGCTGGGCACAGCGACCAACAGGCTGCGCGACTCAAAAGCAAAGAGCAAAATAATCATACTGATCACAGACGGTGAGAATAACTCCGGCAAAATCGATCCCATAACAGCGGCGGAGTTGGCCAAAAGTTTTAATATCAAGGTCTACGCAATCGGCGTAGGGCGGGGAGGGCTCGTGCCTTTTCCTATCGATGACCCTCTTATGGGAAGGCGATATGTCCAGGCGCGCGTCGACGTGGATGAACCCACCCTAAAACGTATAGCGGATTTAACCGGCGGCCTCTATTTCAGGGCGCGCGACCCCGGGGGACTCGCCGAGATATACAAGAAAATCAACCAACTGGAGCGGACTGAAATCAAGGTAAAGGAGTACCGCAACTACGATGAGCTATTTTTCTATCCGCTCGTAGGCGCGCTCATTCTCTTTGCGGCATGGGTAGGCCTCGATTACTTGTGGCTCATTAAAATTCCATAGGTGAGATAATGCAGTTTTACACCTCGCACTATTTATTATGGCTATGGTCGGTCCTTATCGTCCTTGCCGTTTTCTTTCTGAACTCAAGGATAAAAAAACGGTATCTCACGCGTCTCGGCAACCTCAAAACCCTGGAGCGCATGGCGCCTACGGTATCGCCGGCAAGACGATGGTGGCGGGTTGTGCTCGTAATGTGTGTCTTCTTTTTCTCTGTTATGGCTCTGGCCCGGCCTCAGTGGGGAGAGGAAAAAAAGAAAGTCGAGCGCAAGGGGGTTGATGTCATATTCATTCTAGATACCTCGCTCAGCATGCTGGCCGAAGACATAAAGTCTAACCGCATCGGCAAGGCGAAGCTTGAAATCCACTCCCTTGTTGAGAAGCTAAGGGGTGACCGTATAGGCCTTATTGCCTTTGCGGGAACGAGCTTCCTCCAATGCCCGCTCACGCTTGATTACGGCGCCTTCTTAATGTTTCTGGATTCCGTTGAGGTCGGCCATGTCCCGCTGGGCGGAACATCTCTTGGAGAGGCGATTGATGAGGCCGTAAGATCCTTCCCGGAGAAAAAGATGAAATATAAGGTCATAATTGTCTTTAGCGACGGTGAAAGCCATGAACCCGGAGCCGTTGAGGCTGCCGAGGAGGCAAAGAAAGCGGGTATCCGCATCTACACAATAGGCACAGGAACAAAAGAAGGCGAGCTAATACCGCTAAGGGCCGAAAAAGGCGAGATCCACGGTTATAAGAAAGACAGGGAAGGACAGGCGGTGGTTTCAAAGCTAAACGAGGCGGAACTTCAACAGATAGCCTCCGTTACGGGCGGGTTGTATTTTCCGGCGACGCCCTCCGAGAAAGAAATCGATCTTGTCTATGATGATATGAGCCGCATGGGTAAACAAAGTTACGAGGAACGCCTGATTACCGAGAAGGAAGATCATTTCCAGATTTTCCTCATTGCCGCGTTTGTTTCGCTTCTCTTGTCTATCCTTATCGGAGAGGAACGGCACAAAGCCCCCTTAGCACCGGAGCAAAAACCGTGAGAAACCGCTTATACGCAAATCCCTTTTATGTCTTGGCGCTTGCCATGGTTTTTACCCTCAACACGGGCTCTATATTCGAGACAAAAGCCGGATTTAACAAAAAAGGAAACGAGTTTTACAAAGAAAAGAAATATAAAGAGGCCATTGAAACTTACAGAAAAGGGCAAATCAAGGATCCCCAAGCCGCACCTATACGGTACAACCTCGGAAACTCTTTTTATCAGTTGAATGAATTCTCCGAAGCCGGGAAAGAATATTCCGTAGCGCTAAAAGACGTAAAAGATAAATACCTAAAAGAAAAAACCCTCTACAACATAGGTAACGCCTATTACCGCGAGGGACAATTTGACAAGGCCATCGAAAGTTATAAAGCGGCGCTCGATATAGACCCAAATGACGAGGATGCAAAATATAACCTTGAGGTTGTCCAAAATAAGAAAAAGGAATTTGAGAAAAATAACGAAGAACGTAACAAGGAAAAACCTCAGTCTCAACCTACGCCACAACCCCAACAACAACAAAACCAACAACAAAAACAACAAAATCAACAACAAGACCAGCAGCAACAACAACAAGACCAGCAACAAAAGCAACAAGATCAACAACAACAGAACCAACAGCAACAACAACAAAACCAACAGCAACAAGACCAGCAACAAAAGCAACAAGATCAACAACAACAACAAGACCAACAACAACAAAATCAACAACAAAAACAACAACAAAATCAGCAAGATCAACAACAGGAGCAACAAAATCAGCAGGCGGAGCAGAACGAACGGGACAAAAAACAGCAAATGAAGGAGCTTAAGAAACAGCAAAAGCAGGAACGTGAAGACCAAGAACGCCGCCAGGACGAAGAAAAGGAAGACTTAAAAGCAAAACAAAGCGAGGAACGTAACGAACAAAAAGAGCAGCAGAAACAGGAAAAGAACGAGCTTGAAAATAAACAAGAACGAGAAAAGAACGAGACGCCGTCTCAAGACAAGGAACAACTCGAAAACAAACAGAATGAGGAGAAAAAAGAACAAGAAAACCGTCACGACCAGGAAAAAGAAAACCTCAAAAACAAACAAAAACAGGAAAAAGAAGAGCTAGAACAAGAACACGGGCAGGAAAAGAACGAACTCAAAGAAAAACAACGCAGGGAGCGGGAAGATCTCGAAAATAAACAGCCTCAGGAGAAACAAGAAGAACAAAGCGAGCAACAACAGAAAGAGCAACAAGACCGCGAGGAAGCCAAACAACGAGAAGAAGAGCGGAAAGAGAAAGAGCAGGAAGAGCGCCAGAGACAAAGTGAAAAACAAGAGCAGGAGCAACAGCAAAAACCACGCGAAGAAAAAATCGATGGCGAAGAGGGAACCGGCGAACAAGAACAAAAAGGCGAGCCCAGGCCGATAGGAAAGAGCGCTGCCGGCAAAGGAGAGCGAATACCAAAAGGTGATGCCCTCCGTATCTTAAACGCCTTAAAGGAAGATGAGGAAAAACTTATGGACTTAAGGCGCCCTAACGAAGAAGAATTCGAGGGGCGGGACCGTATAGTGAGAAAGGATTGGTAAATTATGACAGAAGCTAAAATACCTTCCATACTGGACAGTGTAATCATGAGTGGTGTAACCGTCGTAACAGCGGCTGCCGGAAAACGCTCCGGCGGTATGTCCGCAGCATGGGTTACGCAGGTTTCGCTCAACCCCGTACTTTTAGCGGTCGCAATCGCCCCTCAGCGCAACACATACGGTTTAATAAAATCGAGCGGCGTATTCTGCGTAAACGTGCTTGCCGAAGGCCAAGAGGACATCGGAAAACACTTCGGAACCCGCTCAGGCAGGAACATTGACAAACTGAAGGGAATACCCCATAAACTCGGTTACAAAAACTTACCAGTGCTCGAGGGCGTAAAAGCCGTAATTATGTGCGAACTCATTGATACTCACACTGCGGGGGACCACGAAATATTTATCGGCAAGATAATCTCCCTGGAAGAGACTACCGGAAAGAAAGCGCTTATATTCCGGTCAAAAGATTACTTCTAAAATTAAAGTAAGGAGAGTTAAAACATGCTAATAGGCATCATATCCGACACGCACGATAACCTGCCTCAGATCCGTAAGGCCGTTGACTTCTTTAAAAAGAAGAAAATCCAGGCGCTTATTCACGGCGGCGACTACTGCGCGCCATTCGCCCTTAAACCATATGAAGGCCTCAAAATCACATGCTATGGCGTATTCGGCAATATAGACGGCGACAAAGAAATGCTCGAACTCCACTCAACCGGACGCATAAAAGAACCTCCCTTAAAACTATCGCTCCACGGCAGGAAAATCTTGGTCGTCCATAACATAAAATCGATAAATCTAAGAAAAGAGGCAAAAGAGTACGACCTTATCATATACGGCCACACACACAAGCCCGAGATACAAAAAGAAGGACGCGCCTTGGTGGTCAACCCCGGCGAATGCTGCGGGTACATAAACGGAGAATCGACAGTTGCCCTCTGCAACCTCGAGAAAATGGAGGCGTCGATACATAAGCTAAGGCTTTAAGGCTATTGTAACAACCGATTTCCCTGCTCAAATAACTAATAAAGGAGAAAAAACAATGTTAGAAGATAAAATAAACGCCGATTTCAAGGAAGCGATGAAAGAGCGGAACGAGATTAAGGTTTCCATCCTAAGAATGGTGAAATCATCCATTCAAAACTTAAAAATTGAAAAGAAAAAGAAAGAACTGGGCGACGAGGACATGCTCGGAATTCTTGCCAAACACGTAAAACAGGCCCAAGACGCCCTTGAGGGATTCAAGAAGGGAGGACGGGAGGATCTGATTAAGAAAGAGGCGGCGGAACTTGAAATCATCAAATCCTACCTTCCACAAGAAATCAGCAGCGAGGAGCTAAAAAACCTCATTAAGGAAGCGATTAAAACAACGGGTGCCGCATCTGCGGCCGACATGGGACGAGTAATGAAGGAACTTATGCCAAAAGTAAAAGGCCGCGCGGACGGCAAAAAAGTCAATCAGCTGGTCCAGGAGCTGCTTTCCGGTGCTAATAATAAGAAGTAAGAACGAGAGAATTAACGGCGTTTTTGATGTATATTCTAAAGGAAAGGCGAGCAGGCCTTTTCCCTCACAAAGAGTTTACATAAGATATATTATCGGACGTTAGATATGCTTGAAGGCAAACCCACCCT
>JAQTRP010000011.1 GCA_028711765.1 Candidatus Omnitrophota bacterium | reverse complement strand
AGCCTTCGCGCCGCGGACCTGCGAATTGCGGAGGTGCTTGCCGGTCTGGGAATAAATCGCGCGATCAAAGAGCTCCACAGCATCATCGATGACAACTTCGCCTTCCGATTTGTATCTTTCGACAAGCACATGAAACTCAGCGGCTGTCGGGACGGCAACTTTGGCTTTCTCCTCAGCCTCTTTCTTTGCCCTTGCCACAGCTTCGGCCTTTGCTCTAGCCTCAGCTTCTGCCACTTCTTTAGCACGGCGAGCGGCGTCGGCTTTTGCGCGGGCCGCTTCGGCCTCTGCTTTTGCCTTAGCCGGAGCCGCCTCAAACTCTTTAAGGAGCTCTGCCTTTGCCTCGTCAAAAAGCTTTTTGATGTCGGCATCCAGCCCAGTAAGAATCTTAGCGATAAATTCTGAATTATTGCCAAAATGCTTCAAGTATTGCGGAAAATATATCTGGCAGTATTTTGCTGTCTCCCGCGCAAATTGGACATATTCCGCAATTTTCCTGTAGTCCGGTCTATCGTGAATCGCCTCCGTATATAAGGTACAAAAATGATCGAGAAGCTCTTCCGCTTCGTCTATCGCATAAGGCTTCGAGGATAAAGCAGAGCGTGCCTTTTCTTTAAAATCCAAGATGGCCCTCACCCCAGAAAAGTAGACCCTGTCGCAAGCCAAACGCAGACCCTCCTCGTGCTTTGTTTCCCTCGAAAATTTGGGCAAGCGTAGTGATTCTAACTCCGGCTCCGCCGGTTGAACTACGGGTGCCCCGGCCTGCGTAGCTTCCTCGGCAGGCTCCGTTATCAAATTATCGCCGCCAAGATCGATCTTCTCTGTATTCGCGCCCTCCGCGCCCTGCGTGGCCTCTTTTTCAACCTTTTTCTCTAACTCTTCATGTATTACTCCTTTGGCCACCTCAAACGTCTTCTGAATGGCCCTCGCCTCATTTGCCAATTTAATCAGTTTTAACTCGCGCTCATTCCAAGATATGACAATCTGATCAAGCTCGACAATTTCTGCCCACAGAGACAGTCTCACTTCTTCATGGAGGTAAATCCAATATTTCATCGCCTCGGAATGTTCCTTTTTCATCCTTTCTATTAAAGCAGGATATACCGCCTCGGGAGCAACGGTCTTTTCGTCGATGGCCGTCTTCATGGCCTCCTTATTAATAGGTTCCAACTGAATGCAGCTGGAGTACTCTTTTCTTACATCGTCAATCCTCTTTCGCAGCGCTTTTATATCGTCGAGAATATCGTTAACGATTCCGTTCGCAATATCTTCAGGAGTTGCCTTTTCTATCCCCTTCTGGAGGCTTGCAACCTTTTCATCAGCTTTTTCAATCTCCTGCTTACCTATTTCACCAAGTTCTTTAATTCTTTCCATCGCTGGCCTGAGAAAGGTCGTACAAATAACAATATCTGCCGTGTCAATAGCGTCATAAGCTTGCGAAAAAGCCTCACCAAGACGTCTCTCGACATAATCTCTATATTCGCTACTCTGGGCACCCTGGTAAATGTCTAGAAGCTGTTTCCGTTCGGTTGTCTCCTTGTCACGGATATCAAGGAGAAGAAGGGAAAGCTGTCCCATAGTATGAACCACCGCCGCTTTCTCATCTGCCGGTTCAGCAGCCCCGCCTTCGGCCCTCTCTATTAAGTTCTTTGTCCGCATACTCAAAAGCTTATCCATGGCAGCGTCTAATGTTGCCCTGCCCTCCTTTACATCCGTAACCAAACCTCTCAGAACTTCGTCGCGTACAGTCGCACGTTTCTCCGGACTGACATGTTTAGCCTTATAGCTAAACCGCTCTGCCAACTCTGTCGCCTGTTTTAACGATAATGTCAGCCGGCCGGATTCAAAAAGCGCCTTACTTGCTTCACCTCCCTGAGCTCCTTCTGCAAAAAGCGCGCTCACAAGCTTGAGGCGTAGCTCTTCCTTTATCCTATCGCATTCCGTATCAACCCGGAGCTTTGCAACCGTAAGAGGATCTTCGGCTTTGGCCTCTGATTTTCCCACTCCGAGCCAATCGTCATCCTGCGACTCCGGTACCTTTTTATCATCGCCCTCGGGTATACCGATGGCTTCCCTCGCGGCAACTTGTCTATCTGGTGCTACGGTATCGGGAGGTGTAATTTTGCGAGGCTTCGCAGTCTTTGTCACAGCAGTTATGCTTGGCTCGACAGGGGGTGCAGTTTGCGTCCGGGCTATTATCTCGAAATTCTGTTTCGGGGCTTGCTTTTTGGATTTCTCTTGGGCAATCTCGCCAAGGAGCTCCGCTGAAGCATCAAGGAAACGCTGATCGGCTTCGGCTTCAAACTTAGATAACTCCTTCTTTAAAAATCCGGCGTCGTTCCTAAACTTAATAAGATAGTTGGGAAATTTGTCCTTAACCTCAGATTCGCTAAGCGATGCGTAGCTTTTCAGGTCTGCATACGAAGCGCGCGGCTCTCCATCCGAAGCACGCTTAAAAACATTCTTCTTGTACTCATCGAGGTCGCTAACCGCCCTTTTTGCTTCATCAATTTTTCCTTCGGCTAACAACTTTCGCACTTTGTACTTTAAGCGATAGATAAAAAACCCAAGAAGACGCCACATAATGCCGTGGGCCTTCCTGAAATTGGTCTCATCGTCAGGCCGTTTTTCGCCCTTCTTGTACGATATCTTTGGCAGGGCCTGAGGGCCTGTCTCGGCAAGCTTAAACCTGACCGTAAAACGCTTCGCGTCTGTAAAAATCTTTTCATAATCGGCCGTTGAGCAGGTATAAACATAGCAGTCCGAATCTCCTATTGTATATTGGGAGATCGGTTGAGTAATGTTCGCCCGCACGCCATCTGTCGTAAAGACAGTATTTTCAACCAGGGAGCTAACTTTCGGGGCTATAACATCCACTCTGTGCCCATCGCGGCCTATTACCTTTACCTCGATTCTAGCCGGGCCGCTTACTTTCCTTGGGCTGACAACAACTGTTTTCTCACGAATATTGCAGGCGGCACCAACAAGATCTTCAATCTTACCCTGTGCTGCTTCGTTACCCTTTGTAGCGGTATTAAAACTCGCCCGCCATTCATCGGCAATATCTCCAAGGCTTGCTCCTTGAAAAGCAGCGATATTCATTACTAAGCATGCCGCCTCTTTATTAAACCCGTCCCTGGTAAGATTGCTATTAAACGCCAACTGATAACGCGGGTCGTCGATAATCTTGGGTTCGGAGGGGAGATAGGCCTGAGTAAGCAGTTTCTCGATGGGAGTCGGTTCGCCGCGCATCGCCCGCTCATAGAGCGCGGCTTCCTTTGTTTCGTCTACCTTATTATTAATACGCGGAAGTATAACTTCGTATGAAACACCCTTTTCCTTAAGAAGCCTCTTAACGCTCTCGGTGTGAAATCCGCCGGTAACGATTACGGCAGTATTCTCGCCATGCTTTTCCATCTCGGAAAGGGCGTTTTTGACAAGCACCTCGTCCCTATCGAGCGCAAGGCGGTAAAACCGCTCTATAACGCTTACGGCGGCATCAATAGAGCCAAGATCCGCCTTAAGCGGCAGGAGCGAATAATTCTTGGCCTCTTCTTCGTAGAAACTCTTGAGCCCATTCGATGAAAAGGCGTCACGGTGGTTATAAAAGTAAATGGCGTCGTTTCTTGTGAGGGAGAAATTGAAGAGTTTATCGAGGATACGGAGCACTCTTAACATTTCATCGAGCTTTCTCTCAGTATCACTGCGGAAAAGCTTGGCCTTAATAGCGCCCTCAAGGCCCTCGATCTCGTCAAAGAGCCTTAAGTCGACGGATGAGCGCTTTATCTCGTATTCGAAATATAGCGGCAGCGAGCGGAATTCTTTCGCGGGGTCTCCGATAGTGAGAAGATAGCCCGCGAGAAAACTGTAATAAGAAGCCTTGTCAACCGTACCAGACTGGAATTCCGAGGTAACGCTTATCAGGTTCGCGCGTTCCTCTTCGGGTAGGACAGACTGAAGAACGCCCACAAATCTTTTTGCCTCAATCTCCGCTTTCTTAAAATCAACCGAACCCTCGAGCCGTGAAAGCTCCGTTAAGGCCGAAACCTGAGGATAGGCATTCAGGTCAACTTGGGTATCTTTGGCCATCTTGACAAGCTCGGCGAGATAATAGACAAGGCCGTCCTGTGATGATTCGAAATCTTCCTTCGCCCGATATAACCGCTTAAGCTCATCCGAAAAGGCCTTGGACCTGAGACCGCTATAGGCCCTTCGCAAAGACTGAAATGCCTCGATTGAGGCGTCTTTCTTATCGAGGCCTTCCAAAAAGGCCTTGCGGTTTTCCTCGTAGAGCTTGCTGTCCTCTATGCCGACGAGTTTAACCGGAACGCCCTTCGCGATCGCTAAATATTCAGGCCCCGTGATTTTGGCTTCCTTAAGGAAATAATCCGCGACTTTCTCTCTTGCGGATTGAACGGGAAACGTAGAAAGGAAATAAGGATTAATCTCGCCGGCTGTTCCTTCAAGTGCGATAAGGTCCGTGGCGTATGTTTTATTTATATACTGGATTATTCCGGCGATATGCTTCTGGGCTTCGTAATTGGCGTGGGCGTCCTGAATATGAAAGATAATCTTTCCGTTTGCGCCTTTGTGCTGCTCGAGAACGGAACCTATTTCGGCCGGCAATACACCTTTGGCAGAGAGAGATTCCGACGCATCGCTCAAGCCGAATGCCGGTGCCTCCTTCGGCGATTTCGTGAAAATCGAAAAGAGGTTCGTGCCCTGCGCCCAAGCTAAAGTGTTCATAGTAAAAAGCACTACGACAACAATCGATACTACTTTTAAGGGAAGTATGAGCCGTCTGAATGACGGCATTGAGATTATTGAGCTTTTGCTGAAGCTATCGGTGAGATCTGAGGACCTAAGGAAGTAATTGGAAAGAAGGCGGGCGACACCCCTTATAATACTAATATAAGAGTTGCCTATAAATAAACCGAATTTTGTTTTCCCCCGTCTCTCTCTCCCCATCGTAGTCTCCATGTATACTTTTTTTCTGATACGTAATAAGTATACACAACAGACGGGGAATTGTCAAATAATTATGGGTGAGAGTCACGATTGTAACTCATTGCTATACAATGAGTTAGATGGATAATAAATACTTTTTCAAAATATTTTATTTAGATAGCAGAGAAATAGGCTAATTTAGGTCCCATGCTTGTCATCCGCCGATTTGGAACCAAACCGGGACAGACTATTTCTTAGCGACCTTGCCTTAAGTTTCACGTCCTCAAAAAACAAGTAAATAACCGGAATGACAAAAAGGGTCAGTATCGTTGAGCTCGCAAGGCCGCCCATAACGGTTATCGCCAGCGGCGACCACAGGTCTGACGAACTCCCCCAGTTAAACGCCATCGGCGCAAATCCCGCGATTGTTGAACCTGCCGTCATAAGAATAGGACGCAAGCGGTCTTCTGCCGCCTGAATAACCAGTTCTTCTACGCTTTGAATGCGCTTCTTCAGGATATTGATACGGTCTATCAATATAATGGAATTATTGACGACAATACCCGCGAGCATAATCATTCCGATGAAGACAGGATTACTGAGCGGCTTTTTACCCATCGTGAGCCCAAGCCAGACGCCGACCGAAGCCAAAGGAATCGCGAGCATAATTATAATCGGTTGGCTGTACGACTGGAAGAGGCAGGCGAGAATCATATAAATGAGGAGAATCGTGACAATAAGCGCGAACGTCATCTGGGTCTTCCCCTTCATGATCTGTTCGTACTGTCCGCCGAAGCGGTAATAATAATCCGGGGGAAACTTCATTCCCTTCAAGACATCCTTGACTTTTTTTGCCTCGGTCTCAAGCGCCTCTTTCATGTCCGCTTTGACAAAAACATAACGATACTTATCCTTCCTGTCAATAGTCTGAGGCCCCTTGGAAGGATAAAAACTGGCAACTTCCGAAAGCAATATCTGCTCCCCTGTCTGCGTCGGCAGGCGAATCAGCTTAAGGTCGTCTATCTTCTGTCTATACACAGCCTGAAGCCTTGTGATAACCTCTATCTCTTTGCCCTCTTTTGTCTCGTGAAATTTTGTGGGGCGCATGCCGCGGACCTGTGCGTGTACAGAATCCGCGATATCTTTCACCGTCAGGCCGTAATATGCCGCGCGGCCCTTATCGACTATAAGGCTGTATTCGGGCCTTTTCCTTAAGTCCGTCATCACTATATTCATCAGGGTGGGAATCTTCGCCACGCGCTGCGCGACCTGATGGGCAAGCTGCTCCAGAATGTCGGTCTCGTGCCCAAAAATATTGACAATAAGTTTTTCTGTATCCCCTGCCATCACGCCCTCATCCACAATAAGGCCGTACTCGTCATGGACCTCCTTGACGGACTTTTGCCCATCGTTCCGGATGTAGTCCATAATTTCGTCCTTGGAATGCTGGCGTTTATTTCGAGGGACGAGCTTAACGTAAATTTTTAAATCATCCTTCCGTATCACGGATGAAATGGTCTCGCATTCCGGAAACTTGTGCAGCATCTCCTCTAAGCGCTTGGCCACGGCGTCGTTCGTGTCAAGCTTGGCTCCCGCAAGCGGAAATACGACAACGGCAAATTCGTTTTCCTCAAGCGTGTGCGGTTGGTCAACGTCTTTGTGCATAAGGCCGTAAGTCGAAGCCAGAAAAAGCGCGGTTATAACCAAAAGAACCTGATAGCGGTTCCTCACCATAAAGTTAATCATGGAGCGGTAAACCCTGTACATCTTTTTGGACTTGAGCTCTTCCACGGATACAATACCGGCCTCGCTAATATTGACCCGCGATACCAAAAGCGGTATCAGCATCAGCGAAACAAAAAGCGAGGCAAGGAGCGATGCTGTAACCGTAAACGCCAGGCCCTGATAAACAAGCTGGATCTCTTTATCGATAAAGATAACTGGAAGGAATACGGCGACGGTCGTAACTGTCGATGCCAAAAGCGGCAGCCACACCTCTTCGCTGCCTGCCACGACCGCCTCAAGATGCGGAAGCCCCTCCTGGCGCTTTTTAAAAATATTTTCGATCACAACAATGGATGAATCGACCAACATTCCGATCGCCAGAGAAAGGCCGCTCAACGTCATAATGTTCAGGCTGATACCGAGAAAATCCATAAATATAAACGTGGCGACAATCGAAGTCGGAATCGAAAGGGTGACGATAAGGGAAAGGCTCAGCTTACGGAGGCCGATAAAGATCGTCAGCGCGGTCAGGAATATGCCCTGATATAAAGTGTCGCGAACATCATTGATGGCCTTTTCTATCGTCTTGGCGCGGTCGGTTACGGTGATTAACTGTATATCGTCCTTGGTCTGGGCCTCGTAGGCCTTTATTAGGTTATGAACGCTTTTAGCGACGCGGATGGTGTTCTCCGCAGAAACCTTTTTGATATAGAGCGAAACGTTCTCGTTAAGGTTAAATCTCGCATAATCGCTGGGTTCAAGGTAGGAATCCTTAATCGTGGCAATCTCCCTTAGCGGGATGATGGAGCCTTCTCTCGTGGTCGCGATACCTATTTCACCTATCTCTTCGACGCTGCGGAATCCGCCGAGCATCCTGACCGAGAATTCCCTGACGTCCTTATCGACGGTTCCGGCCAAAAGATCCAGATTGGCCTTGCCTATAATATTCATAACCTGCTCTATCGAAATGTTATAGGCCGCCATCCGGTCGCGATCGAGCTCTATCAGGATCTTCCGCTCGCGCCCTCCGTACACCTCAACGCTCGCAACACCGTCCACTCGGGAAATTAAAGGCTTTAGCTTCGCATCTACTATCTCGCGCACCTGTTCCGGGGAAAGCGCCTTCGATGTCGCCGCCAATATAAGAATTGCCGTATCATTCTCGTTGAAATTCGCGATTATCGGTTTTTCGATTTCCTTGGGTAGTTTATTCTTTACTCTCGAAAATTTCTCGCGGACCTCAAGCGCCGCGAAGTTCATATCGGTACCGGGCTCGAATTCCATAGTGACGCGGGACTCGGCCTCGCGGGAGTTGGAATAAAGGCTCTTGAGATGACTTACAGTGCCGACGGCCTCTTCAACGGGCTTTGTGATCATCTTCTCCACTTCCGTCGGAGGAAGCCCGCCACGCGCCCTTATTATGATACTGACAACCCCCCTCGCGGACCCCTGATAAAGTTCAATCTGGAGCCTCGTAAGAGAGATTACGCCGAGGATTATTATGGCAATGAAGAGCATTATGGTGAAGACCGGTCTTCGGACGGATATATTAGGTAGGCCCATTTTAAGTCGTAAGTTCTAAGTCGTAAGTTTTAAGTAGAAGCGAGAATGCAAAACCTTCTGAACTACACAAACCACTATGACACAACCACCTTTATGTACCTCGTAATAATGTACCTGGTACCGCATCCAAGCAGTACCAGGTACCTAAAGGTGGAATGTTTATTTCTGTTCCGGCGTTTTTTCACCGGTTTCTTCTTCCGGCTCCGCGCCGTAGATAAGCCTGAAAAAGTAATCCATGGCTCGGGTAACTAAGATGTATATCGCCGGGACCACGTTAAGCGTAAGGAAAGTCGCCGAAATAAGCCCACCCATAACGGTAACCGCTAGAGGCGCACGCAGGGCGCCTCCTTCACCGAATCCAAGCGCGAGCGGCAGAAGCCCGAACACAGAGGTAAGGGCTGTCATCAAAATAGGGCGGCGCCTGATTCGGCTTGCCATAATGCAGGATTCGACAAGCTCTTTCCCCTCATCCCTCATCTGATTTATGTATTCGATGAGAACGATACCGTTGTTTACCACGATACCTCCCAGCATTATTATACCGAGCATCGAAATAACGTTAAGGGTTTGGCGCGCCACAACAAGCCCAAATGCCGCGCCGATGATCGAAAGGGGCACGGTAAACATAATAACAAAGGGCTGCATAAACGACTCAAACTGCGATGCCATAATCATATACACAAGAACGAGCGACAGCACCAAGGCAAAAATAACCTTCTGGAATGATTCGCGTATCTCGCGCGCCTCGCCGGAGATCTCAACCGAATAACCTTCCGGAATCTCATTGCGCATAGCCTGAAGCCTCATCGCAACTTCTTCAAGCAACCGGCGTTTATTGACATCCGCGTCGGTATTAGCTGAAACAATAATAGTGCGTTCTTGATCGAAACGTTTGATTTCGCTGGGACCTTCTCCCTGCACAACCGTCGCAACTTCTCTCAACGGGATCTCGGCGTTTAAGACGGCCGAACGAATCAGGAGATCTCCAAGTTTAAGCACATTGCTGCGGTCTTCCTCGCGAAGGCAGACTCTAATGTCAAACTCACGGCCCCCTTCCTTAAACTGGGTGGCTACGGCGCCGTCAATGGCTGCCTTAACAGTCAAAGAAATGTCTTCGACCGAAACACCGTAAAGGGCAGCTTTCTTCCGGTCTATTTCAACCTTAGTCTCGGGATGCGGCTTGCTCCTGTCATCCTGAACATCAAAGATACCCGGTATTTCGGTCAGCATTCCCCTGATCCGCTTCACAATGTCTTCCAGCACTTTAAAATCATATCCCTGAATCTCAATCGAAACAGGTTTTCCGCCTCCGCCGCCCATAAACTGAAATTCGCTCTCCTGCACTATATATTCAATTTGGGCCTGACCGAGATCAAACTTAGAAAGCTTGTCTTTAAGCTCGTCGACTACCTGCCATGAAGATTTCTTTCGTTTCCCCTTAAGCGAGACGAGTACTTGGGCCTGCGAGGAGCGGAGCGCCTCTACGCCTGACTCCGCGCCAGCCGACTCGCTTGAGCCGATACTTACGGCGGTATCCTTAACCTCGGGGATATCCAGGATGGCCTTCTCAACCACAGTCGTAATTTCGTTTGTCCTCTCAAGTTTTGTCCCAAGCGGCATATCGACCTTGATCATAAACTGTCCCTGGTCTGTCTTCGGCATAAGTTCGCGGTCAAGGCGTGTCATAACAAAAAGCGATAGCAAAAAGACACCGGTGACAATATAAATCAGCCGCCTGAAAATCTTATTCTGCGCCTTCGGAGTAAGCGAAAGAAGATAACTGCCGCGCTTACCGGGTGTCAGAAGATAATCCGGTACCTTATCCGTCCCTTGCGGAAGCCGTATAAATGTTGCCATAAGAGGAACTAAAATAACCGCTATATATAGGGAAATCCCTTGAGAAAGCACGACTGTCCACGACAGGTCTTTAAAAAGCTGCCCGGGAATGCCCGGCACAAAAAGAATCAGCGGAAAAAAGACGGCGATCGTAGTCAAGGTAGATGAAAATATAGGCCACATAACCTCATTCGCACCCTTTATGGCCGCTGGGACGGGCTTCTCGCCCAATTGTCTCAGCCTGAATATATTCTCGAGGAGAACAACGCTGTTATCGACGAGCATTCCCACCCCGAGCGCGAGTCCCCCTAAAGACATAATGTTAAGCGTAATACCTTTTATGTACATAAGAAAAAATACTGCCATTATCGAAATAGGCGTAACCAGCATAATTATAAAGGAAGAAGTAACGCTCCTTAAAAAGAAGTAAAGCACTATAAACGATAACAGCGCGCCCTGCCATGCCGCATCACGTACACCCGCGAGGGCCTGCCTTATAAAATAAGAGTGGTCGTAAATGATCTGAACCTTAACCTGGCGGGAATCAAATTCTTCCTGAAGATAAGAGAGGAGTTTCTTTACGTTGTCCACTACCTGAATGGTATTAGCGCCGGCCTGCTTCTGGATAGATATCGAAATATTGTCCTCGCCGCAGTATCTCGAAACGCTGGTCTTCTCTTTAAAGGTATCTTTGATCTGGCCGAGCTCGCGGAAAAGGATCAGCCGTTTCTTGATCCTCTCTTCAACGGCCTCTTCCCGCGTGCCGGCGAGCGTGCCGCGTGAACCAAACTGGTCGCGCTCAACGAAGAGCTCCTTGCGGAAATGGCGGCGGTCTTTTCCCTCGTCCACGCCGGCAACCGCGAATCCAATCTCATCAACCGACTGGAATTCCCCTACCGTCCTTATCATATACTCGTAGAGGCCTTTTTTGATGGAGCCCGCAGGATAAGAGAGATTCGCCTTCTCAAGCGCCTCAACAACCGACAGGACCGAGATTCCGGAGGCCTGGAGCCTTCCTTGGTCGAGCTCAACCAAAATCTCGCGGTCAAGGCCTCCGCTTACGGTAGCGGAGGCGACGCCTTCGACTTTTTCGAGGTTGTCCTTGAGCGTCTTATCGGCAATCAATTTGAGGTCGGCGGGAGGTATCTTACCTGTCAGGGATAGAATCAGGATCGGCCGGGCGAGAGGATTAAACTTCAAGACCATCGGGTCTTCGGCCTCTTTCGGCAGCTTTTCCTTGACGAGATCTATTTTCTCGCGGACGGCCAGGGCCGCAAAATCGACGTCTATCCCCCAGTTGAAAGAAAGGCTGACGATGCTCTTCCCTTCGCGGGATACGGACTCCAATTTGCGCAGGCCGCTTACGGAACCGACGGCCTCTTCGATGGGTTTCGTGATGAGGCTTTCGATTTCTTCCGGCGCGGCGTTGAAATATTCGGTTACAACCGTAATTTGTGGGAATGTAATAGGAGGGAAAAGCTCCTGCGGCAGGCGCGTGAGCGCTATCAGGCCGAGGATGAGAACGCCCATAATCTGCATCGCCACAGTTACCGGACGTTCTACTGAATATTTGGGTAGATTCATCTTTGCGTCATGCGTCGTGTGTATTGCGTCGTGCGTCTAAATAAGAAAAAAAGAAGCAAAGAAAAAACCCGGCTTTTTGTTTCTTCGCTTCTTTGCTTCTTTGCTTCTTTGCTTCTCTACTTCTCTACGTTTTTATCTTCTCTGCGCATCACGCTGTACGCAGTACCTGCCTGCCGGTAGGCAGGCGCCGTACGAGATTTTATAATTCCGCTTCCTGCTTCTCTAAGATCTTGATCTTGGCGCCTTCCTTCATGCGGTCGACAGCGGTCACCACCACAAGATCGCCCTCCTGAATACCCTCGTCAATCTGCGAATAATCAGAGCGGGTATAGCCGACAACGATCGGGCGCTGGGAAACCGTGTTTGTCTTTTCATCCGCGATAAAAACGGATTTTTCCTCGCCGCTCCCCACTATAGCCTCGGTCGGCAAAACCAACGTGTTCCTTTTCGCGAAGATCAGGACCTTTATGCGCGCAAACATACCGGGCATAAGCAACCTCTCGGGATTATCAATTCTCACACGGACCGATGCCGTGCGGGAGGTGCCGGCAACAACGGGGGCGATATTATCGATAGCACCGTCAAAGGTCTTGTCCGGATAGGCGTCCACGTAAACTTTCGCCTTTTGACCGAGGGCGAGTTTCTTGAGATCTCGCTCGACAACGCCAAACTCCGCCTCCACATATTCGGTCATAACGTGCGAACCGATCAGGGTGTTCGGCGTGACCGCCTCCCCCTCCTCAACGTGGAGTTCGCCGATCGTACCGGCAGACGGCGCATAGAGGTTGGATTTCTCAAGAATTGATTCGTTTGCCTTAACCTCAAGACGGGCTCCCTCCGCGTCAAACTCCGCGGCCTCAAGCTCGAGCTCGGCCTTTTCGAGGGTAGATTCCGGAATGGCGCCTATGGCAAACAGCTTCTTGTGCTCATCTACTTTCTGTTTTGCGAGTTTAGACGTTGTCTCTGCCTTATTCAATTTAGACTGCGCGCTCTTAAGCCGCAGTAGGGCGTCATCCTGTTTCAGAGAAATAAGCAGCGCGCCCTCTTCGTAAAGCTCGCCCTCGCGGTAGTTGATTGAACTAATTACCCCCGGAATCTCAAAACTCAGTTTGAACTCGACCGCTCCTTTAATCGAACCGAGCGCGTTTAGCGAATCCTCAAAATTGTAGCGAGCGACCTTAAATACCGTAATCGGCATTACATCCGGGGCCTGTGTCTGTGCTGTTTCAGGGGCTTTCTTCTCTTTAGGCACACAGCATAATCTTGAGAAAAGCATCGCGATTAGGACAAAGAGTATGACCGTTACACCCCAGCGAATCAGCTTTTTCTTCTCGTCGGGAGAACCTATCGGTATTTTCTTAATGAGTTCTTGAACAGCGGGCGGCAGCTTTATTTTTTCAAGGAAAGGTACTCTAACCTTCGCCGCCGACCAGAATGAAACGAGAATGCCACCGAGTTTTTTCAGGTGTTCGAGTAAGGCCGTCTCCAGCGGTCTTAGCCTTGCAGCCGAGGCCTTAGCGATTGCAACTAAAGGTTTTATCAACTCATCGAACTTGGGAAAAGAAGGGGGTCTCCCCGGCCTATGATTTTCCTGCGGTTGCCCGCCTTCGGCGGGTTTGGTGCCTTCGCGTTCCTCCATTATTCACCTCTCCCTATTGGTTTCAAGGGTGTGGAAACAGCTGTTTTTTCCTCGGCCTGTGCATAATATTTCATCGGCAGATAATCCCGGACGCCTATGGCGCGATTGAAACTCGCCTTCGCGATGTAGAAATCAGCTATAGCGCGGTAAAGCTGCGCGTTTTCTTCCGCTAGTTCTATCTCGGCCTGTAAATATTCGGAAACCTGAATCTCGTTAAGTCCCATGCGGTGTTTGGCAAGTTCCACCATCTTTCTTTTGTATTCCATGCGCTTGAGCACCGATTTGAGCTGAACATACGACTTGTAAAAATTAAAGTACGACTCTTTGACGTCGCGGATGACTTCACGCTCCTTTTGTTCCAATTCTACTATCTGCTCGACTTCGGTGACACGGGCCTCTTTCGTCTCTACAAATTGCTGTAGGTCGTCAAGGAAAGACGCCGTAAAAGTATTCTTGCGGGTCGTAGTGCCAGAACCGGCGGCGAACTGCGTCACGCTGGGCGCCTTCTGGTCATTGTCGTAAACATATTTAAATGTGGAACCGCCGACATTCCATTTCGCTTCGAGGCCAAAATGAAATTCGCCCCCATGATACAACTTCTGGAGGAAAATGGCTCCGCGATTCTTGTAGGCCTCGCCCATCTGCCCGAAGCCGAGCACCAAATCGAGCTGGGGCAAAAATCCGCCGCGGGCTGCCCAGCGCCCGTATCGGGCCGAACGCAAGCGTTCTGTCTCAACTTTTAGGTCGGGACGATTTTCGTAGGCAAGTTCTATATACTGTTCGAGGTTCTTGTCGGTAACGTTTTCCATTGATCCGGCCTCGGCCTCTCCCGGCGCCATCCAATCCTGACTGAAGTTACTCATCGTCAGCTTTTCGTCCGGGCTGAAATAAGTGGGCACATCAACAGGTTCATCTATCTCGAGGCCTAAAAACTTTTGCAGCTCCAACATCGCGAGCGCCGTATCCTGTTTGGCCGCTTCGAGATCGTGGTTTGCTTGCTCATACAGAGATTCCATATTGAGGTATTCGATCTCCGCGATAAGCCCTTCTTTCCATTTCTTCCGCGTTATGTCCCATGACTCCGCCGCCTGTTTGCTAGTGACTTCGCGCGCGATTTGGACGTTTCTCGCGCGCAGATACTCAAAATATGCCTTTGACACATCAAGATAAAGCTCGGCAACTACCTGATTGTATTCAGCGCTAGTCACGCGGACGTTCGCGTCCTCCTGAAGAAAAGTATACCAAAGCTCTCCTCCGCGGAAAGCGGGATGCCTAAAATTCATGTGATAGTCGTCTCCCTTCCACGCGTCTCCGGAAAGACTGCCGCGCCTGTACTCAAACTCAAATTCCGCCTTCGGGAATATATCGCGTAGCGCCTTTATGCGTTTCCTTCTGGCGAGGCTCATCCTCTCGCACGCCACAAGAGCGGGTGTGTGAACTTCCATCGCGCGGTCGATGCAATCCTTTAGCGCCTTAGTCTCTTTAGCGATAAAATCTTCCTTCCTGATATAATAAGTCTCCGTTATCCGCTCCTTAAAAAACCCGCGGTCGATATTCTTGAATTTAGACCACTCCTCTTCGCGAAGCTCTTTTACCTTTTCTCGTATCTCTTTCTTTCTGGATTTAATCTCTGCCTTCTCGGATTTCTCGCGTTCCTCCTCGGCTTTTTTTGCTTCGCGCTCCCTGGCCTTTTTCTCCTTATCGGACAACTTAAAGCCGAGTTTCTCTCCAATATCCTGCTTCTCGGCTTGAGCCGCTTGCGGCGCGAGTTCCTTCTTCTCCGCTTTCGGCTCTATTTTTTGTTCCGTCTTCGTTTCCGCTTTAGGTTTTTCTTCCTCGGGCTTTACCTCTTCCATGGGCTGAGAAACAGGCGCCTCTCCCCTTGGGGCTGCGGCAAACGCAAGGCCTCTTTCCGACTTCGGTGTTTCTTCCTGTCCGGACTTTTCTTCCACGTTAGGTTCGGATTCCTGTTCGGGTTGCGCGGGCTGCTCGGGTCTTGTCTCTTGGGACCGCTCAGCTCGCTTTTCCTCACTATGCGGAACGACTTCCGTCGCCGCCTCAGCTATCGAATCGCCAGATTCTCTATTTTTCTCAAGTGCCGGAACTTCGGCCTGAACTTCATTCTTAACTTCCGTCGCTTGTTCTTTCTCTCTTACACGAGGAGTCTCTGCTGCTTCAACAACGACTTTTTCTTTAGCCTTTCTCGGAGCTTGAGCAACAGTCGTTTCAGCAGACATTCTACTTCCGGTTTCTTCTATTTGCCCCCCGGTATCTTGGTAAACAGTTTCTTTGCTTTCGACTTTTGCCGGCTTAGATTTTACCGGTTCGGACTCTGACAGTTCGGCCTTCGTATCTTCAGGTTTTGCCAATTCAGGTTGTTCCAGTTGGGACGGCGCGGGTTGAGATTCTGTAGGCTCAGTTTTTATTACCTCAGATTTTACGAGTTTCATCTTCGCTTTCATTTCAGCCTGCATCCGCTCGCGCTGGATCTTAATATCTTCCTGATTAACCTCAGGCGCGGGCTTATCGATCTTTTTCTCAACAGTTTTCTTTTCAGGCCGTTTTATCTTTCTCTCTTCCGGCGGAATAGCAGTTACAACTTTCGCCTTGGGTGCAGCGGCAACTGTTGTTTCCTTCTTAGCTTTTCCTTTCGGAGCAGAAACTGCTTCCTCCGCAGCCGGCTTTGCTTTTTTCTTACCTGAAGGCGCCGGACTCTCTACGGCTTGGGGTGTAACAGCTTCGGGGGTGGGCTTTTCTTCCTTCAAACTCTCTTCCAAAACCGCGAGGTGGGCATTCGCCGCATCGAGCCGATTAGTGTAATAACGAAGTTTCTGTTCCCTTCGGCTAATTTCAGCGTTGTCGGCATCAACACGGCTCTCGGTTTCTTTTTCCGTGTACTCAGCCTGACGCTCTTTAAAATCCGCCTCAAAAGAAGCAAGCTCTTGCTCTTCCCGCTTTTTCGCGTCTTCGAGCTGGGCGATCTCTGCCTTAACGCTCTCGGCCTCTTTGCCTATTTCTTGCTGTGTCGATGGGGGATTTGCGGACGAATTCTCTTTGGCTGAAGCAAAAGAAGGAAGGAAAATAAGGGAGAAAGACAAAATACAGGCAAAAAACAACCCAATTACTGTCTTCCTTGATGCAAGAATATTACGCATAATTCCTGAAATAAGTCCTTGTCTCTGAAGCTTTTATAGATATTCGAATTATATAAAACTGAATCCCGCAAGTCAATATAATATATAACTATAGGTATCTAGAATAGAGTATCGACACGCACTGGGAATCCTGAATAATGAAAGAGGAAAGGTGGAAAACCAAAAACTGCGGGTATTAACGCGGGCCTTCCGCTTCGAGAGGTTTCTTCGCTAATTTTTCATACCGCACCCAGATAGACATCGCGATAAACAGAACCGCGCACAAGAAATACGCCGCTGTGAAAACAGGGGAAGCGGAAAGATGGAGTTCCGTTGATAGCCCTGACGGCCCTATGCGATAAGCGTGGATTATTCCAAGGTAGGAAAGCACCGAAGCGGCAATTAACCACAGCGCCGCGCGGAAAAAATGACGATCTATAAGAGAAACCCCGACCGAGGAAAGGATCATGGAGCTAAAAATAAAGCCGCTTTGTAAAGATAGCATGCCCGAAATCGCGAGGCTTCCCTGAAACGGCGCGAGGGTCAATTGATATAAATTCGTGCCTGCCGCCCTCAGGGAAGTTTCCACAAGATATGTACCCCAAGCCGCGAGCGCCGGAAAAAGACCGAGGGCAACCGCCGGCGCATGTTCTTTCGGTGTTTCCCGAAAGGCTTGTGCCACAATAATAATCCCTATCCACACGAGAATCGCGACACCGGCCTCGAGCGGAACCCAGCGAAGCACAAACGTAATAGTCCCCGTAAGACACAACACCGTGACAAAAACGCCGTTTAGAATCGAATAACCCCATCTCGCGCCGAGAGCCTTCCATCCCGGATGACCGATATAAATAGTCGTCGGAAAGGGACTGCCGAAAAAAGCGGCGGCCATACTGCCTATGCCGTTTACGGCAAGCGAGCTGAAGGTATTGTAACGGTCGCCTCCCGCCTCCGCGCTTTCTATATTTTGGAGCGAACCGATCACGTTAAAAAGCCCCATAGGGACAATGATCGAAAGATAGCGGAGAAGAAAGCTACTCTTTAGTATCTCAAGAATGCTAGCGCCCGCGAACTGCGGGATATGAAGCCCGATTCCTTCAGTGCCGTTATAACCGCCCTTCATGGCGCCTAATGCCCACGCCAGCGCCGATCCCACGATAACGGCGACTAAGCCGCCCGGCAGGCTGAACGGAAAACGAAGCCTCGAAAAATATTGGGCGAAAATAATCGCCATGGGGACTATCGCGATGAGCGGCTTCTCGTATATCTGAAAAGTAAACTCCATCGAGATAAACGAAATCGCGATACCCGCCAGAGTGGAAAGCAAGGCCGCCCTGGGGGTTAGGCGCCGGATGGTACCGCCCACAAAAGCGCCTAAGAATTCGATGAGGCCGCTTCCCAAGCAGGCCAAGAGGCCGACTTTCCAGACAAGCTCCGGATTGTGTGTCTCCTGATAAAGCGGCGCCATTATAAAAAAGATGAAGGCGATGAGACTGACCGTGTTGATGCCATAGGGCAGCGCCGTCGCGTCTTTGTGCCCCGTTTTAATCGCGAGACGCCTCGCCTGCCACGCATAAAAAATATTGCCGGCGAGAATTGATACGGCCGCGCCGGGCAGAATCCGCCCGAAAATCAACCCATCCGGCAGGCCGCAGACCGTTTTACATAAAGTGACGATAAGAATAAACTGAATCAGGTTGTCGAGGCCGAGCCCGAAGAAACCGTCAATATCTTTCCTGACAAACCATGGCAGATTTTTGCTTTCCATTAGAACATCCTCTCAAAAACCCTGCTCTTTAAGCCCACCCACAGTCAAGCGCGAACGATTGCCTTCCTGATGCAACAAACTCTGTTTGACGTATTTAGCGATCATGTCGGCCTCAAGATTAACGGCTTCGCCGGTTTTTCTTTCGCCGAGCGTCGTGTGGTCCAGCGTATATGGAATCAGAACTACCGAAAAAGAATTGCCGGTCAAATTCTGAATAGTCAGGCTGACACCGTCAAGTGCTATCGATCCTTTAAGGACAAGGAGCGGCATTATATCATGGGTCGGCTCTATTTTTAGAAACGTATTCTCCCCCTCGCGGCTTACGGATATAATTTTGCCGACGCCGTCAACGTGTCCGGACACAAAATGACCGCCGAAACGGCCGCCGGCCTTAACGGCGCGTTCAAGGTTGACCTTCTCGCCTACCCGCAAATTACCCAAAGTTGTAGTTTTTATAGTCTCGGCTACGGCGTCTACGGAAAACTCTTTCCTGCCAAAATCAGCCACCGTCAGGCAGACTCCGTTGACAGCGATACTCTCGCCTTCCTCGAGGGGCTCTTTAAAGCTGCCCGCCGAGAAAGTTAAACGTTCGAGCGAGCCCGTGCGCTTCCGCGATTCCAATTTTCCTATAGTCTCAATTATTCCCGTAAACATATGTTTTGTTATCCAGTGAGCGAGTTAGCCGGTGAGCCAGTGTGGCATCTTGGGCCGATCGTTGCACTCGCTAACCCGCAAACCCGCCAACTAGCTAACCTAAAGGCAATACGCCGGTATGCCTTCGATGCAAATATCATCCCCAATTTTTCTCATCGTCACATTTTTCAGCTTTAACGCCTGACTAACTTTCCGCGCCCCATCGCCTTCGACGGAGGTTTTCGCGTCACGCCCGCCGATAATTTTAGGGGCAATCAAAAAAGTTATTTTATCAACTAGGCGCTCTTTAAGAAACGATGCCGCGGTCTCGCCGCCGCCTTCCACGAGAATATTTATGATGCCGCAGCGGGCAAGCTCTCTCATCGCCCGTCTAAGAATGGGCTTTCCTGAGCGACAAGGAACGGGAACGAGCCTCACTCCCGATCTCTCGAGGCACCTCCAACGGCGTGAGCTCTTAAGCGAAGCCTTGGTTATAATCCAAGTATCCTGTCTCGCCGTCTTAAAAATACGCAAACCTAAAGGGAGTTTAAGGTCCGGATCGATTACAATGCGGACCGGCTGGCGTCGCCTGCGGTTTCCGCTCAGCCGGACATTCAGTCTCGGGTCATCAAGAAACACTGTTCGCGAACCAACCAGAATGGCCTGCGCCTTCGACCGTAATTCATGGACAAACCGCCGAGCGGGTTTCCCCGTAATCCATTTGGAATCGCCGGCACGTGAAGCGATTTTGCCGTCGAGGCTCTCCGCCATTTTCAAATGTATATATGGAAACCCCGTCTTGTGGTACTTAAAAAAAGACGCGTTCTGTTCTTCCGCGGCTTTTTGCTCGACGCCAACCGTAACCTTAATGCCGCTTCGCTTTAACAACTCTTTCCCTCTCCCGTGATGGACTGCATTCGGATCTAAAACCGCGATAACTACACGCCTGATTCCGCTCTCAATTATCGCTGAGGTACACGGAGGGGTTTTCCCATAGGTCGAGCAGGGTTCAAGACTAACATAAAGCGTGGCGCCGCAGGTGATCGAGCGCGCCTCACCGAGAGCCATAACTTCGGCATGGGGAGCGCCGAAACACGCGTGAAATCCCCTGCCGATAATACGGCCCTTTCTGACGACTACCGCTCCCACGAGAGGATTGGGATAAGTCCGCGCCCCGCCCCTCTTTGCCAGGCGAAGGGCTTCGCACATGAAGAAACTATCCTGCCTCATCGCGGCGCCTTGCCTCAGTATGGTTTATCTTATCGAGGACGCCGTTCACGAAGCGGCCTGCCTCATCCTGGGAATATTTTTTGGCGAGATTTACTGCTTCGTTAATGACGACTTTTGGCGGGATTTCGTCGCTTAAAAAAAGGAGTTCATATGTCGCGAAACGCATGATATTCCGGTCGATAACCGCCATCCGGTCTATCTGCCAGTTCTGCGTGTGCTTTGAAATGATTTCGTCCAGGACCCCTATATTGCGCAGAGTGCCGCTAATGATTTTCTCCGCGAACTGGCGGATATCATCGGGAGACTGATTATTATCCCAGAAATTGGCCAAGACCTCTTCTTTGGGATAACCGGTCAGGTCAATCTGATAAAGAATCTTGAGGGCGCATTCCCGCGCCTGTGTGCGTCTACGCATGATCCGTGTCCCGTGACTTGTGCCTCGTGTCCCGTCGACCGCTTGCGGGTCACGGGTAACGAGCGACGAGTCACCGCTTTTTAAGCTCGCTCATCAAAGCGGCCATCTCGATTGCCGACTGCGCCGCCTGCGCGCCTTTGTTACCGCTCTTCGCCCCCGCGCGGTCAATCGCCTGCTCAAGCGTCTCCGCCGTAATCACGCCGAAGGCGACGGGTATGCCCGATTCTAAAGAAACCCGCGCGATGCCCTTTGAAAGCTCCGATGCCACATACTCAAAATGCGGTGTGTCACCTTTTATTATAGCGCCTAAGGCGATAATAGAATCAAACTTTTTACGTCCGGCAAGCGCCTGGGCCACAAGCGGAATCTCGAAAGAACCCGGCGCCCAGACAACCTCGATATCCTGTTCATCCGCCCCGTGCCGCTTAAGGCAGTCTATAGCGCCGTCGAGAAGCCTCTTTGAGATAAAATCATTAAAGCGCGACACCACGAGACCGAATTTTTTTCCCTTCGCTATTAACGAACCCTCATACGTTTTAATCATAAATACCCTCCTCCTTTGCAATTTCAAATGACAAAATCCAAATGGCAAAATAAATCTAAAATTCTAATAGCAAATAGACGTTTTTGCCATTGGGATTCTGGATTTATTTTGGAATTTGAAATTTGACATTTGTCATTATCGAACCTATAGGTCCAACAAATGCCCCAGCTTCTCTTTCTTCGTCCTCAAATAATTTTCATTCCCCTCATGCGGCGGAACCTGAAGCGGAATCCTCTCCGCTATCTCAAGCCCATAGCCTTCGAGGCCGACGATCTTCCGGGGATTGTTAGTTAAAAGCCGAATGCGGCGCAGGCCGAGGTTGCACAAAATCTGCGCCCCTATCCCGTAGTCCCTGAGATCGGGCTTGAAACCCAACTTTTCATTTGCCTCGACCGTGTCCAGGCCCTGTTCCTGGAGGGAATAGGCCTTGAGTTTATTGGAAAGCCCGATACCGCGGCCTTCCTGTCTCATATAGAGAAGGACCCCTTTCCCCTCCTCATTTATGCGCTGCATGGCCCGATCGAGCTGCTCCGCACAATCACAGCGGAGAGAACCGAGCACCTCCCCCGTAAAACATTCCGAGTGCACTCGCACAAGACACGGCTCATCGTTCAGCTCGCCCTTAACCATCGCGACATGCTCCAGGCCGTCAAGGATAGACCGGTAAAGAATAACATTCCAGGAACCGTGCCGCGTAGGAAGCGTCGCCTCGCTCAGGCGCTCAACGAGCTGGTCGAAACGCCTGCGATATTCGATTAAAGAAGCGATGGTGCCGATTTTAAGACCGTGTCTTTGGGCAAACTGTAGAAGCTCGGGTGTGCGCGCCATATGCCCGTCCTCGTTCATGATTTCGCAGATCACGCCGGCGGGTACAAGGCCGGCAAGCCGCGCAAGATCAACCGCCGCCTCCGTATGACCTGCCCGGACAAGAACACCGCCTCGCTTTGCCCTGAGGGGAAAAACATGCCCCGGAGTTACGATGTCGCGCGGACCTGAGCGCCCATCCACAAGGACCTCGATCGTGCGAGCGCGATCAAACGCCGAAATACCAGTCGTCACGCCTAAGCGCGCGTCAACCGATACCGTAAAAGCAGTACGAAAAGGACCTTCGTTTTCCCGTGCCATATCCTTCAAGCCCAGAGCCCCGAGGCGATCCTCAGCAATAGGCACGCAGATAAGGCCGCGGCCGTACTTTGCCATGAAGTTGATCTTCTCCGGCGTAATCAGAGACGCCGCCGTGATAAGGTCTCCCTCGTTTTCGCGCGACTCATCATCCGTAAGGATAACGAGTTTGCCTTCGCGAAAATCTTCCAGAATATATTTTATCGATGAAAATTCCATATTAAATGAGCGCGTGACTTATGGAGTAACAACGACATAAGTCACTGCGCGAATTTAATCCGCCGAAGCCAGCTACAAGAAGTTGCTTACATTAGGCGAAGGCGGATAATGCCCTGTATTATTATCGTAGGGAACAGGCATGCTCGCCTCGCGGCGAAGCTACGGGCCTGTTCCCTACAAACCTCCCCTAAAAGCAAAAAGCCCGAAGAGAAAACTCTTCGGGCTTTTTGCAAAAATCAGACTCACTTCTTCTCTCATCCAGACTATACTGTCGGCGCCGGTTTCACACCGGACTCAGCAACCAGGACTAAAAGTCGCTCGCGGGCTAACGGCCCACATCGTATGAGGGCCGATCACCGCCGGTAGGGAATTTCTCCGCCACAAATTATGGCGGAGATTCACCCATCCCCGAAGAATGAACTTCAACTCAAATTGCAAAAGAACAATACTGACAAAAACCAGACCTAACTACGCCGCCTTTGGTGCCTTTGCCGCCGGTTTCGCTGCTGCTTCTTCTTTCGCGGCTGGGGCTGCCTTTGGCGTCTCGGCTTCTTTCGAGAAGGTAATCTGGTCTACGTAAATCGTTCCGGACTTCGGGTTGGAATTGATGTCGTCAAACACGATAACAAACTCGTTCATATTTGACCAATCCTCAACGCGGCGGAATTTATCCAGAGGAATCGAGAACTTCTGCCACTGATCGGTGACACCGCGCAAAATGTAAGCGGAAGGCTTGTTTGAAACGTCCTTGAGCTCGATCTTTACGCGATTCGTAAAACCGGCTTCCTTATCGCCCTTCATATAGAAATTCAGGGTGTTGTAAGGTGTCGCGTCTAAACCGTTCAGTTTCATCCAAAAACCGTTGTATGCCGGGTTCGGGCTGTCGACATCATAATCCAAACGGACGGAATACCCGTACTCGTCACCCTTGGCATCGTCCTCAATAAATGCCATCGTGCATGATTGTGTCTCATCGTTCGGGTCCTTGTCCCAGGTACCAAAATCGCCGCCGATGTTGTTCGGTTTGTCGCCGGTATCGAAATCAGCAACAACAAGCTCATCCGCCGCCTGCACAGAAACGGGAATGAGGCCGAAGGCAAAACATGCTACGAGAAGAGCTATTAAGTAAGCCTGTTTTCTCATCTCAACCTCCTCCTTTTAATTGGTTGCGCCTTATTTTACAACTTCTATAAACCCTTCGACTCATTCCCCGCTTAATAAACGGGATTTCGCTCAGGGTAAAATAAAGTTTTCCTAAAGGGCAGTTATTGTAGCAAAAAAAAATCCGTTTGTCTTGTGTTTTTTTATACTTAAAAAAATGCCGGGAGCCGGACTTGAACCGGCACGGGAATATAATTCCCATGGGATTTTAAGTCCCAGGCGTCTGCCATTCCGCCATCCCGGCACTTAAAAATGGAGGCGAGAACGGGATTTGAACCCGTGAATAACGGTTTTGCAGACCGTCGCCTTACCGCTTGGCTATCTCGCCCTAAAATCAGTTGTAAGTTGTCAGTCGTCAGTCGTAAGTAACCCATCAATGCTTAGTTCGCAATATATTAAAGGGTCAAGGGCGAAGGGTCAAGGGCAATATAGCAAGCGTCCAGCGGTTAGCGTATAGCGGATAGCAAAACCAAAAAACAATTTGCAATTCTCCATCCTCTAAACGCTATCCGCTATACGCTATACGCTATTTTGCTATTCTTGATTTGCCTAAACACATACCGCGCAATCGCTTCCTTTGTAACATTCCTCAAGGTAACGGCCTTCGGTGATTTATCTATCACAGTCACGGTAGTCCGAGTCTTTCCGAAAGGATTCCTGCCGGGAGATAATAAATTGGCGACGATATAATCCAGTTTCTTATCTCTGAGTTTCTTTTTGGCGTTCACAATCGGATTATTCGTCTCAAGAGAAAACCCCACGACTACGCGTTTACCCTTCTTTTTTGCGAGACCCTTCAGGATATCCGGCGTCGGAATAAGGCGCAGCGCAAGCGCTTTGGTTCTTTTTATTTTAGAAGGAAAAACGCTCGCCGGGCGGTAATCGGCTACCGCCGCGGACATTATCAAAATGTCGCAGCGCGGGAATGCCTTGACAAGTTTGAGCTTTAAATCCGCCGCGCTAGTAACGGTAAGAAAACGTACGCCCCGAGGCGGCCTTAACTGCGTGGGTCCGCTAATCAAAGTGGCGTTAAACCCGAGCCTGCGGGCGACGCGCGCAAAGGCATAACCCATCTCGCCTGTGGAGCGGTTTGATATGAAACGAACCGGCTCAATTGCCTCTAAGGTGGGGCCTGCCGTTACGAGGACACGCTTATTTCTTGGCATGAAGGAGGGATTTTACGCGGGACACAATCTCATCAACAGGCGCGAGATGGCCTATGCCGGTGCGGCCGCAGACGAGATGTCCCTCTACCGGTTCTATAAATGATACGCCCCATTTTTTAAGGCGTTTTATATTCTCGATCGTAGCGGGATGGTTATACATATTGTCGTTCATCGCAGGCGCAATAACAATGGGCGCGCGCGTCGATATCGCAACCGAGGTAAGCAAATCATCGCATAACCCTTGAGCGAGCCGCGCGATCACGTTGCAGGATGCGGGCGCAATCAAGAGAATGTCGGCCTGGTCGGCAAGCGATGTGTGTAGCGGCGCCTTAAAAGCGGAGTCCCCGAACATATCGCAGAAAACCTGATTACCGGACAGAGATTTGAGAGAAAGCGGCGTTATAAATTCAAGCGCCCCCTTAGTCATAACGCAGACAACATCGATACCGGCTTTGCAGAGCCCAGATGTAATCTCGCACGCCTTATAGGCCGCCACGCTGCCGGTTACGCCGAGCAAAACCGTCTTTTTCATTCTGATGCCTTCGCTGGCTTATCGGCCGACTTATAGGTAACCTTGCCACAGGCAATTTCCTTTAGAGCGATTGTGGGCGGCTTCTTCGCATCGGCTTCGATGAATGGCTTTGCGCCTTCATACAATTGATTCGCGCGCGCGGCGGTGGCAAGGACAAGCCTGTAAAGGCTCTTTTCCTGTCTCAGCAATCGTTCACGTGAAATGTAAGTCATATAGCTCAGCTCCTCCTCGGCTATCGTACGGCCGGTTAACACTTTTTCAAAATTGCTTCTATTTCCTTTACCGTCTGCTCAACTTTATGATTCGTTACAACGTAATCATAGAGGGCGGCCTCACTGATTTCTTTCTGGGCCGCGCGCAGCCTCTTTTTAATCTCGGCGTGCGAATCCGTCTTGCGCTCGGCGAGCCGAGCCCTTAAAGCCCTAAGAGACGGCGGTAAAATAAAAATCGATACGGCGGGCAATGTCTTCCTTATCTTCCTTGCCCCGCGGACATCGATGGTCAGTATAACAGTCTTCCCTTTCTTACATTTATCGAGAACGGGCTTGCGCGGAGTACCGTAATAATACCCAAAGACCCTGGTCCATTCAAGAAACCCTCTGCCAAGTATCATTTTAAAAAACCCTTTGCGCGCGGAAAAATGATAATCCTCGCCGTCCCTCTCATTTTTCCTCGGAGGGCGCGTCGTGACGGAAACCGACCTCCAAAACCTCGGGTGGCGCCGAAGGAGCCGTTGAATCACCGTGGTCTTGCCGCAGCCCGAAGGCGCGGAAATTATAACAACACGGCCTTTTTCCTTTCTTGATACCCCCACGATTACCGCCCTTTTATTCTATATTCTGAACCTGCTCGCGCATTTTTTCGATTTCCGACTTTACACGTACAACATCGGAAGAAATCCCGAAATCCACCGACTTCGAAGCGATGGTATTGGCCTCGCGGTTCATCTCCTGCATAATAAAGTCCAGGCGCTTGCCCGCCTCTTCCCTCTCTTTAAGCGCGGAACGGCAGAGTTTGACGTGGTTCTCCAAACGGACCAGTTCTTCCGTAATATCGGAACGCTCCGCGATGACAGCAGACTCCTTAAGCAGGCGATCCTTATCGAGGCCGAGGCCTCCGGTGAGTTCCTTTATACGTTCGGTAAGACGCTCTCTATATATGGAAGTCATACCCCGCGAGCGGCGCCGGATATTTTTTGTGAGCCGATCGACCATTCCGAGCCTTTTTACGAAATCAAGTTCGAGACACCTGCCTTCTTTCTCCCTCATGGAAATGAGGTTCCTCAAGGCGCGCTCAACGGTAAGCTTAACGGTAGGCCACCATTTCCCGGCATCGGCAGCCTCTTTCTCAAACACGAATATGCCGGGGAGGTGTATTATATCCGCGATACGAATGGATTTTTCCATCCCCAACTTTGACGCAACCTTAAGAAGCGACTTGTGATAGAAACCAAGTTTTTCTTCATCTATACGAACGCGCTCGAGAAGCGCTTCGCCCTCATTCAGAGAGAGCGAAAGAGTAATCTTCCCTCTCTGGATATGGGAATGTATAAGCTGCTTAATCGGCTCTTCCAATGTAAGGAGGACTTGGGGAATCCGCGCGGAATAATCAAAATAACGGTGATTCAGCGACCTTATTTCAACGCTGCACTTGTGCTTTCCGCTCCCCAAAGACGCCTGGCCATAGCCTGTCATGCTTCGGATCATAAAATAACCTTTCGTAGAAACCGTGGAGCCACGCTGCTTCTTGAGCCGCTGGCCCTTGACTTATGCTTCGCTCAAAAGCTTTCGCTTTGAGCTTCCCGAGCAGCACCCTCTTCGCATTCCTGCCTGCCGCCAAGGCAGGCATCCCCGCCACAGTTCCTGGCGGGGCTTTCTGCGAAGGAGGGTAAAAGTTGCCTAATTATATTCATAAACCCTGTTTTGTCAAGGTTTAAGGGGTATTCCCCTACCTGGAAACTTGATATAAGACCAATGCTGCTAACCCTTTACGATGGGTTTGCTGCCGGGCTTATTGATAGGGACCTTTGCCTTGCAGAGAGGGCAATCCTTAGGATCGAATGTCTGGGTCGGAATCCGGATGAGACTAAAGAAGGGCGAGGCAAATTCGGGCGGTATCGTGCTGCGGTCAACTAAGCATGCCACACCTACAATTTCGGCGCCGAGGACGCGTAAGAGATGCATCGTCTCCTGCACCGATCCCCCCGTCGTGACAACGTCTTCCACGACGACAACGCGTTCTTTGCTCTCAATCTTAAAACCCCGCCTGAGCTGCATGCGATCGCCTTTGCGTTCAACGAAAACCATCCTTATACCTAAAGCCCTCGCGACCTCATGCGCCAAAGGTATCGCCCCCAAGGCAAGGCCGACAACGCAGGAAGGCTCCGTGGATTTTATCCTGTCCGCGAGAAAACTCCCCGCGCAGGCGGCAAGCTTCGGACTCTGTAAAAGAAGCGCGCACTGGAAATACTGTTCGCTGTGAAGCCCCGAGGAAAGTTCAAAATGCCCCTTTAGGAGCGCGCCAGAAGACTCGAGCATCATTAATACAGAACGGTCATCCATGTTGCAGTTCCTTTTTTATCCTTTCTACGGCCCTGCGGGGATCAGGATCGGCCGTAATCGGCCGGCCGATTACGATATAATCCGCTCCCCCGTCAAACGCGTCGCGGGGCGTTACGATACGATGCTGATCGCCGGCGGCCGACCATCGCGGCCTTATGCCGGGCGTCACCACAAGAAAATCTTTTCCGATTTTATCTTTCAATAGACGCGCCTCGCGCGCGGATGCGACCGCGCCGTCAAGTCCCGCGTCTTTCGCCATCTTCGCGAGATGCACCACTTCTTCCTCGAGAGACTTTGAAATACTAAGGTCTTCCGTAAGTTCTTTTCCGGACATGCTGGTCAAAACCGTTACCGCCAAAACGATAGGTTTGGGAAGCCCGCGCCTTTCCGCCTCCCCTTTCACCGCCTCGGCGGTCACCTTCATCATCTTGGCGCCGCCCAAGGCGTGCACATTGAACATAAAAACACCGAGATGGCAGGCGACCTGCGCCACGTTCGCGACGGTATTGGGGATATCAAAAAATTTAAGATCGAGAAATACCTTAGCGCCCGAATCCTGGACAAGGCGCACTATCTCGGGCCCGCAGGAGGTAAAAAGCTCGCTGCCGATCTTGAAGATTTTAATATCGTCCTTAAGGGCATGGACAAGCTTCGTCGCGATTATGATGTCGGGCGTATCGAGGGCAACTATTACGCGTTCTGTCCTGTCCATCTTAGCTCCTTTATTTTGGCGATATTATGTTTTTCCATATAATTCCGGATGCCGTCGATTACTTCAATGACAGCCTTGGGATTTACAAAGTTCCCCGTCCCTACCGCAACAAGGTCGGCGCCCGCGACGAGAAACTCAAGCGCGTCGCTAGCCGTCAGGATGCCGCCCATCGCGATGCATGGACAGCTCAACGCCTGCTTTGCTTCATACACATAGCGTAGCGCGATAGGCCGTATGGCAGGCCCGCTCAAACCCCCGAAGACGCTGCCCAGCTGCGGGCGGCGTTTCTCGACATCGATAGCCAAAGACTTGATTGTGTTGATAAGACTGAGGCCTGTTGAGCCCGCCTTAATAGACGCTTCCGCAACTTCCATAAAGGGGCTCGCCTCGGGAGAAAGCTTGGTAAAAAGCAAAAGGCCGGTCTCGCCGCGCACCGCCCGGACGACCTCGGCCGTCAACTCCGGCCTTGCCAAAAAGTGCATTCCTCCACGCTCAACGTTCGGGCAGGAAACGTTAATCTCGAGGGCGGAGACAATCTTTTCTTGCGAAAGCCGCTTCGCCAGCTTCGCGTATTCATCCACCGTCTCGCCCGCAATGCTCACAATGAGAGGAGTATCAACTGATTTAAAGAACGGAAGGCACTCGGAACAAAAGTGCTCCGCGCCCTTATTCTCAAGCCCGATCGCGTTCATCATGCCGCTCGGTGTCTCCCAGATGCGGGGCATCGGGTTCCCGCGCCGCGCTTCGTAAGTGATCGACTTCGTAACGACGGCTCCCAACTTTCCGTAATCGACGAAAGAGGCGTACTCATCCTTCGAACCGAACGTGCCTGATGCGACGGTCACGGGATTCTTGAACTTGAGGTTTTTAATTTCTACTGTAAGATCAATCATCTTTGTATATTCGTATTGCTTACAAAAAAGCGTAAAACTGAAAGCGAAAAGTGCAAAATTACAGCTAAAAATTTAAAAGTAGTTTATTCTTTTGCTAGTTTTGCATTTTAAATTTTGGTTTTGCATTTTTCATTTTTAGCTTTGTATTTTTGTTGATGCAGTACGGACTTTTTAGTCCGCCTCAAACAAAGTCCGCCAGTCTTTTTCTTCCTTAAACGCTTTCATCTCGGCTTTATCGAGAAGAAATTCCCCCATGACAAGGTAATCGAGCTCAGAACGCATAAAGCAAGTAT
>JAQTRP010000103.1 GCA_028711765.1 Candidatus Omnitrophota bacterium | reverse complement strand
AAACAGTAAATTATGAGAATTTTGAATTTTTAGCTGTAACTTTGCGCTTTTCTCTTTGCGCTTTTAGCTTTTCTATCTTGTCCCCAATATCCTATGCATCCTCGGCATTACTTTTACGTCGCGCAATCGCTTAAGCGCGATTAATTGAAACTCGGACATCAACCTAAGCAAGCTCGCGCGTCTTTCGGAAAAGAAGTCGCCGTCTTCGGGCTGAAGAATAAGCGGAACAGCCGGCGAAACGGAAGCGATCGCGCAAACGGCGTCACTGAACTCACACACATCGGCAGTGAGGGAAATTACTACTTTGGCAAACACTTCTTTCGAGCGCGCGGTTAGAAGAAACCGGCGGTGAACATCCAACAGTCGTTCGCCCCTAGGTGCCTGGTACCGGATTAATGAGTTCGGTACCAGGTACCTAGGGGAACCGCCCACGCTCTCGAGTTTAATATCCATCGCTATAACATCAATAAAATCAATAAGTTGCGTAAGCTCATTCACAAGCGTGCCGTTCGTTTCAAGATAAATTTTAAAAGACCGCTCACGCAACTCAGGAATCAGACTTTTAAGACCGGAAACATAGCACAAAGGTTCTCCACCCGTCATGGAAATAAAGGAATGCGGCCCTTCGGATTGTTCAAGCGAAACGATTTTGGTGATCAGCTCGCCCTTCTCTAGGATTCCCCCATTTTTATTTTTCTCATCACAATAGGAACAATCGAGATTGCAATCCTTGAAGCGGACAAAAAGATGGCGCTCCCCCATCCTCGGCCCCTCACCCTGAATGGAGGAAAATACTTCCGTTATCTCGAGTCGGTTGTGTTGAGTTACTTGGGAAAAATTACCCATACTGGTAAATAATGTCAGAAAGTTTAAAATGAAGTCAAAAAATGCTACGGCTTTGAATTTTGAACTTTAGCTTTGCTATTTTCGCTTTACGTTTTCCGTTAAAGGATCTTCTACGCCTGCCTCCTGAAATCCTTTCGCGCGAAGGATACAGGCGTCACACTTGCCGCACGGGGTATCGCCCCCGCGGTAACAGGACCATGTCTTCTCTAGTGGAACACCCAGCCCGATGGCAAGCCGTATAATATCGGCCTTGGTTTTATCTATTAATGGAGTGAGGATTCGGATTGGATTTCCTTCGCGGCCGCGCTTAGTGCCCAACGTCGCCGCCGTCTCGAGTGACTTAAAATAATCCGGACGGCAGTCGGGATAGCCGCTGAAGTCCTGAATATGCGCGCCGATCACGATTGCGTCCATATCCTCCGCCTCGGCCCACGACAGGGCGAGAGAAACCAAAAAAGTATTTCTCGCCGGAACATAAGTGGAGGGAATATCTATCATCTCGTTCGGCGATCGATCCTCCGGTATTCGAATATTTCTATCAAGAAGGGCGCTCCCCTTCCATGGAAGGTCGAGCCTTAAAAATTCATGCCTTATGCCGAGTGAGCGGGCGATCTCCTCGGCGCACCAAAGCTCATGACCTTGAAGCTGTCCATAGTCAACGGTAAGGGCGGAAACTTTATACCCCTCCCTTAGCGCCCAATAGAGACAGGTAGTCGAATCGATGCCACCCGAAAGAAGCGTTACGCAGGACTTGGCTTTACTCACGGTAGGTCGCGCAGGAGGTGGATGTTTCCCATACGGAGACTTTTTTAAGAGTTAATTTGTCGCGGATCGCGGGTTTCTTCTTAAGGCCGTCGAATATATATTTCGCGATATTCTCCGAGGACGGATTGGCGCGATTGAAAGGCTTGACGTCATTAAGGAAGGCGTGATCCAGGTTTTTAAGCACGTCCGCGAGCGCTCGCTTGAACGCGCGGAAATCGAGCGCGAGGCCGTTTTTCGTAAGCTTATCGGTTTTCCCGACCGCTTCAACACGCCAGTTGTGACCGTGCAGTTTCTCGCATTCGCCGCGGTAACCTCTTAGGCGATGCGCCGCGTTAAATTCGCTTATGATCTTGATTTCATACATAAATTCCGTGTCCCGTGACCTGTGACTCGTGCCTCGTATACGGGACACGGGGCACGGGTCACGAGCCACTATTTCAAAGACGCACGAGCTTCACGGAGTCCATTTTCTGTCCGAGAAAACGTTCGCCGACTTTGATAAAATTGCGGGGCCTGTCGCTCACAAATATTTTAAGCCCGCCACGCTTTCTTTCGGCAAGGAGACCGCGCTCCCGAAGCTCATTCCTGAGGCGTAAAACGGTCGACGGCGCGGAGTCTATAAGCTCGACATCTTTCCCCACCACACCGCGGATAACTCCCTTAAGCAAAGGATAATGGGTGCACCCTAAGATAATAACGTCGATGCGCTTCTTGCCGAAATCCTTCAGATATTCATTCGCAACAGCCCGCGCTATGGGCCCGCTGAGACGCCCTTCCTCGACGAGGGGAACGAACAAAGAACACACATTCGAAAAAATAACGGCGTTCTTTCGTACGCGCTTTATAGCCTTTTCGTAGGCGCCCGACGATATTGTCGCCTGTGTGCCGATAACGCCGATCCTGCCGCTCTGCGTGCGCCTTAAGGCCTCCTCGGCAGTGGGAACAATCACATCGATTATAGGCGCCGAATAAAGCCGCTTTAGTATGCTGAGGCTCGCGCTGGCTGAGGTATTGCAGGCAACAACAAGCGCCTTCACCCCCTTCTCAAGCAGAAAACTTGCGTTCTGCTTCGAAAATTCAATTACCTGCCGCTCGGATTTGATGCCATAAGGAAGCCGCGCCAGGTCTCCGAAATAGATGATATCTTCACGCGGAAGAACTCTCCGGATTTCCCTCACGACCGTGAGGCCGCCGAGGCCCGAATCAAAGACACCTATGGGGGCGTTAGATCTGTTCTTTATGTAATTCATAGGAATGTATTATAACATAGTCGTTAGTCGATAGTGAATAGGGAATAGCGGGATGGTTTAACGCACGACTCACGACGCACGACGCATAACGCTATTTAGTGAAGCCTTCGGTGCGCTCGTATTCGCGCTTAAAGGAGAGTATCCCCTCGGCAATCCGCTCCGCGAGACGGTCCTGATAGTAGGAATCCCGCAATTTGATCGCTTCACGTGGATTTGTGAGGAAACCGATTTCGATGAGTATCGAGGGCCGCTGGGTCCATTTCAAAACGTGGAAATTGGCGCTCCTTATGCCGTGATTGCGGATTAGGCGCTCTTCGCCGAGGCTCGCGCTGATCGAGCGAGCAAGCTCTATCGCCTCCCGCCTGTGCTCCGTGTTCATAAGGTCCATAAGGGTGGCATCCTTTAAAGAGCAGGAGGAAAAACCGCTGGCGGGCTTGGCACCCTCGGCGGCGGCGTTTTCAATCATCTGGACCGCACGCGCGCTGTCATCCAAAGGGTCGGAACAATAATAAATCTCAAAACCACTCACCCAGCGCGTCCGCGCTATATTGGCATGTACGCTTATGAATAAATCAACCTCCGAACTGTTCGTAGCCGCGGCGCGGTCGGGAAGCGGCACAAAGGTATCATCCGAGCGGGTAAGCCGCACGTCTATGCCGTTTGAGCTCAACTTATCCCGCAGGCGCTTTGCAAAATCAAGTACAACGTCCTTTTCGCGGATTCCCGCGAAACCTATGCCGCCCGAGTCCCTGCCGCCGTGGCCGGCATCGATCATCACACTGCGGATTGTAAAGTCCTTCCACATTGTCGGTGGATAAGTCTTCCTGATGTCTTTCCACCACTCGAGGTCGATCAGCTCACGCGGCAGAACGAGGGTCCCTTCTAAAATGCGCGGCGGAGCCCCTAGGGTCTGGATCCTGCCGTTAACATCGATCAAAGTCTCCCCTATAAGGCAGGTAACATAGCGGTTGCCGCGATAAAGAAAGATCTTGCCGGTGAGGTCATCCCAGCGGTAAGAGATGTGGTTTTCCCTGCAGATCCTGGTGAGGGACAGATAAGGGACATTGCCGAGGAATAAAGACGAGCCGCCCAAGTCTAAATCGGGCGCGGCGGAGGCAGAACGCGTCATCGGGCCGCAGAAAACAAGGAATAAAACGGCCGCGAAGACAAGCAGCGCCCCGTATTTGATGGAAAATGATTTTTTCGCCATTGTCCTACCTCGAGCTTTGTATAGACTTCGGCATTTTACGGAATTAACTTGAGGGCTAAGCGCCTCCACCTCGAGGGAATACGGTCAAACTTCCATTTCCAGGAACTTTTTGATGCGGCGGAAAGCTATCCGCATTCTTTCCTCAGGCTCGACAAGGGCAAAGCGGATGTGTCCTTCGCCGTATTCGCCGAATCCTACTCCGGGGGCAACCGCGACGCCCGCCTCGCGGAGCAGAAGCTCGCAGAACTCCATCGAGCTAAGGCCGCTGTATTTTTGCGGGATCTTGGACCATACATAGAACGTGGCGCGCGGCCTCGGCATCTTCCAGCCGATCTTAGTCATTCCGTCCATGAAGAAATCGAGCCGCTTCTTATAGACATGGACGATCTTCTCAACGCAGTCCTGCGGACCGGTAAGCGCTTTAGTGGCTGCGATCTGAATGGCACGGAAAATTCCGAAATCGACGTAACTCTTTGTCTTGGCGAGGCTTGCTATTATCTCCCTGTTCCCCACCGCGAAACCGATGCGCCAGCCTGCCATGCAGTAAGACTTGGAGCAGGTATGAAACTCTATGCAGAAATCCCGCGACCCCTTTGCCTCAAGCAGACTCGGGGCGCGCTTGCCCGAGAAAACAAAATCGGAATAAGCAAGGTCGCTTGCAACGATAATATTTTTATCCTTCGCCCAATGCACCAACTTATCATAGAACTCGAGATCGCAGGTCGCCGCCGTCGGGTTGTGGGGATAACTCACGATCATCAATTTTGAGAGCCGTGTAGTTTCGCGTGACAAAGAAGAAAGATCCGGCAGATAATCATTCTCTTCCCTGAGAGGAATATTATAGAGAATACCGCCGGCCATTATAATGCCGTTAAAATGCACGGGATACGAAGGCGATGGAATCAGCGCGAGGTCGTCGCTGTTTAAATATGTGAGCGCGAGGTGCGCGATCCCCTCTTTAGAACCTATAAGAGGAAGCACTTCGCTGTTCGGATCGAGCTTTACGCCGAACCGTTTGTAATACCAGCATGCGATTGCCTCGCGAAAAGCGCGCTCGATCGGCCCATCCCATTTGGAATACCGGTGAATGATCCTATCACGGACGTGGACAGCGTCTTGAAGCGCTTTCCTCACATGGAGCGGCGGCGGCAGGTCGGGATTGCCCATACTGAAATCGATAACGTCGATACCCTTCGCCACCACCTCACGCTTTATGTTATCCACTATGGTAAAAAGATACGGTGGCAGGCGCTTCATTCTGTTTGCTTCGTGAAACATGTGTTTGACCTCCGTGGAATTGCGTATCTCGTTGTTTGTATCTCGTATCTCGCCAAAATAAAAGAAGAAACTACCTAAGTTTTTTGATTAAATTAGTGAGCATACGACATTCGTGATCGATCTTTTCTAATAAAACCTGCTTTCTTTCGTTGCTTGTATACCTTAGCTCTGAAGCTATTTCGATCTGCGTTTCCAATTCAGCGCAGGAGCCTAACGCTATATAAAGAAACTGCTTATACTCCTTATTGTAAAATCTGTTAAAACCTTCTGCTACGTTTGACGGAATAGAAACTGCGGACTTTTGCATATGAAATGACAAACCATAAAACTCTTGTTTCGGAAACTCCTTTACCATTTCATATACACCTTGACAATTTCCATACCTTTCCTCCAAACATCCAAGTCTCTGAAATTTCTAATCTTTTCCATTCTTAATATTTTTCACGAGATACGATACACGAGATACGAGATACGCTAAATTTATCGACCAATTATCTCGTAACCTGAATACCCTCGTACACTTCCCCCGCTTCGTAGGAACTCCTCACAAACGGCCCCGCGAAAACGGCTTTGAAGCCAATCGCCATGCCATAATCGCGGTAACGATTGAACACTGCCGGCTCGACGAATCGTTTAACTTCGCAATTTCCGTGCGGAGGGCGTAAATACTGGCCTATCGTGGCCACATCGCATCCCGATCGATGCAAATCCCGCAAGGCGGACTCGACCTCTTCGTCGGTCTCGCCCAGCCCAACCATCAAACCGCTTTTAGTGACAACATCCGGCGCGTACTCACGGGCAAAACGCAGGATATCGAGAGAGTGCCGGTAACCCGCTTCCGGCCGGACATCGGAATAAAGTCTTTCAACAGTTTCAATATTATGATTAAAAACAGCCGGCCCTGCGTTTAAAACAACCTTGAGCGCGGCATAATCGCCCCGGAAATCGGGTGTAAGAACTTCGATGCGGGCCTTGGGAAGTTCTTCGCGCACAGCCTTGATACAGGCGGCGAAATGTCCCGCGCCCCCATCATTAAGATCATCCCTCGTGACTGAGGTGATAACCGCATGCTCAAGGCCGAGTTCCCTGCTCGCTTCGGCGATACGTTTAGGCTCGGCCGAATCTACTTTTTCCGGCACTCCTTTATTGACTTCGCAGAACCCGCAGTGGCGCGTGCAAGTCTTGCCTAAAATCATAAACGTCGCGCGCTTCTTACTATAACATTCGCTACGGTTAGGGCAAAGGGCTGAATCACAAACTGTGTTTACGCCGCAACTTACAAGAACCGACTCAGCTGCCAAGCTCGAATGTGCCGGCAGCTTTTTTCTAAGCCATTCCGGATAATGTTTGCTCTTCATTTCATCATAAGGTACCTACCTTTACGTACCTGGTACCGGATTAATGGGTTCTGTACCGGGTACATAAAGGTGCGATCTTCATTCCTAGGAAGCG
>JAQTRP010000010.1 GCA_028711765.1 Candidatus Omnitrophota bacterium | reverse complement strand
AAGGGGGGCAATACTACGGTTCTCGCCAACAATGTTCTCGGTCTGGTTTTCACATGGAGCAGCCAGGATCCACGCATCATTGATATCAATATTCAGGTAGCAAAAGCCGATTTACTCGGGCAGACTGCGCAGGTTAGCATACAGTCGGAAGCAGCAATGCGCAATTGACGTTGGTTCCAGAAGGAGGCGGGCAAGATGACAAGATTTCTGCGAAGCGATAAAGGTTTTGCCCTTACTTACATTTATCTTTTGGCCGCCATTCTCTCTGTGATTATGACCGCCTTTTTCTGGACGGCCTTTGCGGAGGTTCGCACATCGGAGAATATACTGAATGTGAATCAGGCCTTCTATCTTGCCGAGTCCGCAGTCGACCATATGATTTACAACCTGAATAACGGCCTGACCGGAACGCTTTCAGGAACAACCGCCGATGGGTCGTATTCGGCTTCCTATTCAAATGGCCAGATAACCGCTACCGGCACCGCACGGTTTAACAGAGTAAGGACGGTTTATGCAACTGTTGAGCAAGAGTGCACATTCGTTCCGCGCGGAGCGTTTTGCGCAGGTAACGGGTTTGGCACGGGGCTTTTGGCGCGCTTCGTTTTTGATGGTAGGGATCACAACGCGAGCGGTGCCCTTACCGGCGATGCGGGAGAGTTCGGTGTTTCGAGCAGAGAGAGCCAAATTTTCGCTCCCGGCGCGCTTACAAAAATAGGGGGCCACGGACATGCACCGAAGGCATTTTGGCAATACAGTTCAGGTATAGATTACGAGACGGATACCGAGTGGACGACTCCTGTTACGCCCGAGTCCGTAATGGGGCTTGAAGCCGGCGACCTTGACCAGTACAAGACAACTACGAAGCCTCCAGCGAATTTTAGGGGGGTGTATTACTTGAACAACCCGCAGTGGGATATTGTTGATTTCGGCACCGCCGTCGGGGCCGATGGCATTACGGGTAGCTACGGCATTCTCATAGTCGAGAATGATTCCTTCTGGAGTTCTTTCCTTGGTTCTTATAGAGGAAATTTCACGGGCGTTCTTGTATCAGACACCTTTTTGACCATCACGAACGATCTTCAGATTATAGGCAACGTATCGGCGACCGGTCCTTTTTGCGGTTTAGGGGGTGCGGATTCTTATTTCCTCTACAGCGATGGTGTTGTTCAGGATGTTCTTACACAGTATCTGGGCGGGAAGGCCGTACGTTATACAGTTACCAAATGGACCGATAGTGCGCAGTATTAGCATGAATAAGCAGGAGATATAAAATGATTCCATCGAAAGCAAGCAGGTTTTCTGCCGCAGTAGTATTGGTATTTTTTGCTGTATCCTATTTACTTGCCCAGAATGTCGCCGCCGGCGAAGATGCGAATTATTATCTTTCGAATGCGCGTAACAGACTACGGAATGAAGACTATCGGATAAATGACATGAAGGGGCTTTACCCTCTCGATAAGGCAGCCTGCAAAAGTTGCATTACCGAAATTCTTCTTGATGAAGGCGAGAAACCAACCCTGAGAAGGAAAGCGCTCGAGCTATTTTGGTCGCTTGATAAAGCTACTGCTGGAGAGTTCTGCAAAAAGGTTGCTTCAAGCGCGGACAAAAGCCGTAATGTTCGAATTGTGATGTTGGATTTCTTAATTTCTCAGGGTGTTTTTGAGGAGAAGGAGCTTTGGAAGATCGCGGAGGACAGAAAGGAAGATGTGACGATTAGAAACCGTGTATTGGCCGAGCTTTTAGTGCGGAATCACGATGAAACAGTTAAGGTGGTGCGGAAGATCATAAAAGACCCGATGGAAAATTCTAAGATACGGGCAATTTTGCTTAATCTTCTTGTAGGAGAGGACGATTCTGAGATTCCCGAAATAATTATAAGCATTCTAAAAGATCCCGACGAGGATACAGAGGCCAAGGCTGCTGTTATGGCACTTGCCGCGTTCAAGGGTTATACGGCAGTTACCCCTACTATTCTCAGACTGCTTAACGACTCAAGCTTTGCAGACTGGCGCCTCAAGGCTTCTGCTTTGGAGACCCTGAAAACAATCGGAGATGAGAAAATCATTCCCGAGCTTAAGCGTTTAGCCCAAAACGAGACGGGCGAAATACAAAAGAAGCATTTCGAAGCGGTTATTGCTGTTATAGAAGCCCGCGATGAAGAAGATAAGAAGTGACAAAAAACCCCTCAAATTTCCGCGTTTTTTACCGTAAATATAATAAATACCGCTATGCGTACAGCGTACCGAGTACCGCGTTGGCGCAGAGCATGTAATACCCGAGGCGAACGATACAAACATGGACTGGAAGAATATATATAGCAAGGCCGTAAGCTTTGCGCTTACACCGCGGAAGGGTGCGAAGGAAGAGACGGCCATAGGGCTAGACATTGGTTCCGAAACAATTACCGCGCTTGAGCTTGCAGGAAGCGGTGAGCGCCGGAGGCTTCTTAATTTCACGAGCTTTGCTACCCCTCAGGATAGAAAGCAATTATCAGGGGCGATCAGGAAACTTTTTGACGGCGGAGGTTTTCCATCCCGTAAGATCCGTCTTGGTATCGGCGGTACGTCCGTCCTTGTCAGGTGTATAACCCTTCCATTTATGACCGAGAAGGAGCTTAAAAGCTCGATTCCCTATGAGGCTGAGAAATATATTCCGTATAAAGTCGATGAAGTGAATCTCGATTTCCACGTCCTTCGCGAAATACAGACGGCTGGAGGAAAGCGGGCTATCCAGATTATTCTTGCCGCCGCCAAGAAAGATAAAATAACCGAAGTCCTTGAGCTCGCCTCGGAGAGCGGGCTTGAGGTTGGGGTGATCGATACGCATTCTATCGCGATGTTTAACGCTCTCCAGTGGTTGCATCCCGAATTGGCGTCAGAGTGCGTCTGCCAGGTTGATTTTGACTCGCACTTTACGACCGTGAATATCGCCGAGGAAGGCATCCCTGTTTTTACCCGTGACATTACATTTGGCAGCTTTGATATTTGCAATGCGGCGGCAAAAAAGCTTAATGTGGGCTACGACGAGATGCTTGCCAGAGTTAAGAAGCTTGACTGGAAAGACCAGAAACTGAAAGACGCTTTTTATGAGCCGTTTCTTCACATTGTTTCTGAAATCCGTCTTTCGGTCGACTATTTTGAACACCAGCTTCAGGACGGTAAAAGCATCCAAAAACTCATAATCCACGGCGGCCTGTCGCAAATCCCGGGTTTTAAGGATGCGCTCGAGAAAGAACTTAAGTGTACAGTTCAGTTTATGAACTTCCTTAGTCGCCTTGATGTTGCCGAGTCTGTAGACAAGGCAATGCTTGAGCAGAACTTACAACAGGCGGTAGTGGCCCTCGGGCTCGCCTTAACGCGCGGGGATAAGAAATGATAGAAATCAATCTCCTCCCAGCGGAACTGCGCGCGGGCCGGGAAAAAACAAAGTTTCCATTTCAGAAGTATTTTACGATAGCTTTTATTGTCCTTTTCGGCCTCTGGCTTGCAATTATTCTCGAACTGCAGGTTATAAGGCTTGAGGTTTCGCGGACTAATAAAAGCTGGCAGGGGATGCAGGTAACTTACGGCGACGCGAAAAAGATTGTTGATACGATCGACAATGTATATAAACCCACCCTCGAAAATTTTAACAAATATGTGCGGCGCCGGATGATGTGGGCCCCCGCGCTGAATATAATCAGCGACGATTTACCCGACAATGTTTGGCTCAGCATGTTAAAGATGGAGGATACGAGCCAATTGTGGGTCCTCACCCTTCGAGGCGCGGCGAGGCCGTTTAGACAAATTCCTTCCATTAGGGTTATTGGTGATTATGCCAAGGGGCTTGAGGACGAGTTTCTGCTGATTGAAAAGTCTGCGGATTCTCCGGTTAAGATTGAAGAAAAAACGCCGAGCCCTGACGTAGAAGTGGTAACAACAACAAAGAGGAAGGTAGCAGGGCAGGTTGAGATTACAGAATTTCTTACCATATTTACGCGGAGGCGTGCGTGAGCCTATTGAACGTGCAGGCGATTTTAGAAGCTATTCGCGAACAGGGCTGGATTGATAAGCTCAAAGATAGAAGGTTTCTTCTTAGGGTCGCCGTCAACGCTGCCGTATTCCTGATATTGATTTTCGCTTTTATTTTGCCGGCACTGGGCACAAGATCTAATCTTAAAAAGCAGTTGTCAAAGGCTAAGTCCGAGATAAAAACAGCGCAACGCAATATTGCTGATCTTCCTAAACTTAAGGCCGACGAGAAGATGTATCTCGCGAACATCGAAACAATAAAGAAGGCTCTTTATACTGAAGCCGAGTTAGACAACGTTATCAGCGCGGTTTCGGAGATGGCGCGGGAAAGTAATGTGCTCATTGCGGTGTCCGAACCGGAGAACTACCCCGAGGAACTGCCCAAAGATTTTGAAAGCTTCTACAAAGTTTCGGTATATCGCCTCGAATGCGAAGCCGACTATCATTCCTTTGGGACTTTTATAAGCAAACTCGAAGCGGGCGAGAAGTTGCTTAAGATAATACGCCTTACGATATCGCCCCTCGAAGGTGCCCGTAAGAATAGGGCGGAGCTTACGTTAGCGGTGTTTTATCTGAAGCCGTAAGTTATGTAATATCAACACATTGCGCGAAAAGGTGCGGAATGAAGAGTAGCAAGATAATAGTAATATTAATATTAAGTTCACTCCTGACTTTGCCGATAATTATGACTGTACAGGCAAAGGAAACATTTACATATTCAAGTAAGGGGAAGCGGGATCCTTTTGTGCCGTTGATTGGCGATGCTTATGTTCTTTCAAACATGGAGGAGCTCGAATTATCGGAGCTAGTCCTCGAAGGTGTTATTCATGATCCTCAGAATGTTTCGTACGCCCTTATAAACGGTAAAACACTGGAAGTTGGGCATATCGTCGGGGGGTTTAAAATCGTACGTATTTTTGAGGGTGGAGTAGTTGTTGAAAAAGAAGGTAATCAGAATACGCTGAAGATAAAGACGAAGGAGAACGAGCCGGGTGATGGTCGGGACAGTAATAAAAAAGGTGGAAAGAAAAGTGCATCTTAAGAAATTGTGTGTTGGATTAGGCGTAACGGCTGTTTTCTTTGTGTGTCTTTTGTCTTTTTCCCCTGCAGTTGTAAACGCTCAGGATTTGCCCGCCTCACCGGTAAGCGGAAATACCCAACCCGCCACTCCTGGGCCCACGGTTAATGTGGAGGAGGGCGCAGCGCTTGAAGAGGGCCATGTCACACTTGATTTTAAGGATGCCGACATCAACAATGTTCTCCGTATATTGAGCTTGAAGAGCGGGATGAATATTGTCGCAGGTCCCGAGGTGAGCGGCACCGTTACCATACGCCTTACCGATGTCCCTTGGGAGACGGCGTTGAATGTGGTTCTTAAAACCTACGGATACGTTTCTGAGCGCGACGGGAATATAATCCGTGTGACAACGAAAGAGAATGCGGAAAAAGAACCGTTAAAATCCCAGACTTTTTCCCTTAATTACACCACAGCAGAGGAAGTTCAGGAAGCGGTTAAGGAGATGCTTAGCGAGCGCGGGAAGATAAAGACCGTGAACAGGACCAACAGTATTATCGTCACTGATCTGGCGAGCAATATAGACAAAATCGGCAAAATCATCGGCCAGTTAGATAAACCTACCCAGCAATGTTACATTGATTCTAAGATTGTAAGGACGGAGCTTGGTAGGACGGAAAATATGGGTATTGATTGGAAGATCATAGGCGGTCTCTCTTCGGGTGCTATCAGGCCTACCACATTCCCATTTTTAGCTGACGGCGAATCTTTCCTTAAAGATTTTTATCCGCGCGCAAGGCAATCACAGCTTGGGACGGAGTATCGGGCGGGGAATACGGAGATGTTGGGCAGCGGCGCCACACGGCTGACGGATGCGGTTAGTCCGCAGAGCTGGCCTACCGCTGACGGCTCAACCACAGCTACTACGAAAGTATGGACATATGGATCGCTCGATTTTTCCAGTTTAAGCGCAGTCCTCCAATTTCTCAAAACCCGCACCAATACAAAGGTTGTTTCAAATCCGAGAATATCGGTGCTTAATCACCAGCCGGCCGAGGTACAGGTCGGTCAAGATGTACCGATTCCCACGTTTGAACGTAATGAGACAACCGGCAGTTTTGAGGTAACTGGTTTTGATTGGCGCAAGGTAGGCGTTACGCTAAAGGTTACCCCTCATATTAACTATGCCGATCAGATACTCGTGGATTTACAGCCGGAGGTGTCCAGCCAGGGAACTACTATCACTTATACAGCGACTCTCGCGGCGCCAACGTTTAACGTTACAGTGGCGAAGACTCAGCTTCTAATCGAGGACGGAGAGACCATCGCGATCGGCGGACTGATAACGGACCAGAAGGACACTACGGAGGACAAGGTGCCGGTCCTTGGAGACATTCCTTTTGTCGGAAAGCTATTTCGCTCAAAACGCGAGACTTCAGGTTCGTCAAACAAGAAGATCGAGACCATTTTCTTTGTTACGGTTACGATTGTGGATACGGCCGGCCAACCTGTCAAGGAGATGAAAAAGCTTCGGGAAGCCGCGCTGAAGAAAGCCGAGGAAGATGCTGCCGAGGCGAAGAAGGCCGGGATTGCGAAAGCAGAAAAACCGGGAAACGAAAAGGCAGAAACTGAGAAGCTTAAGGCTTAGAGAACAAACGTAGGGAGCAAAATCGAGTCAAAATTAATTGTTTACCCCACTCATAAGGTGGGGTAAATTATATGGGGATAGGGTTGGTTCAGATTAAGGTTATATACAGTAAGATCGGCCTGATGCGTTATATTTCGCATCTGGATCTGAATCGGCTTTTTCAACGTGCTTTACGGCGCAGTGGTCTTCCCGTTGCGTATACGCGGGGGTTTAATCCAAGGCCATGCGTAAGCTACAAAAGAGCGCTGGCTCTGGGGAAAATTAGCCGGAGCGAAGAAATGGTTGTTAGCCTTACGGATGAACTTGGCGCCGCGGAGTTTAAGAAACGGTTTCAGAAAGAGCTGCCAAAAGGGATTAAGATAATAAAGGTGATAGTACATTAAATCCAAATCTCAAATAACAAATAACCAAAGTTAAAAGTTTCCTTTTGCTTGTTTTGGCATTTGGATTTATTTTGAAATTTGGATTTTGTCATTTGGATTTTACAAAACAGGGTGCCCAAAATGATACCTGACAAATCTCATCATAGGGATCACAAAGAACACCGGCAAGAAGAGAAACCTTCCGAACGGCTCATTTTATTTACAGAAGAGTCAAATGAAGTCCGCGTCGCGATACTCGAAAACGGAATCCTTGAAGAGTTTTATATGGAGCGAGCAAGCGCGGAACGCCAGTTCGGTAATATTTATAAAGGGGTTGTCCGTTCTATCGTCTCCGGCATCCAGGCCGCGTTTGTCAATATTGGGACATCCCGCGACGGTTTTCTGCACGTGGATGACGCCCTAAAATCCCCGATTGAGCATGAGGCAGGCGAGGGGAAATACGGGCTTGTCAAGGACGTGAGGGATGGGCGTGGGATGAGGGAGAAGAGAGTCCGTGTCGAAGATATTCTGAAAATAGGGCAGGAGATAATCGTTCAGGTTGTAAAGGAGCCGATCCGTTCGAAAGGCGCGAGGTTAACGACCAAGTTCTCAATTCCGGGCCGCTACATCGTGATGATGCCCGGCGATCAGAGGCTCGGCATATCGCGCAGGATAGAGGACCCTCAAGAACGCTCACGGCTCAAGGAAATATCAAAAGATCTCGAAGTGCCGGAAGGGACGGGGCTCATTATCCGCACGGTTGGCGTCGGCAAGACGAAAAAAGAGTTTTTGCGCGACATCCAGTATCTCTTAAGGATATGGAAGGAGATTCAGAGGAACATCAGTAAGAAACACGCCCCCTCTCTAATTTATGAAGAACTTGGCCTGGTGGAGCGCACGATCCGAGACCACTTCACGGAAGAGACACGCAAAATAATAGTCGATAAGAAAGAGCTTCTGAATAAAGTAAAATCGTTCATAAGGACGTATCTGCCAGGTTTCCATGTGCCGATAGAATTTCACCGCGAGAAAGTTTCTTTATTTGAGAAATACCGCGTTGAGGCTGAGATTGAAAAGGCGTTTCATAAGACCGTGGAGTTGCCCTGCGGCGGCCATATCGTAATAGAGCAGACGGAGGGCCTTGTCTCTATCGATGTGAATACCGGCAAGTTTACCCAGAGGAGGAGCCTCGAGGAGACGGTTTATAAGACCAATTGCGAGGCCGCGATGGAGGTGGCCCGCCAGGTACGTCTACGCGACATGGGCGGCATCATCATCATTGATTTTATTGATATGGAGAACGAGCGCCACAGGCACGAGGTATTCCGCATATTCAGGGAGGCCGTTAAGAAAGACAGGGCGAAGACGAATATTTTGAAAATCTCGGAGCTCGGCCTTGTAGAGATGACACGCCAACGCGTAAGGCCGTCACTCGAAAGCGCGATTTATGGCACCTGTCCCTATTGTGAAGGTCGTGGTTTCGTCAAATCTGTGGCGACGATGTCGATAAGGGCGCTTAAAGACGCGCGGAAGAAACTGTCCGATGTCCGTCATAAATGGCTTAATTTGCGGGTTCACCCCCAGGTTGCGGACAGGCTTATGACGCTTGATAAAAAGGCCCTAAAGATGATCGAGAGGGAAACCTGGAACAAAATTGTTGTGCTTGCCGATCCTTCGCTTCATGTCGAAGACATCCAAATGGAGCTTGAGGAAAGGAAAGGCGGCTTCGGATTGTTCTAAGTCTTTGTTCCGAAATATCTTGCCATTAGCGCTCTAAAGCGCGCGTCCTTTTTGGCGTTGTTTAAATCACTGTCTTTTTCAAGATGATTTAAGTCGCGGTATCCCAACTGGAATGACCTTTCGATGGCCGAGAGAGTTTCCTCAATCATGCCGAGTAGGGAATAACTGCAGGCGAGATTGTAATATACCGTTTCGTCATCAGGTCTAAGGCACGACAACCTCTTATCGATTTCAAGACCCTTTTTGTAAAGTCCCGCCCGGGTATAGGCATCAGCAAGAGGGATGAGCACGTCGGTAAAGTCTTCCTTTTCCCTTAGCAGCTTTTCGTAGAAAGCGATCTCGAATAGAAGGTCGTCTTTATTGAACCTATCTTTTTTCTTCATGACGTAACTAAACAGTTTATCGGCACATCGAGGAGAATTTTAACCCTATATTCTGATATTCTAATTTGACAGGAATCCGTATCGGTGTTATAATGCCTCCGTAAGTTACTGCAATATAATTAGTTGGAGCGATTAATGCCTACAATTATCTTGGTTATTTTTGCAGCCGCCGCGCTGTTAGTATTTGTTGCAGTTTTTCTTGTTGTCCTCTTCTACTTCCGCTCATTGCAAAAACTCCGGAACGAACAAGACCAGCAGTTTCTTAGCGCCCGCCTCGACGAATATACACAGCGTGTCAATCAGCAGCTTACCGACTATTTCCGCGAATTTCACGAACACATCAAATACCAGAACGAGCTTCTCCAGAAAACTCAGGATAAGCTCGGGGGTCGCCTAGAGGGTACCTTCGGCGAGGTCCAGAACCGCCTCGGCCATATGGAGGAGGCCTACCGGAATCTTCAGGCGGTGAGTGAGAATATAAACGGATGGCTCGAAAGCCTTAGAGCGCCCAAGTTACGCGGCTCGATGGGAGAGCTTTTCTTGGGTGATCTGCTGGCCCAGTGCCTTAGCCCGAAACAGTATTCCCTTCAGTATTCGTTTAAGAGCGGCGAGCGCGTGGACGCCGTTATATATTTTATTAACGGTATGGTATCGATCGATTCGAAATTTCCGCTCGAGAATTTTTTGCGCTTTGTGGAATCTAATGGTGATGGCGAGAAAAAGCTTCACCGCAGGGCGTTTGTTCAGGACGTGAAGCGTCATGTGGACAATATCGCTGCGAAATATATTGTACCCCAGGAAGGAACGTTCGATTTCGCCCTCATGTATATCCCGGCCGAAAACGTCTATTACGAATCCATCATAAAGGATGAGCACTTCGGTGACGATAAATCGATATCGAGTTACGCTCTTGAGCGGCGGGTGATTCCCGTCTCTCCAAATAGTTTCTACGCCTATCTTCAGGCGATCGTTCTCGGCCTTAAGGGTTTAAAGATCGAATCTCAGGCAAGAGAGATCCTCGAGAAGCTCCAGTGCTTAGTGGCTGATTTTGAGCGTTTTTCCGAGGACTATCGGAAAATCGGCACGCATATTAAGAATTTAGTCTCGGGTTACGAGAAGACTTCCCGCGACCTCGACAGGTTCGGCGGAAAGCTTTTGATGGCGGAAACCCATGTGGCAGAACCGATAATTGAGGAGCATACCAATGTGGGATAGGGGACTGAGAGGATTGGTAATTCTATTTTTAGCCGGTTTATTTTTTGCCTCCGGCGCTTTGTTTTCCTCGGACGGGACCGAAGATGTGGCGATTACAAAAGAGGGCGAGAGGACGCGCATCGTTGTAAAGACCCCTCCGACAGAGGAAAAAGTTCCGGAAAGTAATATGTTTACGAATGTTGCTAAGGGATTCGACGGTTTGGCATATGGCACTACGAAGGCTTCCGCTGATGTGATGGGTAAGGGGGGCGATACGGTGTCGGGTGGTATGTCTGCGATCGGCGGCGGTATCACTAATTTCTTTTCAAATTTATTCGGCAAACCCGGAAGGAGGACAAAATGATAGGGCAGGATTTCGTTTCGAGATTGACTGAACTTTTAGTCTCGTATTTTCCTCAGACCGAGGGGGGATTTAATTGGCCGTTATTCGGTGTTATTTTTGCCATTTTCCTTCTTGCTTTTTTGCTTACACGGGAGTTTGTGTGCTGGTTTTTTAAGATTAACACGATGGTGTATACCCTCAAGAAGATCCGCAAGCTTCTTGAAGAACAGTCCAATAAGGGCAAGGATAACGTGCAGGTTATAAAATAAGCGACCCGCCACAATTTATGGCGGGGAGCTTACCCCGCCCTCTAAGCTGTGTGCATTGGTTAGAGGCGGTAGATAGAGATAATACAGGATAATACTTAGTAACCCTGTCTAATAAGTAGCATAGAGGGCGGGGTTTAATTCGCACAGTGACTTATGTCACTGACGTTCCGTAAGTCACGTGCTCATTAAAGAGGAGGTATAGTATGAAATTCATTGCCAATATGTGCAGTATAGTTGTGTTGATTTGTTTGGTGGGCGCTTTATTGGTAAAGGTTTTTAATGTTACGGAAATTCCTTATATCGCCGTGTCGATATCCCCTAAGGGACTGCTTCTCTTTGCGATAGCGCTCCAACTTTTCAGTGTTAACAATACGCTGACCGAGATATCGAAGAAAAAGGAATAAATAAGTCGTCAGTTGCCGGTTTGAGGACTAAAGTGTTGCGCTTTGCACTGATGAGCGACGAGGTGCGACTGACGTCTAAATTGGAAAAGGCGTCTTATGCAGGTTATCTGGCTTAGGCACGCTAGTTTCCTTATCAGGGACGGATGCGTTATTTACATTGATCCTTGGGATGTAGATACGAAGGATAAAGCCGATATTATCCTTGTTACGCACGATCACTACGATCACTGCGATCCCGGCACCATTCGTGGTCTTTTATCGGCCGAGGCAGTTATCATAGCACCGTCTTCCTGTAAATCGAAGCTAACGGCCAAAGATTTTTCTAATGTGCGCTGGGTAAAACCCGGTGATTCTATTGAGGTTAAATCCGTCAAGATCGAAGCCGTTCCCGCTTACAATATTACGCGTTCTTTTCATCCGAAAACAAGCGCCAATGTAGGCTATGTTATTACGGCAGGCAAGACACGAATATACCATGCGGGCGACACCGATTTCATTCCGGAGATGAAGTCTCTCGGCCCTATCGATGTGGCGCTCCTGCCGGTCTCTGGGACTTACGTGATGAGCGCGGAAGAGGCCTCGGAGGCCGCCAATTCCTTCCGCCCTAAGAAGGTTATTCCTATGCATTACGGTTCGATAGTCGGCTCGCGCAACGATGCGATCCGCTTTCGGTCCTTGACCCATTGCGAAGTTGAGATTCAGGAAGGGCGTTAGCTTGCTTAAAAATATGGTGAAGTGCCAGATTGAAGCACGCGGCGTGAAGGACCCCCTCGTTCTTAAGGCGATGGAAAAAGTTCCGCGGCATATTTTTGTGCCCGAGAATATGAAGGAATTTGCGTATGAAGATGGTCCTCTGCCGATTGGTTACGGGCAGACTATTTCACAGCCCTACATAGTCGCCTTTATGACGGAGGCACTGGAGCCTAAGAGTACAGACAAGGTTTTGGAGGTCGGAACTGGCTCGGGCTATCAAGCGGCGGTACTCGCGGAAATCGTCAAAGAGGTATTCACGCTTGAGATTGTGAAGCCTCTTTACGAAAAGGCTGACGTGGTGTTGCGAGAACTCGGCTATAAAAATATTCATTGCCGGCTAAGCGACGGCTATAGCGGTTGGGCCGAAGAGGCGCCTTTTGATAAGATAATTGTTACCGCCTCGGCAGATGAGGTACCTCAGGATCTTATCGACCAGCTTAAAGATCCGGGGAGGATGATTCTCCCTGTGGGTGATTTTTTTCAGGAGCTTGTTCTTGTTACGAAGGAGAGTGGCGAAGTGAGCCGTGAGAGTGTTTTACCGGTAAGATTCGTGCCGCTTCGTCATGGGAAGGAGAAATAACCGCCGTGCAGTTTGACCTTTTCAACCAAAACGTCAATTCGATATTGGATGCCCATAGCTATGACGAGTTTAAGAAACGCCTTCTTGAATCAAACTGCGGCGAGTGCGCGTTGTCCAAGACGCGGACCCATATAGTTGTAGACAGAGGTAATCCGAACGCCGCCGTTATGGCGATCGGGGAGGCCCCGGGCGAAAACGAGGACATTCAAGGTAAGGCGTTTGTGGGGCGGGCAGGGATGCTGATGGATGAGCTGATGGCCGAGGTAGGCATCGACACCAATCGCCATCTTCTTATCGCGAACATTGTTAAGTGCCGCCCTCCGGAGAATAGGGCTCCCCACGCGGAGGAGGCGAAGACGTGCATCCCTTATTTAAAAAAGCAGATTCAGCTAATAAAGCCGAAGGTCATACTCCTTTTGGGTGCCACGGCACTCAAACATATGATTCGCGAAAAGACAAACATCTCCATGGAGTCCGAGGCGGGGAAGTGGATAAGTTTTCCGGAATATCCCGATATCAAATTTATGGTGCTCTATCATCCGGCTTTCCTTTTATACGATCCGAGGAAGAAACAGGTTATGCGCGAACATCTGAAGGAACTCAGGTCGTTTATCAATCAGCATCTCATGCAGGCAGGTCGCAATGGTTAGAAAACCGGTCAGCGTACTTTTGGTAAAGCCCAATACGGCGTTGGCGAAATCTATTTCCGCGGCTTTTCCGGCAGGAGATTTCCGCCTTCGCGCAGCACGTTCGATAGAACAGGCCGTTAAGATTCTAAGCAAAAAACCGCAGGATGTGGTTGTTCTGGAAATAGGCGGTAACCCTCTTTTCTACGCCAATCTGATAAGGCTCTTCTACAAGCATAGTCCTTTTGTTACAATTTTGGCGGCCGCGCCTCCGCCCGTGTTGAAAAAGGTCCGCGAAAGTCTTAGTTTTGGCCTGTGCGAGGTTTTATCGACAGCCTCACCGCGGGATGAGTGGCCTCTCGCGGCAAGACGGCTTATCGAGAAGAGAACATTGGTTGTCAAGTACCTCGCCCTGATCGAAAAACAATATCTTTTGGTAGACCGTCTTGTGGAGTCCAACAGGCGCCTGAAGCAACTTGAGCGTTTGAAATCGGATTTTCTCGCCCACGTCTCCCATGAGCTTCTGACACCCCTTGCGTCCATGAGGGTATTGTTACATAATATGGAGAAGGGTATAGCCGGCGGGATATCGGATAAACATAAAGAATATGTACATTTCCTGCAGGAGGGTAACCGGCGGCTCGAAAAAAGCCTCCGGGCGTTGCTCAATCTCGCGAAGCTCGAACGGCCCGAAACCAAACTTGATCTTTCAAAAGTTGATCTTGAGACCGTGATTCAGTCTGTGCTTAGTACGCTTCAACCGCTGGCGAACGACAAAAATATCGAATTGCGTGTGCTTAAGCCGCGTGCGAAGGTGTTTGCCCGGGCGAGTGAAGAAGGCCTCGAGGATATACTTTCCAACTTGGTTGAGAATGCCGTTAAGTATACGCCGGGCGGCGGGAGAGTCGATGTTAATTTTAGAAGCAATAAATCCCATATAATTATTGAAGTGCGCGACACCGGTATAGGAATCGAGCCAAAGCGTTTGGGATCTATTTTTGACCGCTTTGAGCGTGTCTATGAGAAAAACGCCGTTATAATACCCGGCGTCGGTCTTGGTTTATCTATTGCTAAGCGTTTGGTAGAGCTGATGGGCGGCACAATCGGTGTCCAGAGCAAGCCCTCAAGGGGCAGCCGTTTCTTCTTTACTTTACCCAAGGCAGGAAAGGAAGCCGGGAAATGAGCGACCCAAAGACCATTGCCTTAATAGAGGACGAAGAAAGCCTCGCCAAGAGCCTTACTGATTTTCTGGAGGCTAAAGGGTATCGTGTCATTAACGCAAGAGACGGCATTAAGGGACTTTTTCTTATTAGGGCGAACCTGCCCGACCTAGTGGTCTTGGATGTTATGATGCCGCGCCTTGACGGTTTCCATGTGCTTGATAGGATAAAGACTGGCTCAAAGACAATGGATATACCGGTTCTGCTTCTCACCGTGCGTTCTTCACGCGAAGATATCGAACGCGGGATACAGCATATGGCCGAAGAATATATAACAAAACCGTTTGAGCCCGAGCATTTGCTCGAGCGGATCCGGCAAATTTTAAATACGAGAAATAAGTAGACATCGATCCACCTTCGCCTATATTGGGCAGGCCTACGAAGCAGGCTACGGTGCCTGCCTGCCGGCAAGGCAGGGATTCAATTTCCTCCTACGCTGTGATGCTTGCGCTCACAGCTTCGGAGGGCAGGCGCGCAGTGATTTACGTCGTCATTCTGACTCCGCAAATCACGCGCTCATTGAAAAGGGGGTAAGATATGGGTTTATTTGACTGGTTGTTTGGGAAAAAATCCGCCGCTTGTCCGAAGGCGAAGATCGAAGGCGAAGAGATCGGCTGCATCACGCATTATTTTCCTCATGTTGGCGTTGCCGTGGTTGATCTCAGGAAAGGGAGCATCAAGAAAGGCGATAAGATACGCCTGCACGGTCACACGACGGATTTCACGCAGACTGTTGATTCGCTGCAGATAGAGCACAAAGACGTGGAAAACGTGAATAAGGGTCAGGATTTCGGCATTAAGGTTAAAGAGCGCGTCCGCGTCGGCGACACTATTTATAAAATTTAAGAGAGATCGTCTCAAGAGTGTATTACGGGAAGCAGAGATCTTTCGGTCTCTGCTTCTTTGCTTAGATGAGAAATCACGAGCTTTCCGAATCGTTTAACGAGATCGCCGATCTCCTTGAGTTAGGCGAGGAGAACCCTTTTCGTATCAGGGCCTATAGGAAGGCGGCCCGGAATATCGAAAGTCTCACCCAGGACATAGAGGAGGTGGCGCGGAAGGGGGAGCTTCTTTCCATCGACGGCGTCGGAAAAGATCTCGCGGATAAGACAGAAGAATTTCTCGCATCCGGCCGGATGAAGGCCCTCGATGATTTAAGAAAGAAAATACCGTCTGTCCTCGTCGATATGGTTCGTATCCCGGGTATGGGGCCTAAGACAGCGCGGCTTATTTATGAGAAGCTCGGCGTAAAAAATCTCGCGGATTTAAAGAAGCGGGCTGAAGCACACCAAGTTTCAAAACTGCCGGGCATCCGCGTAAAAACCGAAGAAAATATTCTCGCCGGCATCCGTTTACTTGAGCAACACGCCGAACGCATTTCGCTGGGAATCGCTCTTCCACTCGCCAGAGAAATTGTATCTAAGTTGCGTTCTCTGAAGGAGATAGATAAAGTTGAAATTGGGGGAAGCGTCAGGCGGCGGTGCTCTATGATTCGCGATATCGATATCCTCGTGACTTCGAGGAAGCCTGAAAAGGTGATGGATTTTTTTGTTAAGTTGCCGTTTGTCGGTGAGGTTCAGGCCCATGGCGTGACGAAATCAAGCGTTCTGACAACATCCGGCATTCAACTTGATGTCCGCGTGCTTGAACCGGAGTCTTTCGGCGCCGCCCTTTGCTACTTTACCGGTTCGAAGGAGCACAATATCAGGTTGCGCGATCTCGCGAAAAAACGGGGTCTTAAAATCAACGAATACGGTGTATTTCGCGAGAAGACAAATCGCAAGATCGCGGCTAGAGATGAAGAAGCGGTCTATGCGGCCGTCAGACTCAAGTGGGTCCCGCCCGAACTACGTGAGGATCGCGGCGAAATAGAAGCGGCTCAGGCAGGAAGACTGCCGCACTTACTCGAGCTTTCGGATATCCGCGGCGATCTCCATATCCACACATCCTGGAGTGACGGCGCAAAAAGTATAAAAGAAATGGCCGAGGCCGCAAGAAAACGCGGCTACGATTACATTGCGATAACAGATCACTCGCGGAGTCTTAAGATTGCCGGCGGTCTTTCCGAGAGGGATTTGGCGAAGCAGATAAATGAGGTGCGTAAACTCGACAGCGAGATGCGGCCTTTCCGTCTCTTAGCGGGCAGCGAAGTGGACATACTGCAGGATGGGTCGCTTGATTACCCGGCGAGTCTCCTTCGCGAACTTGATTTTGTGATCGCTTCGATTCACTCCGGTTTTAAACAGCCGAGCGAGAAATTGACGGGGCGAATTTGCAAAGCGATGGAAAGCGGCCTTGTCCATATGATCGCACATCCCACGGGGCGTTTGTCTGGCCAGAGGGACTCTTACGCCGTTGACCTTGAAAAGGTGATAAAAACAGCGCGTGATACCGGCACTTCGCTCGAGATAAACGCGTATCCCGACCGCCTCGATCTCGACGATATTGTCTCACGCCGCGCGCATGAGCACGGGGTCTCGCTCGGCGTCAACACCGATTCTCATATGATAGCCCAACTCGATTATATGGAGTACGGAGTAAATGTGGCGCGGCGAGCGTGGTGCGAGAAGAAACATATTTTAAACACGCTGAGCGCGGGAAAATTGCTGAGTTCGCTCAAGAGATGATATTTAATGGTTATGAATAAAAGGGCGCGTGTTATAATCAGCGGTTTCGTTCAGGGTGTTTTTTTTAGGGCGCGCACCCGCGATGAGGCTATTTCCCGCGGTGTCGCGGGCTGGGTGATGAATAGGGCCGACGGGAAGGTGGAGGCCCTGTTTGAAGGCGAGGGGAAGGCGGTAGAGCATATGGTTGCATGGTGCCATCATGGTCCCCCGCACGCGGGGGTGAAATCCCTGGATATTAAATGGGAAGTTTATAAGGGTGAATTTCGTGGTTTCGGAATAAAATATTAAAATGTCTATCGAGATAATCGTACAAAAAGGCGATCTTACGGCTTTAGCAGTTGACGCCATAGTTAATCCTGCGAATTCACACGGTTGGATGGGCGGAGGCGTCGCGGGGGCGATAAAAAGACGCGGCGGCATCGAAATTGAAGAAGAGGCAGTGCGACAGGCCCCGATTTCTATCGGCGAAGCCGTTGTAACTCGGGCGGGGTCGCTTCCGTCCGGGGCCGTGATTCATGCCCCGACCATGAAGGAGCCGGCGGAGCGCACGGATATTGGGCGCGTGCGGCTGGCCATGGGGGCAAGCCTTCGGGCTGCCGATGAGAATCGTTTCTCGTCGATAGCCGTTCCGGGAATGGGCACAGGCGTGGGCTGCCTCTCGCCAAAGGACGCAGCGGAGGTTATGGTCGACGTTGCGCGTTCCTTTAAAGCTAAATATTTGAAGAAAATCGTACTCGTCGGTATTGATGATAAAATGGTTCAGGCCTTCAGCAGTGCTTTAACGAGGGAAGAAAAAGCATGAGCGATAAGAAAAGAAAACTCGCCGAGCGCATAGCGCGCTGTCTCCATAGCAAGGGCTATACGGCATATTTTGCCGGCGGATGCGTGCGTGATCTTATAATGCGCAGGTCTGTTAACGACTACGACATTGCCACGAATGCCGAACCGGATGAGGTAGAGTCGCTTTTCCCCAAGACCGTCCCGGTCGGGAAGGCGTTCGGTGTCGTTCGCGTCATTTTGGATAAAGAGACGTTTGAAGTTGCCACCTTTAGGAAGGAGGCCGATTACGCCGACGGCCGGCACCCGTCGCGCGTTACTTTCGCCTCGCCTGAGATAGATGCCAAGCGGCGGGACTTTACGGTTAATGGGCTCTTTTACGATCCGGTTAAGCGCCGCGTGATAGATTTTGTGAAGGGGCGCGACGATATAAGGCGCCGTGTCATCCGTGCGATTGGAGAACCCCGTGAGCGTTTTAGCGAGGATTACCTCAGACTCCTCCGCGCGATCCGTTTTGCGAGTTCTTTGAATTTTACTATCGAGAAGAAGACATGGAAGGCAATAACGGAGAATTCATCCGCGATTACGCGGGTAAGCGCCGAGCGCATAAGGGAAGAGCTCACAAAGATGTTTACGCGCCGCGGCGCCGGGCTCGGCCTAAGACTTCTCGCGGAAAGCGGGCTCTTAAAACAGATACTGCCCGAGGTTGACACAATGAGGGGCGTTAAGCAACCCGAGGAATTTCATCCAGAGGGAGACGTCTTTGTCCATACTGCGCTGATAATGGATCTTTTGCGCTCGCCTTCGGTCGAGCTCGCCTTTGCGGCCCTGCTTCACGATGTCGGCAAGCCGCCGACTTTTAGTGTGACAGATCGCATCCATTTTTATGAGCATAGCGAGGTTGGGGGGCGTATGACCGAGAAAATCTTAAAGAGGCTTCGTTTCTCGAACAAAGAAATAGACGCAATCAGCGCCATCGTCGAGAACCACATGCGTTTTATGCACGTTAAGAAGATGCGTGAAGGAAAGCTGAAGAACCTTATGGCGAGGCCTACTTTCTTTGACGAGCTTGAGCTCCACCGCATAGACTGCAAAGCGAGCCACGGCGATATTTCAAATTGGTATTTCCTTAAGTCAAAATTTAAGAAATACAAGGAAATCGAACTCAGGCCGAAACCGCTTGTAAGCGGCGATGATTTAATCAAGGAAGGCTACGAGCCGGGCCCTTATATGGGGGAGATCCTGCGGGCCTTGTATGATGAGCAGCTTGACGGCCATCTGAAGAGCAAATCCCACGCCTTGCGGTGGATCAGGAAGAATTTTCCCAGAAAGGGGAAGCCATAATGTACACCGGTCTCGCCCGCCTGTCTTTCGGCGGCGGCAAGGTGCCGGCGCGGCTTTTTAGAGGTTTATTGTGGTGATAGACGATTATCGTTTCGGGTGTGTTGTCATCGACGGGAAGAGCTACAAGGAAGACTTGGTTATTCTGCCGGATGGGGTTTTTAGCGCTTGGCGGCGGATGAGTGGGCACAGTCTCAATCCGGAAGATTTGGATATTGTCATTCAGGCGCGTCCCGAGGTTTTTATAATAGGGAGGGGCGAGATGTCATTTCTCCGCGTTCCGACCAAGACAGCGGAGTTTCTCAAGTCCCACGGCATCGAACTCATCGCCGAAGATACAAGAAGGGCCTGCGAGCTTTATAACGAGCTTTCCAAGGCTAAGCGGGTGGCCTGCGGTTTACACCTAACATGCTAGAGATTTGGTTATTAAGTATTAAATTATTGCCGGATATAGCCGAAAATACTACGTAGGTTTATATTGGTTTTTTAAGGGCTTTCTGCTAAAATAACTTATACAAGCGAAAGGGAGAAGTTTTATGCTACAACGATTTTTAGCCATTGGGGTTATAGTTATTTTGGTTTTGTTTTCGTCAGCCGTTCAGGCTGAGATTATTCGCGAGATCAAGGAAACCGATACGCTTGTCTCTCAAGACGGGAAGCTAATAAGGCTTATCGGTGTTAGAACGCCGCTTTACCGGGAGACGATGTTTCCTGATTTCTACGGCGCGGAGACATTTAATTATCTTTGGAATACGGTGAGGGGAAAAGAGGTGAAGCTAGAGGCCGAGAGTGGAAGATTGAGCAAGGAAGGCTCGGTTTTAGCTTACGTATATATGCCGGATGGGACGATGCTCAATCGCGAGCTTATCCGTAAGGGGTACGCCTGTGTCAAGGAAGAGAAATTTAAGTTTAAGTACAAAAAAGACTTTCTTGAAGCCGAAGAAGAGGCCCGCAAAAAGGTCCTTGGTATATGGTTGTGGGACCGCTCAGAATGGGATGGCAGTGATTTCGTCAAGTCTGATAATACAACCTTGAGCCGTCGAGAGAGGCCCGAAAGAGAGGAAACCTTCGATGAGTTTAAATGATTGGTTTAAGCCCAAATGGGACGAGCGAAGATTTCCGAGGTTGCGTTCATATTGCCTTATAAAATACTCGAAGATTTCTGAGCCCGGAGCGAAGGAGGCCAAGGAGGTAACCAATATCCGTGATATTTCTGTGAGCGGCCTCCAGTTTGCCTCTTATGAAGCTTTTCCGAAGAACACGCTTCTTGATGTTAAGGTCAATCTGCCCGATATGGGAGAGCCGCTCGGCGCCCGCGCGCGCGTTGTCTGGTCAAAAAAGGTGTCAAAAACAAGCGAGTCGTACCGCGTAGGCGTTATTTTTCTCGACCTAAGCGAGGCCGATCGCAAGGCGATTGAGAGGCACATACAAGATGCCGCATCTGATGAGACGGGAAAGAAACTCTTGCTTGGCAGAAGCTTTTTGCAGAAGCTGCGTGGGCTTTCATAATTTTCGTAATGAAGAAACTTCCTCCCGAAGCGATCAGGTTTTTTGAACAGCATCATACCGTGATTGTATCTTCTCTTGATTCTGGGGGAAGACCCCACACCTCGGTTAAAGGTCTGCTTGAAGCATTGCCTTCAGGATTAGTTCGCCTGACAGACCTTTATGATGGCGAGACAAGCCGTAATATCAGAAAAAATTCACGTGTTGCCCTGACCGCGGTTGACGAACACCGCTTCAGGGGTTATTGTCTTAAGGGGCATGCGGCCATTATTCCTCAGGAGAAATTTTCCAGCGTTCACCTCCGCTCGTGGGAGGAATGGGAAAAGCGTCTTACCAAGCGGATTGCGGATCGTGTCCTCCGCAACATCAAAGAGGAGAGGAAGGCCCATCCGGGACATCCTGAGGCCGAATTGCCAAAGCCCCTCCATATCATCGAAGTTAAGGTAGATGAAATTGTAGATTTAACCCCGCGTTAGATGCAGAAAATAACCGGAGGTACGCTATGAGAAAAGTGGTTGTTACCGTAATCGGGAAGGACGAGCCCGGCATTGTCAGTTCGGTTACAGGTGTCCTTTATGAAAATAACTGCAATATAGAAGACGCCAGCATGACGATTTTAGGAAGCGAGTTCGCGATGATAATGATTGTCGCTTTGCCGAAAGAAATTGGCCTCGCGGATTTTCAGAAGGGTTTTAAAGCAATCGAGAAGAAGTTGGGCCTGACTGTTACGACTAAGGAGTTGCCGGATACCGAACAGAGGCGCGAGGTACGGCGGGAGGGGGTCGAGCCTTATATTGTTTCGGTCCTGGGCGCCGATCGGGCCGGCATTGTTCATAAGGTTTCCAAGGTTTTGGCCGATTGCAAGTTGAATATAACGGATGTTAATTCAAGGATTATAGGCGAAGGCACGAAGAGTGTTTACGCGCTTGTTATTGAGGTCGATGTGCCCAAGACCTTCGATATAAAAGGGCTCGAGGAAAACTATAAGACGCTCGGAAAAGAGCTCGGGGTAGACATAACGGTGAGAAAAGTCGGGTCTCTTAGTCTTTGATACTTCTCTATGACCGTCCTGAAAGTCTGCGTATATCCCGATCCTACCCTAAGAGAAAAATCCATCCCCGTAACAGAGTTTGACGACAGGCTGCGTGAGTTTATTGCCGATTTGGCTGATACCATGAAGTCCCAGCCGGGCGGCATCGGCATCGCGGCCCCTCAGGTGGGAAATCTTATCCGCGTTATATGTGTTGACGTTACACCGAGAGAAAAGGCCCACGGTTCTTTGGTGCTGGTTAATCCCACGATCAGCGAAGGCCGCGGCAAACGCATTACGCGGGAAGGCTGTATGAGTGTTCCGGAATATACGGCAAACGTGCGCCGATACGACTCAATTACAGTAGAGGCCCTTGACGGAAGCGGGGAGCGGGTGGAGTTTGTTTCGATGGGGATTGAATCTGTCTGCATTCAGCATGAGATTGATCATCTCGACGGTATTCTTTTTCTGGACAGGGTAGATTCGCTTAAGACGGATGTTTTCAGGCGCAAACGCTTTAGAGAATCAGGAGGCGAAGACTATGGCACTTAAGTGTGATAAATACAGCAAAAACACGGCATATTGTAATTGCACCTATAATTCATGCTCAAGGAAAGGGAATTGCTGTGAGTGTCTTCAGCATCATTTAAGTCAGAGACAGCTGCCGGCCTGCTGCTTTCCGAAAGATATCGAGAAGACCTACGACCGTTCTTTCGAGAGGTTTATCGAGGTTCAGAGTTAAATGAAAGTTGTTTTACAGAGAGTGAGACAGGCGTCCGTATCAGTTGACGGGAAAAATATCGCCGCTATAGGAGCTGGCCTCGTTGTCTTTGCCGCGATCGAGAAGGCTGATACCATCGATACGGTAGGTAATATGGCCGATAAGGTCTCGAAGTTTAGAATTTTCGAAGACACACAGGGGAAGATGAACCTTTCAGTTATTGAACTGAAAGCGGATATCCTTGTAGTCTCTCAGTTTACTCTCGCCGCCGATTGCCAGAAGGGCACGCGCCCCAGTTTTGATAAGGCAGAAGAGCCTCGGAAAGCAGAGGGACTTTGCTCTGCGTTCAGCGGTTTTTTACGCGGACTCGGTCTGAACGTTAAGGAAGGTTCATTCGGTGCTAAGATGGCTGTTTCATTAGTGAATGACGGACCGGTTACGATAATATTAGGAAATTAACTTGTAAATTGGCCCTCATCAAGATATAGCGGTCGGCAGTTTTTCTGTGTGAATTTTCTGCGCTTTCTGGTAGAATAACCTACTATAAGACAAGCGGTTACAAAAAGTATGTGTAACGTCCCTGAGGAGGGGAATACTAAAATGGCGACAAACACAAAGATTACCGACATTTCTCAGTTAGATGTTGCGCTTTACCGTTTCTCGAAGTGGGGGCTTGTGGCATTCGCAACCGTGGCTTACTATCTGTGCTACGATTGGAATCTGTTTTTTGCCGTCCCTATGATTTTTCTTTTCGCATATTGTTTTTCGGGGTTCGCCGCTATGCTGGTTCACTTCGTGGTATGGTGCTTTACGAAACCGGTGCTGCTTGAAGAGAAACCGGATATCGTTAAGAACGGAATCGCCTCTAATATCAAGATCGTATTTTTCAGGCCTATCTTCGCCAAGACTAACGCCGAAATGGACACGCTCCTCGATAGTATGCGGCTCGACATCATTAATAATCAGGAGCCGCATCGCAATCTTAAATTTATTCTTATCGACAATACCCGCGATGACAGCGTGAAGGCGTATGTGAGGAGCCGTATTGAGGGACTCCAGAAAGAGTTTGGGAAAGACGTAGTTTTTTATTTTCACCGCAATGTCAAATGCGACTTTTTCAAGAAGGTCGGTATTTATGAAGATTCTATAATGCTTCTCTATGAAGGCTGGACCCGCCCCCGGCACTATGTCGATGAGAAGTGGGAGAAATGGACGAAGGGCACACGCAATCCCGAAAATCCCCTCTTTGATGTTATTCTGGGCGATGTCAGCGCGCTTGGCATTGAAGGGACGACGGACGATATTGTTAAAGGGCGCGAAATTAAGATCCGTGAGAAGGAACGCATTTCGGTTTCGATTGTTTGCGATGCCGACAACGTCTGGCCGGAGCTCAGCATAAGAAAGCTCGTTGCTAAAATGGTTCATCCCGCCAACAAGCACATAACTATATTTCAACCATCTATCGAAATCTCTAACCCAAATGACAACCGTTTTATCCGCATGACGGCATGGGGCAGGGAGATGTACGGTTTCGACCTCATTGCCAAGTGGCGGGTATTCCGTTTCACGCCTTTCTTCGGGAAGGGCGCGATGAATGTCGGTAATTACGTTAAAGACGTGATTAAGTCCGAGTGCCTCCATCCCGGCAAGGCGGCCTCGCACGATTTTCAGGAAGCCCTCCGTGCCTGGAGTGTTTTGCTCGAAGATGTTTATATTCTCGAGAAAACCTTCTCTAATAAGCTTTCGGAGCTAACGCGGGGAGCTTTGTGGATGTGGGGCGATATGGAGACGGTAGAACAGTATCTGCGTGAGGAGTTTGAGATTGGTCGCAAGACTCATCTGTTTGTTCTCCTGAGGAATTTGATCGGGACATTGTGTTTCAGCCTTTGGGTGCTTGGGACGCTTTTCGCGTGGTTGGTCCCTGCCCTCGCCGTAATGGTTCGCCCCATGTTTTTATTTTTGCTGTTTGCTTCGATTATTATCGTTAGCCTTGTTGTCCCCAAATTTATAGCCTTTTATCTGCGCGCAAGGAAGGAAAGAGGCTACAGCATGGGAGAGGCGCCGCGAAGCATTCAGGAAGTGGTTTCAATCGGTTTATATGAAACGCTGGCGTCAACCCTGATCCATATGCTGGATCTCGTTTACCGGCCGGTTGCCTTTCTGCAAAATTTTATTAAACAGTCGACCGGAATCGAGTTTGTCTGGAAGACGGGTGCGATGGGCGAGATGGAGACTGCGAACAGGACGTTGGTCCAGGTGTATCAGACGTTGTTGCCGTCGACAGTGCTCGGAGTTGTGCTATTTCTGTTGATGATTTCGGGGTGGCTGCCGTGGTATGCGGTTTTGTTTTGCCTTCCGCTTACCGCTTCCTTCTTGATCGGGCCTGCTTTTATCTGGTTCTATGCAAAGCCGCTGAAATAGGAAAAGCCGCAGGTGATAGATTGGCAAGTACGTAAGCCATTATAAGATAATAGTTTAGGTAAAGTACATAGTTTCTGATAGTTTTGGTTAATTTTTCAGTGTCTGTGCCGTTACTCTAATAGACAGTAATTGTCTTGAAGATATATAGCGTAAGTAAAGGCTAAGCCCAAAAGAGTCAGGGGGAATTATGGATTTAATCGTTGCCCGATTTCCGAAGAACAAGTATGAAGAGGTCCGTGTTCAGATTAAGGAGTACCGAGGGAAAGATCTTCTGGATATACGTATTTGGACAGACATTAAGGGAGTGGACGAGAAGATTCCCACGACAAAAGGCGTTACGATGAATATAAGCCATTTTTATGATTTGAAGAAGGCGGTCTTAGACCTCGAGAAGGTTTTGAAAGAACATAATCTTCTCGTTGAAGAGCGCCCACAAGAGTAGAAAGGAACCATAGCTATGTGTAAGACATGCGGATGCACTCCGAAGAAAAAAGTAAAGAAATCCAAAAAAAGAAAATAGCGTTTTTTAGAATACCTTCTTATAGCCCCGAGTTTTCTTGCTATTATTTATGTGAATGCGTAGTTTGTCTAGTTACTTTCAACGAATTATTTCGGAAGATTCCCTGCTTTTAAGAGTTTCGGTCGTATGTCTTCTCTCTTTGTTTCTGGCGCAGGGTATGGCTTTTTCTGATGGGGGCGAAGCCGAAATGCATCGTATTAGCAAGAAAAAGGTTCTTTTCATCGTCGCGCATGAGAATTTCCGGGATGAAGAGCTCGAAGAACCCAAGCGCGTCCTGGGAGGGCAGGGTGCCGATACGATAATCGCTTCTTCGCAGCCGGGAATGGCAGAGGGTATGCTGGGAGATGTGGTAAAGGCGGATTTAAGCATAAAGGATGTTAAAGTGGGTGACTACGACGCAGTCATTTTTATAGGCGGTGTGGGGGCTGAGGAATATTGGGATGATCCAACAGCTCACGCTATTGCGCGTGAGTCAGTAAAACAAAATATAGTATTAGGAGCTATTTGTATTGCCCCCGTTACATTGGCGCGCGCAGGCGTTCTTCACGGGAAGCGAGCGACAGCTTTTAATTCCGTAGCTCGCGAACTTGAGAAGGCCGGCGCTCGGTATACCGGAACACCGGTTGAAAGGGACGGACTTATTATTACCGCTGATGGCCCGGCCAACGCAACCCAGTTTGGTGGGGCGGTGGCGGAGGCCTTGGCCGGAAGAGCATAAGGATTTTACATGAACCCTACACTTTCAAAACTTTGTCGTTTCCTTAAAAGTGAGAGGCGTGAAGTTCGCGAGGCCGCGGCAGTCCTCATAGGCGAACTCGGAACCTCTGAGAGAAGAGTGTCGCAGGCGATTATAGATGCCATGAAGAACGCCGACGAGGCTACCAAGGTGAGATTGCTTGGTTCCATTTCGAAAATCCCGTCCATTTCCTATCTGCCGTGCCTTGTGCCACTCCTTCAGGAAAACGGTGCCGTACGGGACAGGGCGTTTGAGGCTGTAATCTTATTGGGAAAGCGCGCCTTTCCTTATATTAAAAACCGTTACTACAACGCCTCACAGGCGGAAAAAAGGAACCTTTTGTCAATTATGGCGAGGTTAAAGAGCAGGGAGGCGTTGGTGTTTTTGATAGACTGTTTGCCGAATAGCGATTTCGAACTTCTAAAGTTCATTTGCTTTACGATAAAAACCCAGAAAGAAAGTTACGGCAAGGAAGAAAGAAATATCCTTCTAAAGCATATCCACAAGGTGTTAACGCCCGCTTATATGAAGCGCCATTCCGACGCCTTCATATCGTGCCTTATCCTGATTGGCGCATTGGGTGATCCTTTATCCAAGAAGAAGCTGTTATTGTACGCGCGCCCAAAATTTCAGCCGAGGATACGCAAGTACGCGCTGATGGCATTATCCGAGCTTCGTTTCAAAGAGAAGGGGGACGACAAGGTTATCCGTGAGCTTTTACCCTATCTCAAAGAGAATGATTTCTTTTCTGTCGGCAAATTTGCGCTCGATACCCTCGGCAGGTTGCCTATCCCGAAGCGATTGGGTCCCGCCATGCAAGATTTGCTCAAGAATCCCCAAACCTCGGTTCGGGAATTCGCCCTCTCAAGGATGGGAGATTTTAATGACCGATCCGGCGTTCAGGCATTGCTTTCCAATTTTGAATCAAATGATTTTAAGCTACGCGAGGCGGCGAGGCTGTCTCTTGAGAAGATGACTCAGGCTGTCCCCGTTATTCTTAAGCGGATTGAAGAGACTAAAGAAATAGAGAAGGCCCGCAATTTAGCATCGCTCCTGAGGTCACAGCGCGGTTATTTTAAAGCGGAGAAGGCACGGGGTGTTTTTAAAATTTACCAAAAGCTTATGGAAAAACAGGATGAAAGATTGCAGGTTTACCTTACATTATTGCGTTTGGTGAATCCGGACATCCTTTACGGTCAGACGATGTCAGTTATCCGCGAACTTAAGAATAAGAAACGTTTTGCAGAAGCACGCCGCTATTTGGCGAATCTTCAGGGAGGGCCGCTTTTTACACAGGATGCGCGGTTTGAGATGGCGCTCGCCGAACTTAAGCTATCGAAAAAGGATGTCGGCCTATCCCAGAGGGATGCCGATCCGGCGATCCGGCTTTTTGCCGCGCTCGTTCACAATAGTCTTTCTTTTGCTGTCGAAAGGCTCAGGAAAGAACGCTCGCTTGATGTAGAAGATCTTTATTATCTGGGGTTCCATTTTGCGGAGAAGCTTTTCGAGCTCAAGGATTTCGGGATCCAGATTTTAAAGATGTTGATTAGGAAATATCCGCGTTCGAGGTGTGCAGCTTCGGCTAAAAAGAAGCTCAGTGCGGTAGGCACCGCCACAGGCGGAGGCTTGGCGCCCGTTACTAATTTTGTGGCGAAGTCTTAAAAACTTAATTTTCCCACCGTTATGAAATCCAAAACTAGAATATCTGTTAATGAACTTTTCGAGGCCGTCCGTAAGCGGTACTCGGATAATACAGCGCTTCAGGCGAAGAGGGAAGATGGCTATAGCGGAATAACCTTTCGCGAGCTCGGCGACGGTGCCTTGCGCCTATCGGCGTTTCTTATAAGTTTGGGTGTAGCGAGGGGCGACAAGGTTGCCATTATTTCCGAAAATCGCCCCGAGTGGGGTTTGACGTTCTTTTCCATATGCTCGGCAGGGGCTGTCGCTGTTCCCGTGGATATAAAGCTGACAATAGATGAAATACTGCCGATTTTGCGCCACGCGGAGGCGAAGGCCATTTTTGTATCTGGAAAGTTTTTGAAACTTGCCGATATCCTGAGGAGGGAACTCCCTTCGCTAAAATGTATCATTGCCCTGGATGAAGGGGAAGGGCCAGGCTCGGTCCTTTTAGATAAAATTTTAGCGGTACCCAAGAGAGTGAGATTTCGCCGTGTCTACGAGGATGAGACAGCACTTATTATATATACCTCCGGCACGACGGGCCGGCCCAAAGGAGTGGAGCTCACCTACGGCAATCTCCTCTATCAGGTTTTTGTCCTGTACGACATCCTGCATTATTCCCGCAAAGACCGCTTTGTATCCATGCTACCTTTACATCATACCTTTGAGATAACTAGTGGCCTTTTAGCCCCTTTGTCTCAAGGAATTACCGTTACTTACGTAGATACCCTGAAGTCGTCGGAATTACTTGCCGTGCTGCGCGAGGTCAGACCCAGTATCTGCATAGTCGTTCCTATAATACTTAAGTTGTTTTTGCAGGGCATTGAAAGAGAGATCACCGCTTTACCTCCTATCAAGCGGCAATTTGCCGGAGCGCTTATCCGCCTCTCAAGCTTTGCCGCAAGGCATGGTTTTCGGATAGGAAAATGGCTTTTCCCGATGGTGCATGAGCGATTTGGAGGCAAAGTTCGTTACTTTATTTCCGGAGGGGCGGCTCTGGAGCTTAATGTAGCTCACTCGTTTGATCGCCTCGGTTTTCTGGTTCTGCAAGGCTATGGCCTTACCGAGACAAGTCCTGTCCTTTCGGTCAACACCTGCGTGGAAAACCGTTACGGTTCCGTCGGCAGGCCCCTGCCGTGCGTTAAGGTTAAGATAGACCGCGAGTTATCCTCCGGCGACAGGGAAGGGGAGATTATGATAAAGGGGCCCAATGTGATGCGCGGTTATTATAAGGCGCTGGATCTTACGGACGAGGTGCTGGATGGGGACGGGTGGTTCAGGACAGGTGATCTCGGATGGGTTGACGGAGACGGTTATCTTTATATAACCGGCAGGAAGAAAAACCTCATCGTGACAGGCGGCGGCAAGAATGTCCATCCGGAGGAAGTCGAGGAAGCGCTGTCGAGGAGCCCATTAATAAAGGAGCTCTGTGTCTTCGGACGCTCTGCCACGCGCGGCCTGAGGAAAGGATGCGAAGAGGCGTTCGCTGTTATTGTGCCTAACGTTGATGCGTGTCAGGTGCGCAATATTCCTTTGGATGCGAAGAGCCTTCACGACATTATTAAAAGCGAGGTCGCACGTTTAAGCTTGGTGCTCGCGGAGTATAAAAGACTGTCAGGGTTTCAGATATCAATGGAAGAACTACCAAAAACAACCACGAGAAAGATACGCCGCAAAGACGTGGTTAAACAGTTTCTTATGGGTATATCTGCGGTTGGGGTTGATAAAGATAGTTCTCCTGTAACACTCACCAGGTAATTTGCTACGGGGCCAAAGAACCTTCCTGAATGCCTGCAAAAACTATGCAAGATTACAAGAACCTACAGAAAAGTGGCTCATTTTTGTCAAAGGCCGTGTTTTTCACAGGCTGGCTGCTTTCGCCATTCAGTATTTGGAATGATTCGTTCATAAATATACCGATCTCATATATTCTGGCGAACCTGTTTATCGGGGTATTTAAAGCGGATTTTTTGGCGCTGGTTCTGGTATTTTACTGGGTCAGCAACTGTCTCGGGCTTTTTATGATGTATTTTAGCGGAAGGAAGATCTTTGATTTAAAAAGAGGAATTGTTCATGAAATCCCGGGTGTTGTCGCGACCGTTCTCGCTTACAGTCTCTTATTAATTTTACTGGATAGATTGGGAGTTTTAAGATCTCTAAATTCCTTTCTCGGAATACCACAGGTTAGGTAGTTCCAACAGTTCCAACTTTGGCGGGTTTGTGTTATAGGGTGGGTTTGCCTTCAAGCATATCTAACGTCCGATAATATATCTTATGTAAACTCTTTGTGAGGGAAAAGGCCTACTCGCCTTTCCTTTAGAATATACATCAAAAACGCCGTTAATTCTCTCGTTCTTACTTCTTATTATTAGCACCGGAAAGCAGCTCCTGGACCAGCTGATTGACTTTTTTGCCGTCCGCGCGGCCTTT
>JAQTRP010000102.1 GCA_028711765.1 Candidatus Omnitrophota bacterium | reverse complement strand
CCACTGCCTCTGCCGTTTTCATCATATCGTCGCGAGTCTCACCGGGCAGACCCAAGATGACATGGGCGCATATATTGATCTTGCGGCCTGCCGTCATGTCGATTGCCTTGAGAAAACTTTCGTAGGTGTGCCCGCGGTTGATCCGCTTAAGCGTTTTCTCATGGATTGTCTGAAGGCCGTATTCCACCCATACCATATATTTGTCCGAATAGCTTTCGATGAGGTCTAGGATCTCGGGTGTTACACAATCCGGCCGCGTCCCGATCGAGATTCCGGCGACCTCATCAAAGGAGCGGACCACGTCGTATCGTTTTCTTAATTCATCCGGTGCGGCGTATGTATTGGTATAGGCCTGGAAGTAGGCTATAAATTTCTCGGCATTGAAACGCGACCTAAAATAGTTAATTCCTTCAGCCAGTTGTTCCTCGAGGCTCCGCGGGGCAAGCCTGGTATTGGAGCTGAAGCCCTGATTGTTGCAGTATGTGCAGCCGTCGTAACTCAAATATCCGTCTCTATTTGGGCAGGTGAACCCTGCGTCAAGCGTGACCTTATGGACACGGCAGCCGAAGTGCTTTTTGAGGTAGTTGCCGAACTTATTATAGGGACAAATAGGAATATCCATAGGCTGCATTATATCTCTTTTCCAGCCGGCTATAAAGGGGTCTTTAAGAGTGCTTGCAGGATGTTATCCTTTACGTGCGGTGAGACGCGGCCGGCCTGCTTAATAATCAATTTCATAAGGGGGCGGTTTGATTTTTTGGCGATGGGGCAGGGCCGCGTGGGTGATTGAAGCCCTGCCTCTTTTGCGTAGCGCGCGGTTTCTTTTTCTTCAACGTAAACGAGAGGACGGATAATCCGCAGCTTTCCTTTGAAAAACTCCTGGTTAGGAAGCATCGTTCCGACCGTTCCCTGGAAGAAAAGGTTAAGGAGCGTCGTCTCAATCGCGTCATCCTTCGTGTGGCCGAGAGCGATTTTGTTAAAACCTAAGCGCCCGGCAAGTTCAAAGAGCGCTTTGCGTCTCGACCAGGAACACCAGAAACAATTTTTATCGTTCTTGGTTTCTTTGCGGTTTCCGAGTGAAATTTCCTCGAACGTGTACGGAATACCGAGAATTTTAAGCAGTTTTTCGATTTTTTTCCTGGGTTTTGACAGAAACGGGAGCCAATCGGATTCTATAAGCGCCGCGTGCAGGTCGAATTTGACGGGGGCGAAGCTTCGCCGCGCCGCAAGCAGACTGAGCAGGGTAAGGCTGTCCTTGCCTCCCGATAAGGCGATGAGGATTCTGTCGCCGTCCTCAATGAGGTTAAAGTCCCTGATTGCTTTTCCGATCTTCCGGTTTATTGAGTGTTCGAGGCGTGTTTTCCAGCGCATTTGAAATCCGTAGCCCGTGGTTCGTGACCCGTGTCTCGTCGAGTGTTAATTCTATATTGACAGGCTCTGCAAATCAAGTTAATGAAGTCGGCACTTCGCCGCCTATTTGCGAGGGGGTGAAGAGAATTATTGAAAGAAGGCCTTAAAGGTCTTATAATTTAGGCCGTTACGTTAGAGCAAAGGAGCTGAGAATGTCAACCGTTAAAGGTGTTGTTTTGGCCGTTTTGGTTGGCCTGATTACTATTTTTATTTTGCAGAACGCCGGTGTTGTTTCGCTTAGATTCTTATTCTGGAGGACCGCGATGTCTCAGGCTATTTTTGTACCGGTTGTGTTTGCCGTGGGATTTATAGCGGGCGCTCTGGTTATCATATTTTCAGGGAAGGAGAAAAGTTAGAATGAAATCTTTTGTTTCCCTGCTGCTGATTATTTCTATTACCGTTCTAATCTTCGGCTGCCAAACCTACAACGAGACCGACCGTTTGTACAAAGATCAATGGCAGCGGGCCAAGGAAGAAGTTCGGCCCATAGAGAGTCCGGTTGTTTACCCCCTCAAATTTGTTTTAGACGTTATTTTATACCCGTTTTTCATTGTAGGTAAATGGCTGACCGGCACCACCAAAAACGCGCTTGAGACAGGCGCGCAAAAGGGCATCGTGTAAATACAGTTATAAGTTATAGGTTATAAGTGAAGAAGACCCTCCTTATCTTAATCACGTTTCTCTGCGTTTTAGTTTTTATAGCGCTCCCTGTTTTTTCCGAGGATAATCCCAAAGAGGTTTCTCTCTCTTCGGACAAGGCCGGTATCGTAAAGACCGAGGGTGAGGTTACTGTTGTAAAAACGGACGGTAAGAGCTATAAGGCAGCGGAAGGGGCAGTGCTTACGGATGGCGATCAGCTATTTGTAGGTAAAGGGGCATCGGTTCAGGTTGCTTTCGGAGACAATCTCGAACGGACGGTGCGCATCGAAGAAAATTCCGAGATAAAACTTACGCCGTCAGAGAGTGCCCGTTTAACTATTCTTAAGGGCAAACTTTTCGCCGCCGTGAAAAATCTTGCGGTGGATGAGAAATTTGACGTGCGGACACCGGTGGCTGTCTGCTGTGTCCGCGGAACTTTTTTCGAGGTTCTCGTTGTGGCTGATCAAGTCGACGTGTCTACTTATGAAGGCTCCGTTTACCTCCAGTCTCCCGAGGATTACGCCAAGGGACTTGCGGCGGTTTCATGGGTGAACCGTGGTTCGAGAACTAAGGCAGGGATTGGCTGGCACGCCCTTGTGGTTGTGCCCATGTCGAGCGCGGATGTGAACCGCGGTGTGGGCTATAGCCGCACCGTGTGGGCTGTCGTTGCCGATTACACAAAACGCAGGGGCAGGAAATTCTACGAAGGCATCAGCTATCTCGATCCTTCCAATCTGCACCCCAAGTCTCCGTGGAAGAACCTGGGTACGATGGATAAAGAAGAAAAAAGGAAGAAAGCGGCCGCGGAATTTAACGACTATATGAAGAGGAAAACAGAGAAGAAGTCTAAGCCGCGCTACGGCAACTGGAAAGATTAAAAGCCAAGACCAGTTCTCACTATTCAGGCGACTTAAGTAAAGAGAACTGATCTTTTCGTTTAACGGTTGTAAGGATTATTTACCGTTGTTCCCGCCTGATCAGCGTAACCCTCGGCAACTCCCTGAGTTACAGCCTGGGGGGCGGCCACGACGCCACCGGCAGGGCGTGTCGCAGGTGCAACTGTATCGTGCACTGTCTTACAGCCTACGACGAAGATAAGCGGCAATAAAATAAGGGCAATCAATATTTGCGTTCTCATTTTAGGCCGTCTCCTTAACCACATCGCCGGCCTGAGGTTTCTCACCGGTGAATGTACCTTTACTGAATTTCTCCTGAACGTCGTTGACCTTGAGGGTGCCGACCGATTTTTCTTCACCACCAAGGTTCATGCCGGTTTCGGGATCCACAAGCTGCTCCCCTGGTCTTACAATTGCGAATATCATACCGCTCTGGACACCGCCCTGAGAGCCGGTGTTCAGGTAAACGGTTCCGTTATCGTCGACTTTGATGATACGGCCCCTCCAGGAGAGTTTTGCGGCTTCCTGCGAGATGAATTGGACGGCGTTATCAATTGCGATCTGACATGCCTTGCCGACAGGAGTTTTCTTAAAGCCCGATGTGTTGAATCCTACTCCGCCGTATCCGGCTCCGACAGTTACGCCGCCCGCCGCCGCTTTTCCCTCTACGCGCTGAGATGCAAGAACCTGTGATGTGGTTGAGTCAATAAGGCGGATGATTACCGCAACATGGGCTTCGCTTGAGTTTGACCCCAGGCTTAATCCATAAACATTGATACCCTGGCCGCCGCCGGAGGTACATTCCTGAAACTCTGTTACCGCCCCCTGAATAAGAATCTGTGCCCTCTTTATATCGCCCATCTTTGCGCCGCCTTGGGTAGCCGCCCTTCCACTCGCCGCGAGGTTCTGTTCGGCGAGTACCGCATCAAGGGCCTGGCGTTCAAGGACTGCGAATTGTCCGCTTTGCATCAGGGAATCTGTCAGCATATCGGCCATGCCCTGTCCCATATTCCATTCTCCGCTGAACCCGCTTTTATTCTCGAAATCCGCGACCGCTACCGTTTTCTTGGGGGAAGCCACCTTGGCGGATGCCGTGCCTGCGAAAAGCGCAATAGACAAGGCAAGGCACGTTATAACCAGTTTTTGTAAACGCGCGTTTGACATATGAAAACCTCCGTTTAAGGGTTAACGGGTTAATGTTTATTTATCGAAAGGGAGCTTCATTATAGGATAAAGCCGCCGGAAATCAATAGATTTTCAGGAGCGTGTACCAGGTACCGCAAGTTCGTGTACCAGGTACCGGATGCTGACATGCGGTACCTGGTACACGGGTTAACACGGGTCATCGATTTTCATTTGCTTTGTGTTTAATGTTGGTATAAGATTTATTACAAAATCAAGCGCCTCAGGATTGCAAAATGGATAAAAATACCGATAATTTGACGGTTTTGCCGAAAACCGATGAGCTCTTAACACCGGCGGAGTATAAGATAATCTGGGAACAGATACGCAAGAACGCCGAGGTAATCGAGAGATATATAGACAGGATCGACCTTTTAGTGAATAAGGAGCGGTATCCCCGCAATGCCCCCGAGGTTGAAAGAATAAGAGAACGCCTGAACATACTTATAGAGGAAAACGATACCTTCCGCAGGGTATTCTGGCGCCATGTGCAGCTTGCTGAAAAATGGCTGGATTTTCAATTTTCGCTGCCCGATCCGGTACAATTTCTTGTGCAGTGTATCAAGCGCAGGGAGCAGGCGCGCGTCCACGATCATTTATAACCCATGTCAATCAAAGCGATCACAAAGAGCTTTCCTGTAAGCAAAGGGCTGGTCGAGGGGGCCAAGCTCGAATGGGAGAGTTTTTCTCTTCTCGTTCTGACTGCCCCAAAAGGTTTTCTTGCCTGTGGCATATTTGATCTCGACGCGATTGAGCGTTTCGGCCTTCCGTGCGGTATAGTCGAAAGTACCCCCGATAATCCTATAGGTACCCTGGAGAGAATGGTAACCCGCAAGGTGGTAAAGCTTAACGGCAAAGCGCGCGCTTTAGGTATTGTCGAAGGCGAGTCCGCCATATCCGCCCTCGGGAAAATGTTCTAACGGCCTTAAAGATTTTTTCTTGAATTTGAGTTTTTGCCGTTGTATACATATAGCAGCTCAGAATATCAGGGTATCAGGATAGGCGAAAAGGCAATTTAAAATCAGGAGGTGATAATAATGGGTAATGTTGTGGCAGTTATATGCGGTGCAGTTGCGATTATGCTCGGTCTCTTTGGCCTCGTCGGCTGGTGGTGCAGTTTTGTGGAATTGCTAAAGGGATCAATCCCGCCCATTCTTATCCTGGGAGGGCTTTTGGCCATTGCTATTGCGGTAAGCAACATTAAGGATGATTTAAAGGCGAAGTCAGAAGAGAAACCGGGCGAGGGCAAATAAGCCGTTTCCCGGTAATTTTCGGTTTAAGGTTATTTTAAAATAACCCACCTGGGGAGGTGGGTTATTTTTTCGATAGTTATGTTTTTTATGGGAAATAAGCCCCATTATGTTATAATTTCACCTCAACTTGCCTTCTAAAGTTATGAAGATTTACCTCGCTGGTTATAACGTAGATACGGAAGTTCTTGAAGAGCTCCAGAAAAGCTCGGGCGCGCGCGCCGATGTCACGCCGGAGACTTTTTCCGCATCCTATGCCCGCATAAGCCGCGACCCGCGCCCCATTAATGAAATACGCTCCGCCTCGCGTTCGGACGTGGAACGCTCCCGGAAGTCAAATCAGGCGATTGTCTTCAAGATGGGCCATCACTCTGTCGCCGAACACGCCGTTTTCAATTTCGACCTCATAGGCGTCTCACGTCTCGCGCTTGAGGCCCTCGAGCGGTTCAGGCTGTGCTCGTATACCGAGAAATCCCAGCGCTATATAACTTTGGGCAACGATTATGTGGTTCCGGAAGAGATAGCGCGCGCGGGCCATGAGGATTTATTCCGGAAGACCGTCGACGCCCAGAATGAGATGTATCATAGCCTATTCGGTAAACTGAGGGATTATGTTTTTGCTAAAAACAGCGATCTCGCGAGGGATCCCAAAAAGCACACGTTGCTTGAGGGCTGGGCGAAAGAGGACGCCCGCTACATAACTTCGCTAGCGACGCAAGGGCAGGTAGGCGAGACAATCAACGCCCGTAATCTCGAACTCCTTTTCCGCCGTTTCGCGTCCCATCCGCTTGATGAGGTACGCAAAATAGGCGAGGAGATGTACCGCCTCGTCGAGAAAGTCGCGCCGTCCATTATCCTCTTTGTCCGTGCGAACGATTATGACGGGAGAACCTATCCTTGTCTGGAATCCCTGTCGCGCAATTTCGTCGGGCGCTATCCGATGCCAAAATCAGCGGGAAAAGAGAACGTAAGGCTAGTTGATTATACCCCTCAGGGCGATGAGCGTGTGCTTGCCGCGCTTCTTCATACCGCTTCCGCGCAGAGTTATGAGGACTGCTGGGATCTCGCGCGGCGCCTGAGCAATGATGAGAAAATAGATATGTTCAAGACGGCGGCGCAGCATATGGAATTTTACGATTCAGTCCTCAGGGAATTCGAGTATGTTAATCTGACTTTCGAACTTGTGATTTCCGCGGCTTGTTTCGGCCAGCTTAAGCGGCACCGGCTCTCGACCCAGACTTATCAGCCCTACGACCCGCGGTTAGGCGTGACGATTCCGGAGGCGATAATCGCGGCGGGCCTGGAAAAACAATTTATGGAAGTTGTTGAGCGCACCAATGACGCGTATGAGGTCATTTCACGGGATACATCGGTAGCGGCGCCTTATGTGCTTACAAACTCGCACCGCCGCAGGGTTCTTTTGCGCGTGAACGCGAGGGAGCTTTATCATATCTCAAGGCTGCGCGAGGATCCCACAGCCCAGTGGGACATTCAAAAGCAGTCGAAACTGATGAGTGGGCTAGCCAAAAGAGTCATGCCCATGGCTTTTATGTTTATCGGCGGCAAAGACCAATATCCCCGTATTTACAGGGAGATCTTCAAGCGCGATCCCAAACT